>JAACJQ010000153.1 GCA_016879935.1 Archangiaceae bacterium | reverse complement strand
GCCGTCTTCGTCCTGGAAGTTGTCCTTGTCTTCCGGCTGGTCGGGGCACGAGTCGGCGGGGTCGGGAATGAGATCGCCGTCGCGATCTTTGGGAGCCTCGACGGGGCAGCCCTTGTTCTCGGGCGGGCCGGGCAGCCGGGGGCACTTGTCGTCTTTGTCGACCACGCCGTCGCCGTCGGTGTCGGTCTCTTCGATCTTCACGACGAGCTGTGGCGGCTCCTTCACGACGACCTGCCGCGGCGCGCAGTCTTTCGAGAGCAGCAGCGCCTTCTTCGAGGCGGTCTCGGAGTCGAGGATGTGATCGTGCGCGCGGCTCGAGTTGCCCTGCTCGAGTTCACCGAGCGCGAAGTCGAGGTTGGCTTCGGCCGAGGCGAGCTCGCGGGGAGCACACCGCATCGCGCCCGAGCGTTTCGCCCGCTCGATGTCGCCCTTGATGATGTCGGCCGAGGCGCGAATCTGGGCGGAGCTGAAACAGCCGACGCCAAGCAGCACGGTCAGAACAGCGAAGACTGAACGCATCACTCCGGCCTCGCGGTCGGCGTGTTCACGGGAGCCGGCGCTTCGGTGCGACGCACGGTGCGAACGGCGCCATCACGGGCGCGGGTGGCGAAGTCGACGGCCTTCTTGGCGTAGTCGACGGCCTGCTCGAAGTCGGCGTAGCCCACCTCTTCCTTCGACTTGTGGAGGTAGAGGTTGGCCGCAGTCCACTCGTAGGGAGCGAGCTTCTCGGCCTGCGCCGTCCGGGCTGCCTCGAGCATCGTCTCGGCATCCATCAGGAAGCTGGTCGATTGAACCGGGCCACAGGCCGCACAGAGTGTGGCCGCGGCGAGGACGATGGCGAGACGTGCCCCGAGCATCAGGCGGCGACGCTCCCACGGTGGGAGAAGGTGGTCAACGTTTTGGGCAGGTTGATTTGCGCTCACCCTCAGATCCTCCGTATGTAGGAGGAATGGCGAACCCGAAGATTCCGACAGGATCCACCCCTTCAGCCCCGAACGAGCGCCCGCGAGCGCAGGTGGCCTACGAAGGTGAAGACGAATTCAGCGCGATGTCGCTCGACCCCTCGCGGAAGAAGGGGCTCAAGCAGGCCGAGTCGCTGGCGCCTGGCGCGCCCGGGCAGCGTAAAGAAGTGAAGGTCGACGAGCTCAAGAGCACGAACGAGTCGGGCATCGTGGGCCTCTTCCGAAAGATCTTCGCGAAATGAGCACTGACCGCTTCCAGTCCTTCGAAGCCTTCTGGCCGTTCTACCTCGGTGAACACAGTCTCCCGGCCACGCGCTGGTTTCACTTCGTTGGCTCGTGCCTCGCCTTGCTCACGGTGGTGAGTGCAGTCGTGATGATGCAGCCGCTCTACGCGCTCGGCGCCCTGTTCTGGGGTTACGGCTTCGCGTGGGTGAGCCACTTCTTCATCGAGAAGAACCGGCCCGCGACGTTCACGTACCCGCTCTGGTCGTTCATGGGCGACTGGAAGATGTGGGCGTTCATGGCGACGGGAAAACTCGACGCCGAACTCAAGCGCCTGAACATCACGCCGAAGACGGCCGCGGCTTCGCAGCCCACGACCTGAACTCAGAAGCTGCCTGAGACGAACACGCTGCCACCCTGCGCAGAGGGCATGGCAGTGATGGCAGTCGTTTCGCCGGGGAAGAAGAGGAACGTGGCGAGTCCCGCGGCCGCCATTCCAACGCCTGCGGCCATGATCGAGAACGAGAGCGTCTGGTTGCCATCGACGCGCGAGATGACGTCGAGCGCCTCGCGGTGCCCGGGGTCGGTCGGGTCAGGCAACTTGTTGGCTTGAACCAGGGTGGCGAGCCGACTGCGATCGCTCGCGCCCGTCGACCATGCGGCGATACCACCGATGAGCGTGGCGCCGCCTGCCCCCATCAACACGAACGAGACCAGGCGTGCGGTCGAGATCGAGGTCGTCGCCTGCACCGTGGGCGGCGGCGCGACGGGAACTTCGACGGTCTTCTCCGGGGTCTTCTCGACGGGCTTGGTTGGAGGCGGCGTGGCGACGGCGACCGGCCCCGGCGCTTCGGGGCTGACGATGACGGCGGCGCCCTGCCCCGTCAGCACGAAGGTCGCGAGCGCTCCGAAGGCAGGCTTGCCGCGCGAGGGTGACTGCACGCGGCCTTCACGAACCATCGAGCCCGTGCGGATCTCGTAGCGAGACGCGACGAACTGACCAGGCACGCCTTTGGCCCCTTCGAGGCGCACGACGATGAGATCGTCGGCGGTGACGGTGTTGGCGAGCTTGAGCGCGGCAGCTTCGGCGGCCTTGTCCTTCGCGCCCAGACACAGGGGCGCCTGGGTCGAGAGGGCGCCTTCGGTGGCGAGATCGACCTGCACCTGACTGTCGCGCGGCACGGTGATCACCCGGAGGAACGAGGCGCGATCGGCGGTTCTCACCATCAGTCGATAGGCCGCCGCCGTCAGCTCGAGCTTCAGCGGCGTCACCCCCATCACCCGGCCCTCGACGAGCACCTCGGCCCCGGGCGTCGACGACTGCACCTGCACGACCGATTTCTTCTGGCGGGCGACCTCTTTTCGCAGCGCCTCGAACTGGGCGATCACGCTCGGCGTGTACTCGTCGGTGCTGAGCGCGTGGGCCGGGTCGACCCGCAGCAAGCGGCGAAACGCATCGGTCGCGTCGGCCTTCTTCCCCATGGTCTGCGAGACGACGCCCTGAAGCGCCAGCGCCTGGGCGGCGACCTTCCACGGCTGACCTGCGATGGGCGCACGCTCGAGCTCGGCGAGGGCCTGCTTGAGCAGGTCGAGCGCGCGATCGTTCTGCCCGTTGTAGAACAGCGTGCGCGCCGACTCGACCTGCCGCTCGACGTCTTCGAGGCTGCGCGTCGGCCTCGGCCGAACGATGTCGAGCACCACGTCGGGCTCGTAGAGATCGCTCTTCAGCTTCTCGCGCAGCGCTCCGCTGAAGTCGTTGAGGCCCGTGACGAGCTCGACGCTCTGACAGTCACCGGCACCGACGACCAACGTGCGGGGGGCTGCCTGAGCCGCGCAGCCGACGAGACACCCGACCATCACCGCCCGAAACACGCTCAAACGAGAACTCCTCCCCTCGCGAGGTGTACCACGGCCATGGCGCCAGACACGCACACCGAAACGGGCGTACCACCCTCTGGTTCGCAGGCTAGAGTCGCGGGCGTCGATGTTGGCTCCCGGAACGTCCATCGGCCGCTACGAGATCAAGCGGCGTCTCGCCGAAGGTGGCATGGCCGAGGTGTACCTCGCGCAGGCGACCGGCCCCGAGGGCTTCGCGAAAGACGTCGTCATCAAGGTCGTGCGCGCCTTCTTGTCGAGCGATCAGCAGTTCATCGACATGTTCATCAACGAGGCGCGGCTCTCGTCGCGGCTGAACCACGCGAACGTGGTGCAGATCTTCGACTTCGGAAAACACGAGCAGTCGTACTTCATCGCCATGGAGTACGTGCGCGGCACGTCGCTGTTCGATCTGCGCAAGCGCTGTCGTGACCGCGGCATTCCCTTTCCGCCGACGCTGGTGGCCGAGATCGGCGCGCAGGTCGCCCGCGGCCTGCAGTACGCCCACTCGTTGAGCGACAAGGGCAAGCCGCTGGGCATCGTTCATCGCGACGTGACGCCGCACAACGTGCTGCTCTCGTTCGACGGAGCGGTGAAGCTGACCGACTTCGGCATCGCGAAGGCCTCCACGACGCACACCGCGCCGGGCGTGCTGAAGGGCAAGTTCGCGTACATGGCGCCCGAGCAGGCGCGCGGCGAAATGGTCGACTCCCGCACCGACATCTTCGCGCTCGGCGTGGTGCTCTGGGAGATGCTCACCGGCGGTCGACTCTTCGACGGCGACAGTGAGCTCGCGGTGCTGCGCGCGGTGCAGAGCAGCCTCATCGCACCGCCCAGTCGCTTGAACCCCGAGGTACCCAACGAGCTGTCGGACATCGTCTTGAAGGCGCTCTCGCGCCCTCCTGCAGAGCGGTACCAATCGGCGTTCGAGTTCGACAAGGCGCTGGGCACCTTCGTGCTGCGCGCGGCGAAGTCGGTCGAAGACACGTCGGTCTCGTTGTTCCTGCAGCAGGTGTACGCCGACGACATCGCCGCCGAGGAGCAGCCGATGACGCCCATCGCCGTCCCTGCGGTGCAGCGTGGCGTGGTGCCGCAGGCGTCGTCCTTCGGGAGCGGAGACACGCTCGCGGTCGATCGCTCGAGCGAGCTCGCGAGGGGCCGCGCGACACCAGGCGAGGGGGCGCCCTCGCATCAACCCGTTGGCGTACGCACCGAGCAGCTGCAGGCCATCAAGGCTCCAGGCGCGACCGACCCCGCGGGCCGCGCCGAGCTGGGCACCGACGTGATTCGGGGCCCGAGGCGCACAGACCCGCTGCCCTCGCTCTCGCTGGGAGCGACGGCGCCGCTCCCCTCGCTCGTGGTGCCGATTCAGTCTGGCCGCACTGATCAGCTCCCCGGCGCATACCAGCCGCAGCAGGGGACCGACGTCGTTCAGCGGCCCGACAAACGAACCGACAGCGAGCGCAGGAGCACCGAGCCCCTGCAACCCGACGACGGCACCCTGCGCATTCGCGACTCGGTGAAAGCCGAGGCGCACAAACGCATCGCAGAGATCGAAACCGAGCGCGCCGGGGCGAAGACCAAAGACCCGACGGTGCTCAAGCCGCGGTCGATCTCGCTCGACATGCCCGCCGAACACTCGGCCCCGACGCTGGCCGCAGAGCCTTCACGCCAGCCGCGCTCTCCCATGGTGCTCGTCGCGAGCGTGGTGGCGGCAGTCGTCGTGCTCGGTGGCGGTGGGTGGGCGCTCACGAGAACGCCGACGGTGGAGCCGACACCGACGGAGCCCGTCAAGCCGCCAGTCGCTGAGGTGAAGGCGCCTGTCGCGGTCGAGCCTCAACCTGTTCAGCCAGCCCAAGTCGCCGAACCGGTCATCGACGCCGGAGTCGCGGTCGCCGCGCTCGATCCGAAGCCGCCGCTCGAGGCGGTCGTGGTTCCCAAACCGGTCGAGGCGAAACCCGAGGTGAAGGTCGAGGCGAAGCCGGTGGCGGTCGCGCCGCGCATGGGCCTGCTCAACGTGAAGGCGATTCCCTTCGCCGAGATTCTCATCGACGGAAAGAAGTCGGGCGAGGTGCAAGGCACGCGGCAGCTCAAGATCCCTGTCGGGAAACACAAGGTGACCCTCCAGCACCCCAAGCGCGTCGAGTCGTTCGACGTGGTGGTCGACGGCAAAGCGCCGGCCGACGTCTCGTTCAACGTCAACCAGTAGCTAGAGCCGCTGCCACTTCGGCGCGAACCGGCCGCCCGACATGCGGGGCGGGTCGATCGCGATGATGTACTGCACACGCCGGTTGCGAACCTCGTCGGTCTCGTCGTTCGTGGAAACGGCGAGCGACTCTTCACCGAAGCCCTCGTAGCGAATCGGAATCGAGACGCCGCGCTTGCGGAAGTACGTCGCGATGGAGCGCGCCCGGTTGAGCGAGAGGGTTCGGTTGCTGTCGGTCGGCCCCACGGTGTCGGTATGACCGGCGACGAAGAGCGTCACGTCGGCGAACTTGCCGAACTTGCGAATCGCGTCGAGCGCCTTGCCGGCCGACTCGTCGAGCTTCTTCTGCTCCTCGGTCCTGATGTCCCACTTGCCGGTGTCGAAGGTGACGTCGTCGTGGGGGATCTCGAAGCTCCAGGGGAAGAAGTCGACACCGATGAAGACGCCGAGCGTGTCGTACGCCTTCAGGCTGATCTTCAGTGGCTTGCCCGGCTTCTCGGGCCAGCTCACGGTCAGCGGCGTTCCCGGTGCCTCCCCCTCGAAGGGCACCTCTCCATCGAACGCGAAGTCGCCCGTGTCCATCAGCACCTTGAGCTCGGCCTTGCCCGCGGGGTTGTTGAGCCGGAAGGTGACGGTGCGCTTCTCGAGATCGACGTCCTTGTCCTTGTCGACCTTCAGCTCGAGCGGCACCGCCATCACCGTCTCGAACTCGAGCGGCATGTTGCCGGTGCTCGCGTTGGGAAAGTTCACGGTGAGCTCGCCCTTCCAGGTGAACTTGCCGGTGGGTTGATCGAGCTCGATGGTGCGCGTGGTGCCCGGCCTGCCGCCGCCCTTCCACTCGAACGACTTGCCGTCGCTCCGGGTGAGGTTCAACTTGAAGCCGGCGATCGGCTCGAGGATCGAGACCTTCACCTGCGGCCAGCCCTTGCCCTTCATCACCGTCGTGTTGGCGAGCGCGACGTCGATGGCGTCGGCCTGTGAGAGCGAGGCAACAACAAACACCAGAAAAGCGATCAGTCGAGCCATGGCGTGATGGCGATCTAGCGCCGACCACTTCGCGTTGACAGGGCAGCGGGTCGACCCAACACACAGCAGCATGCGTTGGCACTCGAAGCGTCCGGCAGACGTCGTGGCCGAGGTGAAGTCGGACTCGGAGCGAGGGCTGAGCACCGCCGAAGCAGCCACGCGGCTCGCAGCGAACGGGCCGAATCGGCTCGCGACCCGGCATGGCCCGTCAGCGCTTCGTCGGTTCCTCACGCAGTTCACGCAGCCCCTCGTCCTCATTCTCATCGCGGCGGCCATCGTGTCTGCGGTGCTCGAAGACCCACTCGACGCGGCCGTCATCGCCATCGTGGTGCTCGCGAACGCGATCATCGGGTACCTGCAGGAGTCGCGCGCCGAGCAGGCCATCGCCGCCCTCGATCAGCTCGTCGTCACCGAAGCGACGGTGCTTCGAGATGGCTCCAAACGCCGGGTGCCGAGCGATCAGCTCGTGGTGGGTGACGTCGTCTCGTTGCAGTCGGGTGACTCGGTACCGGCCGACCTGCGGCTGCTGCAGGCGCGCGAGCTGCAGATCGAAGAGGCCGCGCTCACGGGAGAGTCGGTGCCCACACAGAAGACGCTCGCGCAGCTGCCCGACGAGACCGCGCTCGGCGATCGCACCAACCTCGCCTTCGCGGGCACGCAGGTGACGTACGGCACGGCGACGGGCGTGGTGGTGGCGACCGGAGACGCGACCGAGACCGGCCGAATCGCCGACCTGCTCGCGAACGTCGAGACGATGTCGACGCCGCTGACCCGCCGCATCGAGGCACT
This sequence comes from Archangiaceae bacterium, assembly GCA_016879935.1. Lineage (GTDB taxonomy): Bacteria > Myxococcota > Myxococcia > Myxococcales > Myxococcaceae > Xiheimicrobium. The sequence goes on along the minus strand of JAACJQ010000153.1, from coordinate 114,317 downwards.
CTCGCGGCTCCTGCTCTGGGTGATTCTCGGCGTGGCAGCGGCGATGATCGGGCTCGAGGCCCTGCGCGGCGCGAGCGTGCTCGAGAGCTTCGACGCGGCGGTGGCGCTGGCGGTCGGCGCGATTCCCGAAGGACTTCCGGCGGCGGTGACCGTGCTGCTCGCGGTCGGCGTCTCGGCGATGGCGAAGCGTGGCGCGCTGGTTCGCAAGCTGCCAGCCGTCGAGACGCTGGGCAGCACCACCGTCATCTGCTCGGACAAGACCGGCACGCTCACCGAGAACCAGATGACGGTCACCCAGGTGTGGACGGCAGAGGGTGAGCTCGCGGTCTCGGGCATTGGCTACGACGCTCTGGGTTCGCTCGAAGGACCTGAGCAGGCCAGGGCGGTGGTGCACGAGTGTCTGCTCGGCGCGGCGCTCTGCACCGACACGCGGCTGGTGAACGTCGACGGGCGCACGAAGGTGGAAGGCGACCCGACCGAGGCGGCGCTGCTGGTGGCGGCGAAGAAGGCCGGGCTCACGGAGCAGCTGGCCCACCACCACCGGCTCGACCTGCTGCCGTTCGAATCGCAGCACATGTACATGGCCTCGCTGAACGACGGGCCTGCTGGGCGCTTCGTGTGGGTGAAGGGCTCGGCCGAGTCGATCCTCAAGCGGTGCTCGACGGCGCGAACGGCCGACGGGGTGGCGCCGCTGCACCACGAGCGGGTGACGAAGCAGGTCGAAGCGCTCGCCGCGAAGGGGCTTCGGGTGTTGTGCATCGCGCGAAGACAGGCCGACACCACCGAGCGGGAGGTGACGCACGAGCAGCTCGACGAGGGCCTCGTGTTCCTCGGGTTGGTGGGCATGATCGACCCGCCCCGCGCCGAGGCGAGAGACGCCATCGCGACCTGCCAGCGCGCCGGCGTGAAGGTGAAGATGATCACGGGCGATCACGCGGCCACTGCAGCGGCGATTGCCGCGCAGCTGGGCATCGAGGGCAGGCGCGTTGGAAATGGAGCGCTCGAGGCGATCTCCGGAGTTGCGCTGGAGAAGATCTCCGACGCCGAGTTGCCGGCCGTCGCCGACTCGGTGGCCGTGTTTGCCCGTGTCGCGCCCGAACAGAAGCTGCGGCTGGTGAAGGCGCTTCAGCAGAGGGGCCACGTGGTGGCGATGACGGGAGACGGCGTGAACGACGCGCCCGCGCTCAAGCAGGCCGATCTCGGCATCTCGATGGGCCGCACCGGCACCGACGTCGCGCGCCGCGCCTCGGCGATGATCCTCACCGACGACAACTTCGCCACCATCGCCGCGGCCGTCGAAGAAGGCCGGGCCGTGTACGAGAACCTGGTGAAGTTCCTCGCGTGGAGCCTGCCCACCAACGGCGCCCAGGGCTTCACGCTGCTGATCGCCGTCGCCGCCGGGGTGAGCCTTCCGATTCTTCCCGTGCAGATGCTCTGGGTGAACATGGCCACTGCCATCGTCATCGGCACCGCGCTCATCTTCGAGCCCCGGGAGCCGGGTTTGATGGACCGCGCGCCACGCCCGGTCTCGGCGCCGCTCCTCGACGGCGGCATGCTCTTTCGCATCATCTTCGTCTCGGTGCTGTCGGCGGGGCTCGTCTTCGGCGCGTGGTACTGGGCGCTCGAGGTCGAGCACCTGAGCATCGCGGCCGCGCGCACCATCGCTGTCAACGCCATCGTCGTGGTCGGCGTCGCCTACCTCTTCAACTGCCGCTCGCTCACGAAGCCGCTCTGGCGCCTCGGCGTCTTCGGCAACAAGTGGGTGTGGTGGGGCTCGCTGGTGATGCTCGTCGTGCAGGTCGCCTTCACGTACCTGCCGTTCATGCAGAAGCTCTTCCACACCGAGGCCATCGCGCCGATCTGGTGGCTGCGGCTCGCGGGCGCCGGCGCGCTCGTCTTCGCCGTGGTCGAACTGAAGAAGGTGGTGCTGCCGTCAGAGCCCGCGCGCGTTCGGCAGGGCCATGCGCAACAGCCGGCGCAGTGACTTGTTGTCGAAGGGCAACTCGCCGCGCGAGAGCAGGTCCTTCTCGTTGGCCCAGACGAGTTCTTGCGAGAACGGCTCGTACAGCTGGAACGCGCGGTTGGTGCCCGAGGTCGAGGTCTGCAGCACGAGCAAGTAGCGGAGCGGCCGACCCTGCGCGTTGCCGATGACACAGGGAATGGGAATGCCCCGCTGCAGCGCGCCCGCTGCCTGCTGGAGCGCCTGGTCGATCGGCACTCCGCCCGGCACGTCGAGCTCGACCTCGCGCCACGAGACCCCGAGCGCACGCGTCGCTTCACCGAGCAGATCTTCGAAGAGCCGGCCCGCAGCTGCGGGCATCGCCGGCATGGCGCCGGAAGGAGCCACGGGCGTTGCCGCGAGCGCCGCGGGCTTCGAGGCCACCATCGACCGGAAGCCGCCCGACTCGGCGTTGAACCCGGCGCGCTGCTCCTTCGCGCGTCGAACGGGGTCGGCGGCGAGCTCACGCGCGATGGGCGCATCCATCACCTCGCGGCGCTGCGCGGGGAGCGCGGCCGAAGGGGCGTCGTCTTCTTCGTTCGGCGTCAACGTGCCGCCCTTGAGCTCGAACGCGAACAGCGGGTCTGACTCGGCGCGGAGCAGCTGCGTCACCGTGTAGTCTTCGGGGGCGTCGTCATCGAGCGTGCAGGCCGCGAAGCACTCGTCGTCAGACAGGCCGCGCAGCTCGTCCGCGAAGGCGTGCACCTCGCCCGTCGTGTGGCCGGCCAGAATCGCACGCTGCACGAGCTCCTGCTGCAGCTCGGAGGAGGCGTCCTCCATCAGCTCCTGGAAGATCTTCCGGCCGCGCGCCGACCAACCGTCGAGCACCGCCTGCACCTCGTCGGGCACCGTCACGCGCGCCCACCCTTCGGAAGCCGATCGGCGCCGCGGCGAAAGGCTCCGAGCAGGGCGGACACGAGCGCGAGGCGTTCGAGGTGACCGACCAGCAGGCCGACGTCGACCTCGCTCTTGAGCTTCGTCGACCAGCGCACGAGCAACGACGCGATGGCGGGCTGACCTGCGAACCGGTTACTCGCCAGCTGCTTGAGCTGGAGCACCGCCTCGGCGACACGACGGCCTTCGAGTTCGTGGAGCGCGCGCGCGAGATCTTCGAGGTGCTTCTGGGCGATCTGCGCGTTGCGAAGCTCGGACAATTCGTCGAGCAGCTGCTCTCCGTTCAGCTCGCGGTTGACGAAGGGCGCGGAGGCCTGGGGACGCGCGGCAGCCATGGGCTGTGCAGCCTAGGCGAGACTGGCGTCACCTTCCGAGCACGGTGATGCGCAGCCGCTCGGCCCACTTGAAGAGCTGCGCTTTGTCGAGGAGCACGGTCTTGCCCGCTTCGACCACCAGCACCGAAGCGCCAACCTCACGCATGACCTCGAGCGTCTGCGGGCCAATGGCGGGCAGATCGAACCGCAGGTCCTGGCCGGGCTTGGAGCGCTTCACCACCACCGCGCCCTTCCCTCCGTACCTGCCGCCTCGTCGAATGGCTTCGTCGGTGCCTTCGACCGCCTCGACCGCGAGCACGGCGCCGTCTTTCACCATCACCGTCTGGCCCACGTCGACACGGCCCAGCGCTTCGGCGACCTCGAGGGCGACCGCGGCGTCTCTCAGCTGCGCGTCGGTGGCGATGGGGCCTGCGAGGTGTCCCGACGCGGCGAGCACGTCAGGCACGAAGTCGGTGGGTGCGACGATGCGCACGCCGTGCTTCTCGAAGTAGTCCGCCACACCGCGGAGCATCTCGTCGTCACGCATGCTGCGCAGGGACGCGGCGATCTTCAGCGCTCCGAGATCGGGCCGCGCCTGCGTGAAGCTGCGAATGCGACCGATGCCACCGGCCATCACCGCCTGCGACACGCCGTGCGCCTTGAACCCCTTGATGATGCCGTCGACCTGCCCGACCTTCACCCAAGTGAGCGAGTCGACGTGCTGAGCCAATGAGGGATCAGCCTCGAGCTCGTGCGCGACCGCGTGCACGGCCAGCCCCTTCGCCTTCGCCGCCTGCGCGAAGATCGTGGGGAAGCGCCCATTGCCGGCGATGAGGCCGATCGCGCTCATGAACGGTCAGCGCGTGATGCCGCGCTTCGACGACGCGATGAACTCGAGCAGGTGCTCGATCTCCGAATGCCCGCCGTGCTCGGCCTTGAGCCGCGACATCGCCTCGTTCAGCCCGAGCTTCGAGCGGAAGAGAATGCGGTACGCGTCTTTGATGCGGCCGATCTGCTCGTCGGTCATGCCGTGGCGTGAGAGGCCGACGGTGTTGAGGCCGGCGAGCTCGGCGCGATCGCCCTGCGCGGTGCAGTACGGAGGCACGTCCATCGCGACCATCGAGCCGCCGGCGATGAAGGCGTGTTTGCCGATGCGCGTGAACTGATGCACCGCCGAGAGCCCGCCGAGGATCACGAAGTCGGCGACGTCGACGTGGCCCGCGAGCGCGACGCTGTTGGCCAGCACGCAGCCGTTGGCGACGGTGCAATCGTGCGCCACGTGGCTGTACGCCATGAACAGGTTCTTGTTGCCCACCTTCGTCAGGCCACCACCACCGGCGGTGCCGATGTTCAGCGTGGTGAACTCGCGAATCATGTTCTCGTCACCGATGACGAGGCGCGTGGGTTCTCCGGCGTACTTGAGATCCTGCGGCACGGCGCCGACCGACGCGTGGTGGAAGATGCGGTTGCGCTCACCGATGGTGGTGTCGCCCTCGATGACGGCGTGCGAGCCGACCGTGGTGCCGGCGCCGATCTTCACCTTCGGCCCGATGATGGCGTACGGCCCGACCTCGACGCTCTCGTGGAGCTTCGCGTCAGGGTGCACGATGGCAGTGGCGTGAACGCTCACGGCTTGGCCTCGGAAGCGGCCGCCTCGTTCGCCTTGACGACGGTCGCCAGGAACTCGGCCTCGGCGACGACCTGCCCATCGACGGTGGCGACGCCACGCTGCTTCCACACGCTGGCCTTGTGACGAATGACCTCGGCGGTGAGCGTGAGGCGATCGCCCGGCACCACCGGCTTGCGAAACTTCGCGCCGTCGATGGCCATCAGGTAGACGACGTAGTCCTTCGGGTCCATCGCGGCGCTCTTGTACGCGAGCAGCGCGCAGGCCTGGGCCAGCGCCTCGAGAATGAGCACGCCGGGCATCACCGGGTGACCGGGGAAGTGGCCGTTGAAGAACTCTTCATTCGCCGTCACGTTCTTGAAGCCGACGAGCTTCTTCTCGGGCTCGATCTCGACGACGCGATCGACGAGCAGGAACGGGTAGCGGTGGGGCAACAGCTTGCGAATCTCGGTGATGTCCATCATGGCTTGTTCGTCTCCTGCTCGAGCGCCTGGAGCCGACGCTGAAGTTCTCTGATCTGCTTCGACAGCTCGGGCAGCCGCATGAAGATGGCCGTCGAGCGCATGAAGTCCTTCGCGGGCATCTGCGGAGCGCCCAGCACCGTCGCGCCGTCGTCGACGTCGCTCATGACGCCGGCCTGCGCGCCCACCTTCGCGAGATCGCCGATGCGCAGATGGCCAGCGACGCCCACCTGCCCTGCCAGCACGACGCCAGTGCCCAGCTCGGTCGAGCCCGAGAGCCCGACCTGCGCGCAGAGAATGCTCATCGGCCCGATGACGCTGTTGTGGCCGACCTGCACGAGGTTGTCGATCTTGCTCCCGTGGCCGACGACCGTCTCGCCCGTCGTCGCGCGGTCGACGCAGCTGTTGGCGCCGATCTCGACGTCGTCTTCGATGCGCACGATGCCGGTCTGCGGAATCTTGATGTGCGCGGGCACGGAGGGATCGAACGCGAACCCGAAGCCGTCGGCGCCGATGACGACGCCGGAGTGGAAGAGGCAGCGGGAACCGACGACGCACTCCTCCATCACCGAGACGTTGGCGACGAGCGTGGTGTCGTCTCCGATGCGCGCACGTTCACCGACGTAGCAGCCGGGGCCGATGACCGAGCGCGCACCGATGCGTGCGCCCGAGGCGATGGTGGCGCCGGCCATGACGGTGGCCGAGGCGTCGACGACCGCGGAGCCATCGACGTGCGCGCCCGCGGCGACGCCCGGCACGTACGTGCGCTTCGGAGCGAACTCCTGGGCGATGCGCGCGAACGCGAGGTGCGGGTTGTCGACGCGCACGTAGACGACGCCGCGATCTGACGGCTCGTTGTCGCGCGGCACCAGCACCGCCGTGGCGGCCGAGGTGCCGAGCTGCTTCTTGTACTTCTGGTTTCCGTAGAACGAGAGCTGGCCCGCCTTCGCCTGCTCGAGACCCGCCACGCCCGAGATGAGCGTCGACGCGTCGCCCAGCACCTCGCCAGAGACGAGGGCCGCGAGCTCGGAGAGACGGCGGGCTTTGCCCGACTCGGACTGTCTTTCGACGGCGGTCACTGCTTCGGCGCGTCTTTCGGGGCCGCAGGCGCCGCGACCGGGCCCGGCTTCGGCGCGACTGCCGCCTTGGTGCCCTGGGCTGCGGCACTCACCTTGGCGGGGTACTTCTCGTTGTAGGTGCGCACGAGCTCGTTGGTGAGATCGAGGCTGGGCGGCGCGTACACGAGGCCCGAGTCGGTCTTCTCGAACACCATGGTGAGGCCTTCACGCTGCGCGATGGCCGCGATGATCGGGTCCATCTTCTCGAAGATCTTCTTGAGCTCGGTGCGCTCCTTGTCCTGGAGATCGACCTGAACCTTCTGGGCCTTCTGCATCACCTCGTAGAGGCGCTTCTGCCACTCGGTGAACTTCTGCGTGCGCACCTCTTCGCTCATCATCGCGCCCTGCTTGTCGAGCACCGCCTTGTCGTCGGTGAGCTTGGCCTGCTCGCCGTCGAGCTCGGCCTTCTTCTTGTCCATCTCGTTCTTGAGCTTCGACTTGGCGACCTGGCCTTCAGAGACCTCGAGCAGCGCGCGCGGGAGATCGACGTAGCCGAGCTTCACGTCGGCGTGAGCGACGCTCGAGACGAGCGCGGCAGAGAGGAAGAGAACGGCAATGGACCTGCGCATGTGGACAACCCCTTGAAATGAGCGCGGCGAAAGCTGACCGCGCATAGACCCCGGCGGAATGACGCGTCAAGGCGAGTGACGACTGCCTCGTCAGGCTCTTCACGACCCGCCCGGACATGCAGGGAGTCGTCGGGGGATGGCCTGGGCTCAGCGCGAGAACGAACGATCGTGATCGACGTGCACCGCGCGCCCGCGAATCTTGGACTCGCGCATGGTGGCGATGACCTGGTCGGCGACGTCGGTGGCGACCTCGACGAACGAGTGCCGATCGCCGATGGCGATGGCGCCGATCTGCTTCGACTCGATGCCGGCTTCGTTCGCGATGGCGCCGACGAGATCTTGCGGGCGAATGCCGGCGGCCTTGCCGATGCTGAAGAAGAGCCGCGCCATGGCCGCGCCAGAGGTGCGAACGGGAGCCTTCGGCGCCGCCTTCTCGGGGCGCGCGTCTCCGCCACCGGGGAATCGCTGCGGGCGGTCGGCACCGAACCGGGCAGGCCGCTCGGGGCGGTCACCAAACCGGGTCGCGCGCTCGATGAACTTCGAGTCGGAGCGCGGGCGCTCGTCGATGCGGGCCGGGCGCTCGGTGCGGGGCGCGCTCACGCGAGGCGTCCGTGGTGCGCTGGCCTTCGGCGCCTCATCGGAGACCCGAGGCGCCGACGCCTTCGGAGTCCGCGGGGCCGAGGCGCGAGCCGGGCGTTCTGCGGCCTCGTGACGAGCCGGGCGTTCAGCGCGTTCATGCCGCTCGGGACGGGCTGGTCGCTCGCTCCGCTCGGGGCGGGCGTCGAACCGGGCAGGACGGTCCTTCGAGAAGGGCGTGCGGCTGTCCTTCTTCGGGCCGTGCGCGGGAATCTCGATCTCGTCGTCTTCGGAGGGCGGGTGCAGGGCCTCTGAGAGCGCCACCAACGCGGCCGCAGCGATGTTCTCGATGGCGTTGTCGGTGGTGAGCTTGGCGACGACGGCCCGGGCAGCATCGAGAGCGCGCTTCTTGCCGAGGGCGGCGTTGACGACCTGCTCGAGCTGGGTGACGCGGTGCTCGCGCAACGAATCCATCGTCGGCACGGGCAGCAGCGTGAGCCGGCCCTGCGTGGCCTGCTCGAGGCGCGAGATGATGAAGCGCTCCTTGGGCAGCACGAACGAGATGGCCGTACCGGAGCGACCAGCGCGGCCCGTGCGGCCGATGCGGTGCACGTAGGTGTCGACGGTGTGCGGCAGGTCGACGTTCACCACGTGCGAGACGTGATCGACGTCGAGGCCGCGCGCGGCGACGTCGGTCGCGACCAGCAGCGCCACCTGCTTGTTCTTGAAGCGCTTCATCACGCGATCGCGCGCGTCTTGAGAGAGCCCACCGTGCAGCGTGGCGACCGAGTGGCCGTTGCGCTCGAGCGTCTGGCCGAGGCCTTCGACGTCTTCGCGGGTGCGGCAGAAGATGATGGCGCTCTCGGGCTTGTCGAGCTCGAGCACCCGTTTGAGGGCCACGGCCTTCTGGGGGAACGTGACGATGTAGCCGCGCTGCTCGATGCGGGGCTTGCTGGCGTCGTCGCCCTTGCTGCGCTCGAGACGCACGCGCACGGGGTCTTTGAGGTGCTTCTCGCCCAGCGAGGCGATGCGGGGCGCGAGCGTGGCCGAGAACAGGGCCGTCTGCCGCTTCTCGGGCAGCTCCGAGAGGATGGCCTCGAGATCGTCGGCGAAGCCGAGATCGAGCATCTCGTCGGCCTCGTCGAGCACGACCATCTTCACCTTCGAGAGGTCCATCGACTTGCGGCGAATGTGATCGAGCGCGCGCCCCGGAGTCGCCACCACCACGTCGACGCCACGGCGCAGCGCCTTCATCTGGGCGCTGATGTCACTGCCGCCGTACACCGTCAGCACCGAGATCTTGCGGCCGCTGCCGTACTTCTTGATCGCCTCGGTCACCTGCAATGCGAGCTCACGCGTCGGCGCGAGCACCAGACCCTGCACCTGACCGGGCTTGTTGGCGCCGGGCTCGAGCCGCTGGGCCATCGGCAGCGCGAAGGCGGCCGTCTTGCCGGTGCCGGTCGCGGCGAGGCCGAGTACGTCGCGGCCTTCGAGCAGCGGAGGAATGCAGGCTGCCTGAACGGGCGTGGGAGCCGTGTACCCGAGGGCGGTCACGGCCGAGACCAGCGACTCGTTCAACCCGAGATCCTGGAATGACACTGAAGAGACTGGAGACGTCACGCCAGTTGCATTGACATGGTTTGGGGCCCCTGTCGATCGGTGCTATGGGACCCACCCCGTGGCCGCCAAGCGCATCCTGCTGATCGACGACAGTGAGATCACGCTCCAGATGGAGAAGGCCGTGCTCGAGCAGCGCGGCTATGACGTTCAGGCGACGACCACGCTCGTCGAGTTCGAGCGCATGCTGAAGGACTTCAAGCCCGACTTGATCCTCACCGACATTCACATGCCCGAGGCGCGTGGCACCGACATCTGCCGCACGCTGAAGAACGAGTACCAGACGCAAGACATCCCCATCGTGCTGTTCAGCTCGCTGAACGACGACGAGCTGGCCGAGCTGGCGCAGCAGGTCGGCGCCGACGGGTTCCTCTCGAAGGCGCATGGCCTCGACGCGCTCGGCGAGAAGGTCGACGAGCTGGTCGAGAGCATCATCTGGTGACGTGATGAGGTTCGCGGCGGTCGCAGCGCTGCTGCTGTTGTCGTGCAACCGTGACGTGCGCCCCGAGCCGCCGAGCGGGCCGGCCACCGAAGCGACGCTCTTCTTCACCTCCGAGCTCGAGGGCTACCTGGGGCCGTGCGGGTGCTCCGAGAACATGCGCGGCGGCATCGATCGCGCAGCGTTTCAGGTGGCCGAGGCCCGCAAGAGCGGCAAGCCGGTGCTGCTCATCGACACGGGTGACACGCTGTTCGGCACGCGCACCATCGCCGAAGAGGCCGTCGCGCAGCAGGAGCGCAAGGCCAAGACGCTCGCCCAGGCGATGACGTTGATGGGGCTGGCGGCGAAGGTGAACGGCCCGCTCGACGACGCGCGCGGAGCCGAGTTCCGCACGTCACTCGCCCTGCCCGAGCTGCCGTCCGACACGCTGAAGTCGTTCGAGCTCAAAGGTCATCGCGTGGTGGTGATCAGCTCGGCGAAGGGCGACACGTTGTTCACGCTCGCCGCCCAGGCCCGTGCCGCGAAGGCGAGCGTCATCGTCGGGCTGTTCGAAGGGCCGGTCGACGAGGCGCTGCGCTTCACCCAACGCGAAGGGCTCGAGCTCGATCTGGTGCTCGCGACGCGAGGCCGTGACGCGCTCTCGACCGAGACGAACCGACTGGTGATGACGCACGTGCCGGTGGTGCAGCTGCAGAGCAAGGGTCGGTCGTTGCTCCGGGTCGAGCTCTTCCTGCGCGAGGGCGCGAAGGTGCAGTGGCTCAAGAGCCCGAGCGAAACGCAGCGCGAACTCGAGGCGCTGTCGCAGCGCATCGAACTCCTGCGCGCCCAGGTGAACGACCCCTCCGTTGGCGACGAGTTGAAGGTGCTGAAGAAGGCGAAGCTGGAAGAAGTCATCGCTCGCCGCGAAGCGCTCGCAGCCGAGCAGGTGCCCGTGCCGACGACCGGCAGCGCAGCCTCGGCGCGCATCGTTCCGCTCGAGACGTCGTTCGAGAAGCTGGCCGAGGCAACCGCGCTGGTGAAGGCCTACGACCGTGACGTCGGTGAAGCCAACCTCGCGTGGGCGAAGCAGCACGGCGTCGAATGCGAGACGCCCGAGCCGGGAAAGCCCTCGTACGTCGGCACCGAGTTCTGCCGCGCCTGCCACCCCGCGGCCTACGACGTGTGGAAGCAGACGAAGCACGCGAAGGCCCACGAAGCGCTCGTCGCCGAGGGAAAGAACAACCACCTCGACTGCGTGATGTGTCACCTCACGGGCTGGAAGGAGCGAGGTGGCGTGTGCCGGCTCGATCAGGTCGAGGGCAAGACGCACGTCGGCTGCGAGTCGTGTCATGGCCCGGGCAGCTCACACCTGAGCCTGCCGCTGAAGACGACCATCTTCGTGCCGAAGGACGCGACCGCCTGCGTGACGTGTCACGATCGCGAGAACTCGCCGCACTTCGATCTCGAGAAGTACCTGCCGAAGCTGATCGCTCCGGGCCATGGGCTGCCGATGCCGGTCGTCGATGCAGGCGTCGTCGAAGTGCCCGATGCTGGAGCGCCCTCGAAGCCTGCGAAGAAGAGCCGGAAGTAGCCTCACACAGACATGAGCAGGCCAAGGCGCTCCACTGGTTGCGCGAAGCCAAGGAGTAGCCACGAGCCCAGCGCTGCGGCAAGCGAAAGCCGCGCCCCGTGACGCATCCACCGCCACGCCAACCAGCCCGAGACCGGCCAGAACGCGAGCCCCAGAAGCACCGAAACGCTTCCGAAGACGGGCCCGCCACCGACGATCGACGTGAGCGGAAGGAACAAGACGATCTCCGAGGGGCTCGCCAGAATGCCCGTGAAGCGCTCGATCATGACCGCAGTGAGAAACGCGCCGAGCGCGAGAGCGCAGAGACCGAGGGCACGGCCCGTGGCGTTCGATTGAGCGCTCATCGAACGAAAAGCCTCGCCTGAGCGCACGAGCGGCTCAAGTGCTCCCCTCGCCTGCGGGGAAGCGATAGGAGCGCCGCATGAACGCCGTTCCCCGGGCCAGTGGCCGCGCCTTTCTCGGGCTCATTCGCCACGTCAACGAGACGCACGGAGCAGGGGCCTTCAAGGCCGCCGCCGCGCAGCACATGCCTGCCGTCACGCAAGCCATGCTCGGCTCGCGCATTCTCCACGCACACTGGTACCCATACGAGGCGTACGTCGGCGTGCTCACCGGGCTCGAGGCCGCGTTCGGAGAAGGCCGCGCCGACTACGGCCGACGGCTCGGCATGGCGTCGGGCCAGCGCGACATCAACACCGTGTTCAAGGTCTACCTGGCCATCGCCAGCACCGAGCGCCTCATTCGGAGCTGCTCGAAGGTCTGGGCCAGCTACTACGAGAACGCAGGCTCGATGGAGGCCGTCGCCTGGGCGCCCACCAACACGGTGCTGCGCATCACCGGCTTCGAGGCGATGGCCCCGCAGCACTGCCGGCTGATGGAAGGCTGGATGATCTCGACGATGAACGCGCTGGGCGTCGACGTGAGCGACGACGCCAGCGAGAGCGCGTGCACCTCACGAGGTGACGCGTTTCACGAATTTCGCTGCACCTGGACGAAGCGCTGATCAGGTCGTCGGCGCGGCGGGTGGCGTCTCGACGAGGGGCAGCGTCACCGGCTCGGCACCGAGCGCGTGGAACCCACCGTCGACGCGAATCTGCTCGCCCGTGGTCTTCGGCATCCAGTCAGACAGCATCACGCACACGGTACGGGCGACGGCGTCACTGGCCGCGTCACTGCGCGCGTCCCAGCCCAGCGGAGCCTGCGAGCCCCACTTGTTCTCGAGGTGCTTGAAGCCAGGAATGCCCTTCGCCGCGATGGTCGCGATGGGACCGGCCGCGAGCGCGTTCACGCGAATGCCCTTCGGGCCGAGATCGCGCGCGAGGTAGCGCACCGTCGACCCAAGGGCCGCCTTGCACACGCCCATCCAGTCGTAGAGCGGCCAGGCCTGCGTCGAGTTGTCGAAGTCGAGCGTCACGATGCTCCCGCCGTTCGTCATCAACGGGGCCACCGCGGCCGAGAGCTCCTTCAGCGAGAAGGTCGACACGCGAAAGGCCTGCTGCACCGACTCCCAGGGCGTGGTGAGGAACTTGCCGCCCAGCGCGTCTTCCGGTGCGTATGCGATCGCGTGGAGCACGCCATCGACGCGGCCCCACTTCGCCTTCAGCGTCTCGGTCAGCTTCGGAAAGTGCTCGGGGTTGGTGACGTCGAGCTCGAGCACCTCGGGAGGCGTCGCGCCCAGCTTCTTCGCCGTGCGCTGGGTGAGCGACATGGGCCGCCCGAACGAGGTGAGGATCACCTCGGCGCCTTCTTTGATGGCCAGCTCGGCCACGCCGTACGCGATGGACTGGGGCGTCAGCACGCCGGTGATCAGCAGCTTCTTGTCCTTGAGGAGCATGGAGCGGCGCTTACTTCGCTCCCTCGCCCCTTCCAACGACTTCAGTGTGCGCGCGCGACCTCGTCGTGCAGCCGGCCGCTCGACACGGCGAGCCGGTTCACCGACAGGCCGAGATCTCCAGTCGCGAGCGGGAGCACCATTCCACCGTTCATCTCGTCGAGGCGCCTTGCCGCAGCGAGCTCGGCGGGAGGCACCGCCCGGCCGTGATCGCGATACCACGCGAGGCGATCGGCCATCTGCTCGTTCATCGACGACATGCGATCGTACGGGTGCGCGTCAGCCGGCGGCGGCCGGTACGCAGGCGGAGCGTCGGCTGACGAGGGACCACCAGGCGTCGGGGTCGTTCCACCCGACGGTGCGGCGCGGCCTCCAGGCGCAGCAGGGCGCGCAGGCTCGAAGGCATCTCCTGACAAGCCGAGCGCCGCCGCCGTGCGCGGCCCGACGACGCCATCGGGGCGCAGGCCGTGGGTGCGCTGAAACTCGATGACCGCCGCGCGGGTGTCTCGACCGAACCGTCCATCGACGCCGAGGCCCGAGGCGCCGTGGGCGTTCAGGCTCTCCTGAATCTGGGTGACCGGGGTTCCGCGCGCTCCGATTCGAACTGACATGGTGATCTCCGAAGAAAGAACGACGTTCTCTTGAAGACTCGCCAGCGCGACTCCGTGGGACACACGTTGCCGTCGCGCCCCGTGCCATGGGAGGACTGGGGCATGGCCGAGCAAGATCCCCTCGTTGGCCCCGCAGACGAGACCATTCGAGTCGTGCCCGCCTCGGGCTATCGGCTCGCCCCCACGGTGCGTCGGTTTCGGCTGATCAACGACGCTGACGGCGCGATCTCCGAATGTCTGCTCGGCCGCTGCCAGGTCGGCTCTCACGCGGGCGCCGAGGTGCAGCTCGCCGACGCCACCGTCTCGCGCTTCCACTGCGAGGTGCTGATCGAAGGCCAGCGAGCGCTGGTGAAAGATCTCGGCAGCACCAACGGCACGTTCATCGACGGCGTGCGCGTGAAAGAGGGCTACCTCAAGCACGGCTCGGTGCTCGGGGTCGGCAACTCGAAGTTGCGGTTCGAGCTCGACGAAAAGGTGAGCGCCCTGCCCGTCAGCCAGGAGCCGACCTTCGGCACGCTGCGCGGCAACCACCCGTCGATGCGGCAGGCCTTCATGATGCTCGAGAAGGCGGCGAAGACCGACGCGACCGTGCTGCTCGAGGGAGAGACGGGGACGGGCAAGTCACGCGCGGCGCAGGCGCTCCACTCGGCGGGCGCACGAAAAGACGGGCCCTTCCTCGTCGTCGATTGCGGCGCGTTGCCACCCTCTCTCCTCGAGGCAGAGCTCTTCGGCCACGAGAAGGGCGCCTTCACCGGCGCGACCTCGAAGCGGCTCGGCGTGTTCGAAGAGGCGAAGGGCGGCACGGTCTTTCTCGACGAGATCGGTGAATTGCCGCTCGAGCTGCAGCCACGGCTCCTGCGCGTGCTGGAGGATCGGCAGGTGCGCCGCCTCGGTCAGAACCAGTGGACCCAGGTCGACGTGCGCATCGTCGCCGCCACCCATCGCGATCTGCGCGCGAACGTGAACACCGGCACGTTCCGCTCCGACCTCTACTTCCGCCTCGCGGTGGTGCGCGTCACCCTGCCCTCGCTGCGTGAACATGCCGACGATCTGCCCGACATCGCGAAGGCGCTGCTGAAAGACCTCGGCGTGACCGAGCGCTCGCACCCGGCGTTGTTCGCGCCGGCCTTCATCGCGCAACTGCAGCAGGCGGCATGGCCCGGCAACGTGCGTGAGCTGAGAAATCACCTCGAGCGCTGCATCGTCTTCGAGACGCCCGAGGTGCCGAGCCGCAACGACGTGGTGACGAACCCTGGTGCAGGCGCCGACTTCACCCGCGGCCCGCTCGTCGATGCGCGCAAGAAGGCCGTCGAGCGCTTCGAGAAGGAGTACCTCACCGCGCTGCTCGAGCGGCACGGCGGCAAGGTGTCACAGGCCGCGGTCGAGGCTGACGTCGATCGCGTCTCGTTGTACCGCCTGATGCGAAAGCACGGCCTGAAACCCGAATGATCAGGCGCGGCGAATGCCGACGTGCACGTGGTCGTAGTGACCGGCCACCTGCCACAACAGCTGCACCGAGTAGCGCTGCCCGTCGACGGTGATGGTGTGCCGGTTGTAGGTGCCGATGTTCGAGCGCGGAATGCCGTAGGCGTCGGCGATGCGGCGGGCCAGCTCTGTACCGCGGGCGCCGCTCACGCCGTAGTCGACCGCGTAGGCGTTGGTGTTGCCCGTGTAGTGGTCGGAGCCCGTGTTGGAGCCCACGCGAATGGTGTCTGCCAGGTTGCGCTTGGTGCTGGTGACGGGCACTCCCATGCTGTGGGCGATGGCGGTGGCGCGGTCGCTCACGCCCTGTGAGCCGCCCCAACCGCCGCCCGCGTGAAGACCTCCGGGGTTGGTGCCGGCGGGCGCGAAGTCGCTCACGCCGTCGTAGTACTTGCGATCGGACGAGCCGAAGAGCGAGCGGCTGGTGTTGGGGCCGACGACGCCGTCGACGCCGAGGCCGCGAGCGCGCTGAAACGCCTGCACCGCTGCCTTGGTGCGAGGGCCGAACACGCCATCGGCACCGCCAGGGTTGAAGCCACGCGAAGCCAGCGTCTGCTGCAGCCGGGTGACATCGGAACCACGAGAGCCGACGTTGAGCATGTTCATTCTCCGCAGCGGAAGGACTCCTTCATTGTCCGCGACGGGCGCGCCTCGATTCTCCGGAGCCCTGTCATGCGAGCTGACAGCCGCCGGGCCATTTCCGGTGAATTTCCGGCGCAGAAACGAAAACGGCGCCAGCCCACGAGGAGCCAGCGCCGTTCAACGCCGCCGAACGTTCGATCAGTCTCCGGCGCGGAACGTCAATGCGACGCCGAGCGTCCAGAACGAGCCGCCCGACCCCTTGGTGATGGGAATCGTGTTCCCCGGGAGATCGCGGTTGTTGTAGTCGAGATAGAACTTGTCCCACTGCAGGAAGGTGCCCTTCGCGAAGAGTCCGGCGCCAAAGTAGCGGGCGAAGAAGTAGTCGGCGTTGAGGCCCCACTGCAGCACCAGGCCGTCCATGCCGCGGTTTTCGCCGCAGATGCCGTAGCCGACGCCGAACATCGTCGACACATCGAGGCCGATGGGCCGGGTCTCCTTCTTCATCCACACCAGCTCGAGGGGGTGCCAGGCCACGTAACCCGTGAGCATTCCTGCCCCGCCGCGCTGTGGGGTCGTGATGTCCCAACCCGTGGCGGTGAAGTCGGCGCCCAGCGAGGCATGCCCGAGGATGTTGTAGCCAGCCCGCAAGGAAACGGTGTGGCTGGTCACTGCGTCCGCTATGAAGACATCTGCGTCGGCAGCGGTTGCAGGCGCCTTCATCTGACTTGCCAGGAGCGTCCGGTCGAAGGTCCAGAACCCCGGCCCGTAACTCACGGAAAACAAGAACCCGCCCTGAGAGAATTTCGGGGGATCGGCGAGCGCCATCCCTCCGGCGAGCACTCCCAGCACAAGGGCACAACGAATCATGGAGCGCCCCACCGCCTCCGAATAAAAGGACCGTCGCATGCCTTCTGTCTCCGATTCCTTCCTGACTGGCGCCAACGTCGACTTTCTCGAGGCCCAGTACGCCCGGTACCTCACCGACCCCAACTCCGTCGAACCCAGCTGGCGCGACCTCTTCACCTCTCTTGCGCGCGAGGGCAAGCCCCTCGTGATCGACGGGCTCGAGCTGCCCCGGCCGAAGCTGAACGGCCACGTCAACGGAAAGACGAACGGCGCAGTCGCTTCGAGTGCGGCAGGTCAAGCCAACGAGCTGCAGTTTCGTGTCGACCAGGTCGTCACCAGCTACCGCCTGCGCGGGCACCTCGCCGCCACCCTCGACCCGCTCGGCTTCCCCCGCCCGCCGCTCGATCACGTGGCCGACGCCGCCATGGTGGCGAACGCGCAGGTGTTCACCGACGCCGAGCTCGCGACGCAGGTCTCTCCGGGCCTCACGTTCGATGAGCAGCGCGTGACGGTGAAGCAGCTGCTCGAGCGCCTGCGCAACACGTACACGCGGCACATCGGCGTCGAGTACGCGCACATGTACAACTCGGAGCGCCGGCGCTGGCTGTTGCGCCGCATGGAGCACTCCGAGAACCGCACGAACTTCTCGGCCGAGGAGCAGCGTCGCATCTACACGAAGCTCGCCGAGGCCGAGGCCTTCGAGCACACGATTCACACCAAGTTCCAGGGCCAGAAGCGCTTCTCGGCCGAAGGTGGCGAAGCGCAGCTCGCGATGATTCAGGAGTTCCTCGAGCTCGGCGGCGACCTCGGCGTGAAAGAGGTCGTGTTCGGCATGGCCCACCGCGGCCGCTTGAACGTGCTCGCGAACATCATGGGCAAGCCGCCCGAAGAGATCTTCGCCGAGATCGCCGGCCCCGCCGACCCGTCGAAGTACCTCAACCGCGGCGACGTGAAGTACCACATGGGGTACTCGAACGATTACGCCACCGCCGCGGGCAAGCGCATTCACCTGACGATGGCGTTCAACCCGTCGCACCTCGGCTTCGTGCACCCCGTCGTCGAAGGCCGCGTGCGCGCGAAGCAGGATCGCGTGGGCGGTGGTGACGACGCGCGGCACGCGATCGTGCCGTTCGTGATTCACGGTGACGCTGCGTTCTCGGGTCAGGGCCTCATCGCCGAGACGCTGAACCTCGGTGGCATCAAGGCGTACGACACCGGCGGCACGGTGCACCTCATCATCAACAACCAGGTCGGCTACACGACCGAGGCCGAGCAGGGCCGCACGCCGCTGTACTGCACCGCGCAGGCGCAGCTGCTCGACATTCCCATCTTCCACGTGAACGGCGACGACGTCGAAGCGTGCGTGCACGTGATGCGCATCGCGGCGGAGTACCGCCAGAAGTTCCACACCGACGTCGTCATCGACCTCGTCTGCTACCGCAAGTACGGCCACAACGAAGGTGACGAGCCGCGCTTCACGCAGCCGACGATGTACTCGGTGATCGATCAGAAGCCGACCTCGCGCGCGATCTACGCGAAGGAGCTCGTCGCGCAGGGCCGACTCACCGAGACCGAAGCGAAGCAGGTCGCCGACGCCACGCTCGCGAAGTTCAGCGAGGCGTTCACGAAGTCGAAGGGCGCCGGCTCGACGCTGGTGAAAGACCCGAGCCACCTGCAGGGTGTGTGGCGGAAATACAACGGCGGCTTCGACAAAGACTCGCCGCAGGTGACGACGGGCTTGCCGATCGAGAAGTTGAAGTCGCTGCTCGAGCCGCTCGCGCGGACGCCCGAGGGGTTCACGCTCCACGCGAACGTGCAGAAGGGCGTGGTCAACGCACGCCAGGAGATGCTCGCCGACAAGGCGCTCATCAACTGGGGCACCGGCGAGATGCTCGCGTACGCGTCGCTGCTGACCGAGGGCCTCAACATTCGCGTCTCGGGTCAGGACACCGAGCGCGGCACCTTCGCGCACCGTCAGGCCGTGCTGCACGACCAGAAGACGGGCACGCAGGCCTTCCCGCTCGGTTCGTTCGGTCCCGGCAAGGCGCTCATCGTCAACAGCCCGCTCTCCGAGATGGCCTGTGTGGCCTTCGAGTACGGCTACAGCCTCGACTACCCCGACGCGCTCGTCGTCTGGGAGGCGCAGTTCGGCGACTTCGCGAACAACGCGCAGGTGATGATCGACCAGTTCCTCGCGGCCAGCGAAGACAAGTGGAAGCGCATGAGCGGCCTCACCCTGCTGCTGCCCCACGGCTACGAAGGCGCTGGCCCCGAGCACTCGTCGGCTCGCCTCGAGCGGTTCCTCGAGCTGGCGGCCGAAGACAACATGCAGGTCTGCTACCCGACGAGCTCCGCGCAGATCTTCCACCTGCTGCGTCGTCAGGCGCTGCGCAGCATTCGCAAGCCGCTGGTGGTGATGACGCCCAAGTCGTTGCTGCGAAACGCCGAGGCGGCCAGCCCGTGGAGCGACCTCACGCAGGGCACCTTCAAGCGTCTCATCGTCGACCCGAACGTCGACATCCGCTCGCAGGCGGTGACCCGGCTCGTGCTCTGCAGCGGCAAGGTGTACTTCGACCTCGCGCAGAAGCGTGACGCGTCGAAGGACTTCAGCGTGCACATCGCGCGACTCGAGCAGCTCTACCCGCTGCCCGAAGAAGAGCTGCGCTCGCTGCTGAAGTCGTTCTCCTCACTCAAGGAAGTGCTCTGGGTGCAGGAGGAGCCGAAGAACAGCGGCGCGTGGCGCTACGTGCTCGAGCCGCTGATGAACATGGTGAACGAGCTGCCGACGCGGCCGACCCTCAAGTACGTGGGCCGTCCCGAGTCGGCGAGCCCTGCCACCGGTTTCCTGTCCACCCACCAGTACGAGCAGAAGCTGCTCGTCGAAGAAGCGTTGTCGCGAGGGGCACATGTCCGTTGAGATCAAGGTTCCGACGCTCGGAGAAAGCATCACCGAAGCCGTCGTCGGCAAGTGGCACAAGAAGGTCGGCGACCAGGTCGCCGTCGACGAGCCGGTGGCCGTGCTCGAGACCGACAAGGTGACCATCGACGTGCAGGCGCCCGAGTCGGGCACCATCGAGGCCATCACCTTCACCGAGGGCTCGAAGGTCAAGATCGGCGACGTGCTCGCGAAGCTGGCGCCGGGCGCAGTGGCGGCGAAGGCGGCTCCTGCTGCGGCCGTCGTTCCGCCGCAGGCCGTGCAGACGTCTGCCGTGGTCGCGTCGAGCAGCGGCCCCAGCATCACGCCCGTCGCGCGCAACGTCGCGGCGGCCACCGGTGTCGACCCTGCGAAGGTTCAGGGCTCGGGCGCCAACGGCCGCATCATGAAGGACGACGTGCTCAAGGCCGCCCAGGCGCCTGCGAGCGCGCCGCCCGCCAACACGCTCGCGACGCCGACCGGCCCGCGTGGCGAAGAGCGCGTTCGCATGACGCCGCTGCGCAAGCGCGTCGCCGAGCGCCTGCTCCAGGCTCAGTCGACCGCCGCCATTCTCACCACGTTCAACGAAGTCGACATGAGCGCGGTGATGGGCCTTCGCAAGCAGTACAACGAGAAGTTCGAGAAGAAGCACGGCGTGAAGCTGGGCTTCATGAGCTTCTTCGTGAAGGCCACCATCGAGGCGCTCAAGACGTTCCCCGCGGTGAACGCGAGCATCGAGGGCGAAGAGGTCGTCTTCCACCACTTCTACGACATCGGCATCGCCGTCTCGGGCAGCCGTGGGCTGGTGGTGCCGATTCTTCGCGACGCCGATCAGAAGTCGATGGCCGAGCTCGAGAAGTCGATCGCCGACTTCGGTGGCCGCGCGAAGAACGACAAGCTCACCCTGCCGGAACTCCAGGGCGGCACGTTCAGCATCACCAACGGCGGCATCTTCGGCTCGATGCTCTCGACGCCGATTCTGAACCCGCCGCAGACCGCGATTCTCGGCATGCACAACATCGTCGAGCGGCCGGTGGTGCGTGACGGACAGGTCGTCGTGCGCCCCATCATGTACCTCGCACTCTCGTACGATCACCGGCTCATCGACGGTCGAGAGGCGGTGCAGTTCCTCGTGCGCATCAAGGACTGCATCGAGGATCCCGAGCGCATCCTCCTCGAGATCTGAGGCCGTCTTTCGAAGCCGGAGCGAAATCACGCTCCGGCTTCTTCGTTTGAAAGCGTCACAGCGAGGCACTCATGGCATCGGCCGACGAACTCATTCTGCAGATGCAGCACCTCGCGGCGCAGGCCCGGGCGCAACGCGACGCGAGCGCCTCACGGGCCGGAGTCGACCGCCTCAAGTCGTCGGCGCAGAAGCTCGCGTTTCAGAAGCAGACCGAGGTCGACACGCTCACCGCCACCATCGACGGCGCCGAGGCGCGCATCACCGAGCTACGTCAGGGCGGCGTGCAGGGCATCGAAGCGAAGGAGTTTCTCGCCCTCTCGAACCTCGTCGACGAGTCGAAGAAGCAGCTCGTGAAAGCCCGCGCCCAGCTCGAGTTCGCGCTCGATCGCATGGAGGTCGTCGAGCGGCGCGAGTACGAGGCCTTTCACGCCGAGGTGCGCGTCGAGCATCACGGCTCGATGGCCGACGACCCGCTCTCGAACAAGGGGTGAGTGGCGGAGCCGAGGCCGAGACGCGATGATGCGCAGGTGCCCCGCTGGTCGTTGGTCGTTCTGCTGCTCGCGCCTGCGGTGTTCGCGCAGCCGGCGTATCGCGCGCGGCCGCCATCGTTCACCACCAGGTCCACCTCGTTCGTCGAGGTGCCGAACAGCCGGCTGACCGCTCCCCTGCAGGGCAACGAGTTCGGTCTCCTGCTCTGGCACGCCAGCGTGCGCAGCTCGGTGTCGGCGACCTCGACCGCGGAGCTGATCATCGAGCCTCCCGATGGCGGGAACCTGTGGGGCTTCATGGAGACGGGGAAGCTCCCGCCAGACTCCGCCCAGGCCTTTCGCAACTTCGACTGGGACATCGGCACGCCGATCGATCTCGTCGCCCGCGTGCGGTCGACCGTGCCCGACGCCAGCGTCACCGTGACGAGCTTCGAGGCCCTCTTCCTGCCGCTCGGCCCGGAATCGGAGATTCTGCGCGAGGAGCGGTTCGGCGACACCGTCGTCGAGAGTGGAGGCTGGACGGACATCGGCACCGTCTCGATTCACCGGCCCGGCAGACAGTGGCTGCTCCTGGCGCAGGCCAACGTCACCTCGACCATCGACGCGGGCGTGACGCTCCGGGTGCGCATTCAAAGCCCAGCCGTGCCTGGCGTCGTGCCCGCCCCCATCGATCCCTCCGCTCGAGGCGGCGCGTTGTTCTCGGGCCCGACGACGGGCGCCTTCTTCGCGACCCAACACCTCTCGGGGCTGGCCGTCGGAGACACCATCGTCTTCGAAGCCGCATCGGCGCCGGGCTTCACTGACGCCGGGTTGCCGAGCGTGCTGCACGACGTGCGGCTCGCGGTGATTCCAGTGCTCGAGCTCGATCAAACCGCGACGACGCCTGGGCTCCTCACCCTGTTTCCCGCCGTCGGCATGCCACAAATCGCGACCACCTCGAGCCAGGGCGATCGCCACACGCTCTCGGTGTACTCGACGCTCGCCACCGGGCCAGACCTGGTCACCCTCTGGCAGTCGGGCAGCAGCAGCGTTCAGCACGTCTGGCCATCAGAGCTGGGCGCGGAGCAGCCGGTGTTGTCCGACTGGTCGTTCGAACGGCAGATGACGGCGCTGACGAGCAGTGTGGCGCTGAGAACGGTCTCGGGCACGGGCCTCGCCGCAGCGCCGAAGCTCTCTCTGTGGAAGTGGGACGGAGGTGTCATCGACCTCCCACAAGCCGGAGCTGATGGCGGAGTCGACGCGGGTTCTCTCGACGCGGGTTCTCTCGACGCGGGTTCTCTCGACGCTGGTTCTCTCGATGCGGGTTCTCCCGACGCGGGTTCTCTCGATGCGGGTTCTCTCGATGCGGGTTCTCCCGATGCGGGTTCTCTCGACGCTGGTGCTCTCGACGCCGGTTCGCTCGTCGACGCCGGTTCGCTCGTCGATGCGGGCTCCCTCGTCGATGCAGGTGCTGTCGTCGATGCGGGGCCAGCAGACGCAGGTGAGAGACCGGACGCAGGCCCTGACGACGCGGGCGTGGTCGCCGATGCGGGAGCGCCTCTCGACGCCGGGCTCACCGACGCGGGCACCGAGACCGTCGACGCTGGGAATCCGCCAACACGAAGGACCTTCACGCTCGGCTGTTCCTCGACCTCGGACCTCGGCTGGCTCGTGGTGGTCTTGCTGCTGGCGCTCCGACGCCGAACCTGACGCCTGTCACGGCGATCGACATGGGGGGCGTGGATCTTCGCCATCGCGTTTCGGTAGGGTTCCGCCCGTCTTCCGGTGGGGGGACCGGTGGGCGCACGTCGCGCCTGCCGTCGAACTTGGAGAGTCGTCAGCATGGCAACTGGAACTGTGAAGTGGTTCAACGATGCGAAGGGTTTTGGCTTTCTCGTGCAGGACGGCGGCGGTGAGGACGTTTTCTGTCACCACACGGCGATCCAGATGGACGGCTTCCGCACCCTCGCGGAAGGGCAGCGCGTGCAGTTCGAGGTGACGAAGGGCCCGAAGGGTCTGCAGGCGCAGAACGTCAAGGCAGCCTGAACGCTCCCCTGAACACGTGAAAGCAGTCGAAGGCCCGGTTCTCCATTGTGGAGGCCGGGCCTTTCTCTTTCCGGCCGCTGATTGCATCACCGCGCGGCTTGGGGCAGATCGCGCGCCCTCTGCATCGCTATCGAGGTGGCCGTGGACGCGACGACGATGAACAAGCTGTTGACGTACGGTGTTCAGAACGGCGCGTCTGACATTCACTTCAGGCCGGGTGACCCGCCGACGTTCCGCGTGGCTGGCGTGCTGCGGCCCATCAAGGGCGACAAGCTGGGCCCGACGCACACGCGGCAGATTGCGCAGAACGTGATCTCGAACGCGGCCATGCAGTCGCAGGTCGACACCATGCAGGAGTACGACACCTCGTACACCCTGGCCGGCGTCGCGCGCTTTCGTGTGAACGTGTACCGGCAGCGCGGCTCGCTCGCGATCGTGCTCCGCGTGATTCCCACCGAGGTGCCCACGCTCGAGAGCCTCAACCTGCCGCCGATCATGAAGGCGATCGCCTCGAACGAGCGCGGCCTCATCCTGGTGACGGGCAGCACCGGCGCGGGCAAGTCGACGACGCTCGCGGCGATGGTCGATCACATCAACCGCAACGACTCGCTCCACATTCTCACCATCGAAGACCCGATCGAGTTCATGCACCGCAACATCCGCTCGAGCATCTCGCAGCGGGAGATCGGCTACGACACCAGCGACTTCGCCTCGGCCATGCGCTCGGCGCTGCGGCAAGACCCCGACGTCATTCTCGTCGGCGAGATGCGCGATCACGAGACGGTCGACATCGCGCTGAAGGCCGCCGAGACCGGCCACCTCGTCTTGTCGACGGTGCACACCACCGACGCCATCAAGACCATCAGCCGCCTGCTCTCGTTCTTTCCCGGCGACGAACACTCGGCGGTGCGCGGCCGGCTCTCGGAGGCGCTGAAGGCCACCGTGTCGCAGCGCCTGCTCCCGCGTGTCGACGGCCAGTCGATGGCCCTCGCGATGGAGATCATGGTCCAGACGAAGACGATTCAGGAATACATCCTCGACCCGGCGCGCACCTCGGGCCTCAAGGACGTCATCGAGAAGGGCCGCACCTACGGCATGCAGTCGTTCGATCAGCACCTGTCGGAGCTGTTCAAGACGGGCGTGATCTCGATCGAGACGGCACGCGCGGCGGCGTCGAACCCGGCCGACTTCGAGCGCAACCTCGCCTTCGACTGATCAGCGCACGAAGGTCTGCTGCACGTCGTTCGAGGTCTGGAAGTAGCCGAGCCACAGGACGCTGCTGATGAGCGCCCAATCGAGCATGCCAGGCACGGGCAGCGCGAGCCGTGAAAACGCCCACCGCACCAGCACGGCGCTCACGGCGGAGCCGACGAAGAACGCCTTCATCAACGGCACGGCCGAGCGTCGCCTTCCGAGCACGCGCGGCAACGCCATGACGGCGATTCCCGAGAGCACCCCGGCAGGAATCGTCTCGAGCAGCGACCACCCGAGCCAGGGAGCGATCTCTCCGTCGAGCAACCCGAGGCTTCGTTCGCGAAGCCCCGTCCACAGCCTCCCCAGCGCCGAGACGAAGTTCACCGGCGCGATGAAGAGGTTCACCGTCGCGAGCAGCAGCCAGCCGTTGAGCGGCCTCGTCTCGGGCACCAGCGCTCGGCAGGCGTCACAGAACACGTCACGCTCGCGCAGCCGCTGACACGTCATGCAGACGAAGCGGCCACAGCGCCCGCACGCGTCGGTGGCTGGCGCGTCGTGAACGGGGCACCGCGCGTCTGCGGCGATCACTGGCAATAGCCGGTCGTCGCGTTGCAGATGCCGCCGCCCGGGCAGCCGAAGCCGTTGTTGGTGCACGAGGGCCGGCAGATGCCGGTGCTGCTCGAGGTTCCGAACGCGGTGCACACGTAGCCCGCGCGGCAGGTGCTCTGCCCGTTCTGCGGGCCGGGACACGTCGAGGTGCAGAAGGGCGGCGAGAACGAGCCCGAGCCCACGCACGTCGCCCCGCTGGGACACGTGCCGGGGCACGACGTCCACGGCTGGCAGGTCGCCATGGTGTTCGTGCAGCCCGACGAGCAGTAACCGCCCGGCCAGGGCAGACACAGCCCGCTCCCGCTCGGCTGACACTGACCGTTCGCCGTGCAGGCCGACCCGGTGGGCAACAGCACGCCGGCGTCGAGCGGGCGCACGCAGGCGCCATTCGAGCAGATGGCCGAGACCGGGCATTGCTGGCACTGATTGCCGAAGGTGCCGCACGCGGTGGCCGTGGTGCCCGAGCGGCAGACGCCGTTCTCGCAGCAGCCGGAGCAGTTCACGGGCGAACACGACGGGCCCGCATCGACCGGGCCTCCGACGCAGGAGCCGTTGCTGCACGTGAGACCTTGCGGACAGGCGACGCACATGAAGCCGTTCGAGCCGCACCGGAACGAGTCCTGAATCGAGGGCGGCAGGCAGTTGCCACCGATGCAGCAGCCGTTGCAGGTGCCCGGCCCGCACGTCGGCGGGGCACACGCTCCGTTGCTGCAGGTGAGCGGCTGCGCGCACGAGAAGCAGGCCTGACCGCCGAGCCCGCACTGAAACTGCCCCTGCAGCGCCGCCGGCACGCACTGAGAGCCCGAGCAGCACCCGTTGGGACAGCTGATCGAGTTGCACGCGCTCATGGTGCAGCGGCCGCCGGTGCACGTCGTTCCACCAGGGCAGATGCCGCACGCCTGACCGAACGCGCCGCACTGACTCGGGCTCTGGAGCTGCGTCGGAATGCACTGGTTGTTCTGACAGCAGCCGTTGGGGCAGCTCTGCGAGTTACAGATCTGCGTCGTGCAGGAGCCGCCGTTGCAGACCGAGTTCGGCGGGCAGGCGCTGCACTGGTTTCCACCGACGCCACACTGACTGGAGTTCTGCGCGAAGTCGGGAATGCAGCGGCCGTTGTCACAACACCCGCTGGGGCACGTGCGCGGAGAGCACTGGGGCGGGCCGCCGGTGCACACACCGTTGATGCACGTGTCGCCCGGGTTGCACGACGCGCAGACGACCCCACCCGAGCCACACACCTGCTCGGCCTGAAGCCACGTCGCGAGGCATGAGCCCATGATGCAGCAGCCGGCGCACGACATCGGACCGCAGGGAGGCCCGGCCACGCACGTTCCCTGCGGGGAGCAGTTCGTTCCGGAGGGGCATTGAGTGCAGGTCGCCCCGTTGCGTCCACAGGTGAAGTTGAGCTGCGCGGCGAGCGGAATGCACTGGCCCTGCCGACAACACCCCGGGCACGTCATCGCGTCGCAGGCCACGGTCACGGTGCAGCGCCCACCCTGACACGTCTCGCCCTGCGGGCACTCGGCGCACGCGGAGCCGTTGCTGCCGCACACCGGCGTGCCCGTGGGATCGATGCAAGTGTTGTTGACGAGACACCCGGCGCAGGCCGTGCCACCGCCAGTGACGAAGCCACCTCCCGTCGCGAAGCCCCCTCCCGTCGCGAAGCCACCACCCGTCACGAAGCCACCGCTCGTCACGAAGCCCCCAGCGCGCACGAAGCCACCGCTGGTGACGAACCCTCCGCCCGTCACGCCGCCACCCGTCACGAAGCCGCCGCTGATGACGAAGCCACCGCCGGTCGCGCCGCCAGCCGAGCCGCCCGCTCGCCCTCCTGCGGCCGCACCGCCACCGGCGACGGGTGGCAGACACTGGTACTCGATGCATCGCCACCCGGGAGCACAGTCGGAGGGCGAGACGCACTGCCGCTCCACCACCGGTTCGAAGCACGAACATGAAGCGACGGTGACCGCGAGCGCGGCGCCCGTGAGGTGGCGAAGCTGGAACATGCCGGCGACGGTAGCCCCTGATCAGCGCGAGGCAACAGACCGGCCGGCCGGCTGACAGACGACCGTCCTTCGGCGAGGTGAGCGCACGTGGTACACCTTGGGTCCAGCGGCCTGTTGCTCCAGCCCGTGGCCGCGGGGGTGTCATGTCGGAAGCTGGCGTCGACGATCCGCTGCTGGGCAAGGTCCTCAGCGGACGCTTTCAGATCGTCGAGCCCCTGGGCGTGGGCGGAATGGGTCGCGTCTACAAAGCGATTCAGCAGCCGCTCGATCGCATCGTCGCGTTGAAGGTGCTGAACCCGCGGTACGACGGCACACGCGACCCCGGCTTCGAGCGCCGCTTCTTCCTCGAAGCGTCGATGACCGCGAAGCTCAAGCACCCGAACACCATCACCGTTCACGACTACGGGCGCACCGACGAGGGCATCTACTTCATCGCGATGGAGTACCTCGAGGGCGAGACCCTTCAGCAGGTGCTCACGCGTGACGGGCCGATGCCGTGGCAACGCGCGCTGGCCGTTGGAGCGCAGGTCGCGCGTTCGTTGCGTGAGGCGCACAAGCTCGGCCTGGTGCACCGCGATCTGAAACCCGCGAACGTGATGCTGCTCAGCGAGGGCACCGGCGGCGACGCGGTCAAGGTGCTCGACTTCGGGCTGGTGAAGGCCTTCGCGTCTGACCTGATGCAGAAGAGCGACACCGAGCTGACGCAGGCGGGCGTGCTGCTGGGCTCTCCGCTGTACATGGCGCCCGAGCAGGCGCGCAGCGAGACCGATCAACGCACCGACATCTACTCGCTCGGCGTGCTGCTTTTTCAGTGCATCGCGGGCCGCCCGCCGTTCCAGGGCAAGGACTCCATCGACATCATCGTGAAGCACGTGAAGGAGAAGCCGCCCGAGCTCAAGTCCTTCCGCCCCGAGCTGCCCGACGAGGTGAACGCGCTCGTCATGAAGTGCCTCGAGAAGCAGCCGGCCGCGCGCTACCAGTCGATGGACGAGCTGCTGGTGGCGATGCAGCAGGCGGTGACGGGCCAGGGCATCTCGGGGCTCTTCATCGACCCTCGCACGTACTCGAACCCGATGGCGCCGACGACGGCGTCACCCTCGCAGGCCAACCGCGCCCCCAGCTCGACGCGCGTGCGAATCGCGTCGCCGTCAGAGCTCGACCCCTCGGCCACGAAGTCGCAGCGAGGGGCGCAGGAGATTCCGTCGCTCGAGGTGGAGATCACCGAGAGCGGAACGCACCCGGGCGGCAAGTCGAAGGCGCCGCTCATCATCGGCGTCGTCGCGCTCGTCATCGTGGGCGTCGCCGTCGGTGGCTTCATCGCGGTGAAGAGCAGCGGCAAGTCAGACCCGGTCGTCGTCAAGCCGCCTCCCGTGGTGGAGCCCGTCAAGCCGGTGGAGCCGCCGGTCGTGAAGCCTCCAGCCGTGCCGGTCGAGGTGGTGTTCGACGTCGAGAGCGAGCCGGCCGGTGCCACGGTGACGCGTGACGGTGCGGTGGTGGGCACGACGCCGTTCGCGCTCACGATGAGCCGCTCCGATGACGCACCGGCGCGGGCCGAGCAGGTGTTCTCTCTCGAGGGCTTCGTGCCGACGACGATGGTGGCGCAGGGCTCGAGCGGGCACGTGCCGGTGAAGTCGACGCTCACGCGCAAGAAGGCGGCGACGCCGAACGTTCGCCCCATCAAGCCGAAGAACCCGAAGAACCCGAACAACGACCCCGGGTACAAGGACGATCCCTACCAATGACGACCACGTCGTGGGCCCGCCTCGCCGCGGGCCTTCTGCTGTTGTGGGCCACGACGACGCTCGCTGACCCGCGCGTCGAGGCTCGCCGTCACTTCAAGACGGGCATGTTCCTCATCAACGAGGGCAAGTACGACGAGGCCATCGCCGAGCTGCTCGAGGCGTACGCGATCAAGCCGCACCCGAACGTGCTCTTCAACGTCGCGCGTGCGCACGAAGCCGCGGGCCGCCCTGCCGAAGCCGTCAGCTTCTATCGCCGCTACCTCGACGCGAACCCGCCCGACTCGGACAAGGTGCGCGAGACCCTCGCCAAGCTCGAGCCGCTGGTGCCGAAGAAGGTCGAACCCGTCACGGTGGTGGAGCCGCCCGTGAAGGTCGACCCGAAGAAGGTGACCCCCGTCGCGCCCGCGGTCGACGAAGCAACGCTCGCCAGGATCGCCGCGCTGACCGAGCGCCTCGAGAAGGCCGTCGAAGCCGCGGAGCAGGCCGCGGAGCGCCCCGTGGAGCAGCCAGCGCCGAAGTCGGGCGAGACGCCAACGGCTCCGCCAGAGGACTTCTCGGTGCCGTACGAAGAGACCGTCGTGGCCGCGGCCCGGCGGAGCCAGTCGTCACTCGAAGCGCCGAACGCCACCACCGTCATCACGGGCGACGAGATTCGCGCCTCGGGGCTCACCAGCATTCCCGAGATTCTGCGGCGCGTGCCCGGGGCCGAGGTGATGTCGATGGGCTACTCGAGCGCGAACATCTCGATTCGCGGCTTCAACCAGCGCATCAACAACAAGGTGCTCGTGCTGGTCGATGGCCGGCCGGAGTACCAGGACTTCCTCGGCGTCACGTTGTGGCCGGTCGTGCCGGTGGGCATCGAAGAGATCGAGCGCATCGAGGTGATTCGAGGCCCGGCCGGCGCGCTCTACGGCGCGAACGCGATGCTGGGCGTGGTGAACATCATCACGCGCGCTCCGGGAACGGGGCCGCGCGCCGAAGCGACGGGCATGCTCGGCAACGGAAACCTGGCGGGCGGCAGCTTCGTCGCCTCGGGTGGAGACGCCGTGAAGTTCCGCGCCTCGGTGGGCTACCAGCAGGCCGACAAGTTCTCGCGCGACTACGCCGAGGGCCGGCCAGACGTGGTGAGCGCGTTCCCCGAGCCGAACCTGGCGATGCGCTCGGCCCGCGCGAACCTGACGACGTTCTACGCCTTCAACAAGCAGGTCAGCCTCGCGGCCTCGGGTGGCGTGAACCGCGCCTTCACCGAGGTCTACGGCATCGGCCTGTTGCGCAACTACTTCCTCGACGGGCTCGGCGGCTACGCGAAGGTCGACTTCACCGGCGGCCCCGTGAAGGCGCGCTTCTTCTGGAACCACCTCGACGCGACGAGCGGCCCGCAATACGGCGTGCAGGGGCAACGCAGCCTCGCGACGACGCTCGAGTCGAACGTCTTCGACGCCGAGGTGCTCTTTCAGCAGGGCTTCGAGCTGGGCGGCCGTCATCAACTCGGCGTCGGCGTGTCGGGCCGCTTGAAGCGCCTCGCGTGGGGCTACACCGGCTCGCTCACCGAGGAGCTTCACGGCGCGGCCTTCATTCAAGACGAGTGGAAGGTGCTCTCGGCGTTGAGCATCGTCGGCAGCTTCCGCATCGATCGCCACCCGCTCATCGACAAGGGCAAGCCGGGCGTGGTGCCGTCTCCGCGCCTGTCGCTCGTGTTCACCCCGTTCGAAGGCCACGCGTTTCGCGGCATGGTGGCCAGCGCGTTCCGGCAGCCGACGTTCCTCGAGAGCTACGTGAACCTGCCGATTCCGACGCCGGGCGTGACGGGCGCCTCGGTGCTCACCCAGGGCAACCGCGAGCTGTTGCCAGAGAGCCTGTTGTCGTTCGAGCTCGGCTACCGCGGTGAAGCCGCGCGCCTGGGCCTCTCGTGGGACGTCGCCGCGTACCTCAACACCGTGCGCAACCTCGTCGTGCTCTCGGCGGTGCAGCCGCTCAACGCCGACCAGGCGTTCGACGCGCGGTCGCAGACGTACCTGCTCGGGCGCTCCACCTTCGTGAACGACCCCGGCAGCTATCGCGCCATCGGCGGCGAGCTCGGCCTGACGTGGAACGCGACGCGCGGCCTCGACGTGCGGTTGTCGACGGCGATGCAGACGGTGCAGTCGGTCGAGAACGCGGCGGTGTGTGGCGCGTGCACGCAAGCGCCCGCGGTGAAGGTGAACGGCGGCGTCATCTACCGCACGCCGGTGAACCTCGATCTCTCGGCCGACGTCTCGTACGTGACGGGCACGACGTGGGTCGAACGAGAGCCGTCTCCGTCGGACCCGACGCAGATTCTGAACGTGCGCAACGCCCTGCCCGGCTTCGCCGTCATCAACGCGCGCGTCGCCTACCGCCTGCTGAACGATCGGCTCACCTTCGCCGTCGTGGGCCAGCAGCTCGGGCCGAACCACCAGGAGCACCCGTTCGGCAACGACATCAACCGTCGCGTCTTCGCTCAGATCACGGTGCAACCATGAAGGCCCTGCGTCTTGGCGTGCTGTCGTCGCTGGTGCTGCTCGCGTGTGAGCCACCGCCCGTCTTCCCCGGAGCCGATCGCCGGCAGAACTCCCGGCCCGCGCGCGTCGAAGGCACCGTCGTCGTCTCCTCAGCGGCCCGGGGGAACGTGGTGGTGCTGCTGTTCGATGCGGCGCGTCCGCCTCCGCCCACGGGAACCGGCCGGCCGCTCACCTTCGCGCTCGTGCCGAAGGAGCAGCTCTTCGGTCAGGTGCGCGACTTCGACACGGGCCCCTTCACCGCGCCGTTCGCGTTCTCCTTCGTGAACCCCGGGCAGTACCAGGTGCGCGCCTTCGTCGACGCGAACGGCGACTTCATTCCCTGGTACGGCGTGACGAACGAGGTGAACACCGGTGACGTCGGCGGTGCGGCGATCGACTCCATCAGCAAGCTGCCGCTGACCATCGACGTGCCCGTCTCGGAAGATGGCACGCCACAGCCCGCGACCGACGTTCCCGTGAGCATCGGCGACACCGCGCGGGTGCCAGTCGATCGCCCCGTGTTCGAGGTGGCGCAGGCCGGCATGTCGGTACCGCTGAACGAGGTGACGTTGGCGGGCGCTCCGTTGGCGCTCGACCTTCGCGTGCGGCCGGTGAACGAGGGCGCGGTGAAGCAGTCGCAGCCGGTGTTCCTCGCGCGCTTCATCGACGACAACGGCGACGGGGCCCCCGACGACGCGAACGGAGACGGCGTGCCCGACATGTGGCCGCGCGTGATAGTGCGGAAGCTCGCCAACGAAGCGGCCGGCGTGAACCCGCTCGCCGACGAGAACGATCTCGATCGCAACGGCGTCATCGACGAGACCGGCGCCGACTACGACCACGTGAACCCTTCGACTGGCGCGACGATTGCCGCCGATGGCGTTCCCGACCTCGTGGTGCTCGCCGCCGGCATCAACCCGATGGACCTCGCGCCGCAGCTGCTCGACTCGATGGGCCGCGTGAAGCCGACGCCGACGCCGGTGACGAAGCTGCCGATCGTGATTCGCCCGACCGCGCTCGACGCGACCGACTCCCGCCGCCCGGCGCCCATCAAGGGCGTGCCCGAGGGTCGCTACGCCATCACCGTCATTCAGCAGACGGGGCAGACGTGGAAGGTGCCCAACGAGCTGCAAGACACGCTGGCTGGGCGGTTCGGCCTGCCTGTCGTCTCGAGCCAGACGTTCGTCGTGCGGGTTGGCGCAAAGCCCTGAGCGGTCTACGCCCTCGCTCATGACGACTCTCACCGATCAGGTCGCGCTCATCACGGGAGGCAGCCGTGGTGTCGGCAAGGCGCTCTCGCTGCGGCTGGCGAAGCAGGGCTTTCACATCGTCTCGACGTACCGCCGCGACGTGGAGGCGGCGAAGGCGCTCGAAGCCGAGGTGACGGCGCTGGGCCGGCGGTGCGTGACGGTGGTCGCCGATCAGCTCGAGCCTGAGTCGCTCACCGCCGTGTTCGAGCGCATTCAGAAGGAGTTCGGGCACCTCGACGTGTTCGTGGCGAACGCGGCGTCGACGAAGTTCTCTCCGTTGATGGACGTGAAGGCCCACCAGATGGACAAGACCTTCAACGTGACGGTGAAGTCGTTTCTGCTCGCGGCGCAGCAGTGCGTGCCGCTGATGAAGGGCCGCAGCGGGCGCATGGTCGCGGTGTCGGGAATGGACTCACGCATTCCCCTGCCCTTCCACGGCCTGCTCGGCGCGATGAAGGGCGCGATGGAGATTCTCGTGAAGTACCTCGCCGCCGAGCTCGCGTCGGAGTCGATTCGCGTGAACGCGGTGAACCCCGGCTACATCGACACCGACTCCTCACGGTTCTACGTGGGCGATCAGTGGGCGAAGCTCGAGGAGCAGATGAAGACGCAGGTGCCGAGCGGCTTCATCGCGAGCCCTGACGACATCGCGGCGACCATCGAGTGGCTGTGCGTGGCGGGCTCCAAGTACGTGAACGGCACGACGCTGAACGTCGATGGCGGGCTCGAGGTGAACTACCAGATGTACCTGTCGTCGAAGCTCTGAGCGCTCGTGCGTCTGCTCGCGACCGTGTGGTTCTGGGTGCTGGTCGCGACGACGCTGCCGATCTTCTACGTCATCGCCACGCTGCTGCTGTTGCTCGCGCCGATCGATCCACACCGGCGCATCGCCGCGAGGTGGGTGAAGTTCTCGTGTCATCAGTACCTGCGCGCGTGCTGGCCGTTCTGGCGCGTGACGGTCGAGGGGCGTGAGCACCTGCCCAACGGGCCGTG
Organism: Archangiaceae bacterium; assembly: GCA_016879935.1. Lineage (GTDB taxonomy): Bacteria > Myxococcota > Myxococcia > Myxococcales > Myxococcaceae > Xiheimicrobium. The sequence goes on along the minus strand of JAACJQ010000153.1, from coordinate 80,855 downwards.
CGTGTTGATCGCGAACCACCAGTCGATGGCCGACATCCTCGCGCTGATGGGGCTTGGGTACGGGTTCAAGTTCGTCTCGAAGGCGTCGCTGTTTGGGGTGCCGTTCATCGGGTGGATGATGCGGCAGCTGAAGTACGTGGCCATCGAGCGTGGGCGCATGCCGTCGATGCAGCAGATGATGGAGACGTCGGAGCAGCTGCTTCGCGCGGGTGAGCCGGTGCTGATCTTCCCCGAGGGCACGTACGCGTCTGGGCCCGAGCGGCTGCGGTTCAAGCGGGGCGCGTTCAAGCTCGCGGCGATCTGTCAGGTGCCCGTGGTGCCGGTGGTGCTGAAGGGCACGTCGGAGCTGGTGTTCGAAGATGGGCCGATGTTCGCGCCGAGAAGTCACGTGCGGGTGATCGTGATGCCGCCGGTGCCTGCGCCGCCGGTCGATGACGACGGTGACGCGCTCGCGCGGCAGATGGAGCAGGCTTACGAGAAGTGGTTGGGCCAGACGTTCCGCCCGCTCCCCGGCCCCACGAAGCCACCGACCTGACCACTGCAGTTCACGGCGAGGGCCCGCCACCCCACAGTGTCCGACCTCACAACACGTCGGCACTCGCTTTCTCACGCAGATCGTTGATTCTCTTCGAGACTCGAGTCGCGAGCCGTTGGCTCCAGACTTGCGCTGCGCCCACCCCAATGTCCCGGATCCCCCGGCCGGAGAACGCGATGCTGCGACGACTCGTGTTGTGTCTGCTGCCGGCGCTCGGGTGCACCGGCATCGTCGGCGACAGCTCCACGCTCTCGACGGAAGACGCCGAAGCGGTAGGCGTGTCGGGCCTTCGTCGGCTCACCCGCGTCGAGCTCGACGCCACGCTGCGCGATCTCATCGGAGAACCGAACCCGCTCGCGCGCACCCTGCTTCCACCCGACCCGACCGATCCGTTCGACAACGACTACCGCCAGCAGCTCGCTTCCACGACGCTCGTCGATTCCCTCGAAGCCCTCGCGCAGCAGGCCGCTGAACGCACCGTCGCCGACATGAGTCGCAAGGCGCGCGTGCTGCCCTGCATGCCGACTGGCGCGAACGACGCCACCTGCTACCGCCTCTTCGTGCGCACGTTCGGTCGCCAGGCGCTGCGCCGGCCGATCACCAACGAAGAGGTCGAACGCTTCATGCCGCTGCACGCGCTCGGCGTGGAGGCGAACTCGTTCGATACCGCCGTCACTCTGGCGCTGCGCGCGTTCCTGCAGCACCCCGAGTTCGTCTACCGCGTCGAGCTCGGCGTTCCTTCCGGTCAGGGCGTCGTGCAGCTCACCGGCTTTCACCGCGCGACGCGGCTCTCGTATCTCATCGTCGGCTCCACGCCGCCCGACTGGTTGCTCGACGACGCCGCCTCGGGAGCGCTCTCCACTCGCGACGGCGTTCGCACCGCTGCCCAGAAGCTGCTCACCGACCCGCGCGCGCGCCCTCAGGTGGAGCGCTTTCACGCGCTCTGGCTCGGCTACCACCGCCTGCCACACGCCGCGCAGCTCACCGCCGCCATGCAGGCCGAGAGTGACGCCCTCGTCGACCGCGTCGTCTTCGACCCGAACGCCGACTACCTCACGCTCTTCACCGCCACCGAGACCTTCATCGACCCGACTCTCGCGCAGCACTACGGCCTCACCTTCACCGGCACGCAGCCCACGTGGACGTCGTACGGCGCGGCGCCGCGAAAGGGGCTGCTCAGCCACGGCTCGGTGCTCTCGCAGGGCGTGAAGTTCGCCGACTCCTCGCCCACGCAGCGCGGCATCTTCATTCGCAATCGGCTGCTCTGTCAGGAGGTGCCGCCGCCTCCACCAGGCGTGAACGTCGACGAGCAGCCGACCTCGTCATCGCCGTGCAAGAAGGATCGGTACCAGACGCACGCGTCGGCCGGCGGCTGCAAGGGCTGTCACTCGACCATCGACCCCATCGGCTTCGGGCTCGAGCGCTTCGATCGTCAGGGCCGTTACCGCACCACCGACGACAACCTGCCTCAGTGCACCATCGAAGGTGCGGGCACGGTGGACGGCACCACGTTCAATGGGCCGACGGGCCTCGCCGACGCGCTCATCGCCTCGGGTCGCTTCGAGGAGTGCATCACCACGCAGGTCTTCCGCTACGCCGCCGGCCGCCGCGAAGAGGTGCGCGACCACGCGTTCATCGCGCGCATGACGAAGGAGTTCATCGCGAACGACCGCAAGTTCCTCGACCTGCTGGTCACCCTGGTGAGTGACGACGGCTTCGCCTTCCGCCGTGACGAGGAGGCGCTCTGACATGACGACCCGAGTCTCCCGCCGTTTCATGCTGCGCGGTCTCGGAGGCGTCTCGCTCGGCCTGCCGCTGCTCGAGATCATGCTCGACCGGAAGGCCTTCGCGCAGAACGCGCCCACGCCGCCGAAGCGCTACCTCGTCTTCTTCGATGGCCAGTCGACGGGCGCCGACAACGATCAACGCCACAACGATCTCGTGCCCAACACCGTCGGGCGGAACTACGACCTGAAGAGCGCGCTCGCTCCGCTGGGTGCGCTGAAGAGTGAGGTCAGCGTCGTCTCGGGGCTCAAGATTCCGTGGGCCGCAGAGAACGGCGGCACCATTCCCTCGGGTGGCCGCCGCGATGGCTTTCACGTCTCGACGGTCTCTCCGCTGCTCGCGGGTGTTCGTTCTTCGGCCAGCACTACCGCCGCGATGGGCCCGACGTCGGATCAGGTCGTCGCCGGGTTCCTCGCCGGCAGCACGCCCTTCCCTTCACTCGCGTATCGCGTTCAGGCCGACTGGTACCTCTCGGTGTCCGCGCCGTACGGCCGCGAGTTCATCTCGTACAAACGCGACACCTCGAACCGCATCACGCCGATCCCCGCGCAGGTCAGCCCGCGGCAGGCGTTCAACGCGCTCTTCGGCAACTTCACGCCGCCTGGTGTCGACGCCGCCACGCGCGCCCGCATCGACTTCGAGAAGCGCTCCCGGAAGAGCATTCTCGACATCGTGCGTGGAGACACCGAGCGCCTCGTGCCGAAGCTGGGCGCGGCCGATCAGATTCGCCTGCAGCGGCACCTCGATGGGTTTCGCGATCTCGAGCGCCGCGTCGACGCCATCGCGCCTCCCGAGACCTCGAGCTGCATCAAGCCGATGGATCCCGGCGCCGATCCTCCGACCGGCTCACCGCAGGGCCAGAACGGCGCGGGCGAGAACACCTACGCGCAGAACCTCGGGTACTCGAACGAGGAGCAGCGCGCGAACCTGTTCGTCGATCTCATCCACATGGCGATGGTGTGCGATCTCACGCGCGTCGCCACGCTGCAGATGACGATGTTCCAGTCGCACCTGAACATGTTCTCGATCACCGGCCAGGCGACCGACTGTCACGAGCTCGGCCACGGCGGCGTGCCGGGTGGAACGATGGCGATGTCGCAGGGCATCGCGTGGCACGTGAAGCACTTCGCGCGGCTGGTGCAGAAGTTCCGCGACACGCGTGAAGGCAACGGCACCATGCTCGACAACAGTGCGCTGCTGTTCCTGCTCGAGGGCGGTCACGGCTACGACCCCGAAGGCGTGAAGAACAACTCGTCGCACTCGACCGAGAACATGGCGTGCCTCATCGCAGGGCGCGCGGGCGGGCTCTCTCCCGGTCAGCACGTGGTCGCCGCTGGCCGTCACCCGGCGAACGTCGTCATCTCGGCGATGAAGGCGGTTGGCGCTCCCGACGAGACGCTCGGCGAAGTGAACGGAGCGATTCCCCAGTTGTTCTCGACGACCTGACCGTTCACGATTCGGGTCGTGGCGCTCGCACTCGTCCTGCTCCTCGTGAGTGGGCAGACCATCTACTCGTGGACCGACGCCGACGGCGTGCCGCACTACACGGACAATGCGACCACGGTGCCGAAGGGCGTGAAGGTGAACGCGTCGCTCAGTCCTTCGGCGAGTCCCGCCAGGCGGTGGCGCACGGACGTCGAGGCGTGCGTGAAGGCGCTCACCCACGCGGATGAACGGCGCAACGAGCTCAAGGCTGCTGAGAAGACGCTGGCGTCGATGAAGCGCGCGTACGAGCCGTGTCAGCGCCACCTCGAGGTGTGTCAGAAGTCGAACAACTGCGCGCGTCCGCCTGCGGCTTGCGACGTGAACGTGAAGGAGCAGGAAGCCGTCGTGAAGGACCTGCGTGACGAGGTCGATGAGCTGCCCGCGTGGCTCGAGAAGATGGGGCGCTGGGGCTGCTTCGGGTGAGCTTCGGAAGGTCGAGGTTGCCTGCGGCGGGTTGAGCCCAGCGTCGCCGACGACAAGCCTCCGGGCTCGCTCATCACTCACACGAAGGGTCGCTCCATGGAGCAGCACCACGCGGCGTTGAGAGCGCTCCTGGTCTCACTCGAAACAACTCGCCGACGCCCGGACTTCATCGGTGACTGATTGGAACAGGACAGCCTGTGAGAGCGAAGGTGACTCCCGAGGGCGCTGCGAAGCATCAAGGGCGACCAGTGACGACGAATTCAATCGGCGTCTGAGGCTGCCGTTCTCGTGGCTTCGAAGCGTCGACTCCGCTCCTTCTCCACAAAGAGCCGTCTCTCAGTGCGCGCGGATCAGTCCAGCCCCGGTCAGTCGAGGGCGTCGAGCTCGAGACCCTCGTCACTCCACGCCGCAGCTGGAGTCACCTTCCGGAGCGACTCCGTGTGGTTCACGTCGGCGAGATCGAAGACGTCCCCGTCCGGCGACGGCCGGTGCTGCACGTCGTAGCCCGCGGCTTCGATCGCATGATCATCCGAGAGCACGTACGCCGCCCGTACCGTGCCGACCACCTCGAGCACGTTGTCGTTGTAGTGGCCCCACACGTACCGTGCGGCCTTCAGCGAGCCGAGCACCCAGATCTCTCCGGTCGTGCGCAAGGCACCACACGAGAGCGAGCCGAGGACGACGATCTTCGATTGCGGCCCGCAGTCGCGCAGCACGCCGTCGACGACGAGATCGCCGCAGACGATCAGCGGAGCCACGACCGACAGCGAGCCCTTCACCGTGAGCGAGCCCGGCACGCAACGCAGCCCACGCGGTGGAGAGACGCTCTGTTCGAGCGAGAGCGCCGCAGGTCGCTCGACCACGACGTCGTTCCGCGGCAGGTGCCTTCGCACCAGCGCACCGATGACGGCCAACCCGTGTGGAAGCGGAGCCTCGTGCATCAGCGCCTGCACGTCTCGCGTTCCAGCCTCGATCGCCGCCCGCACCTCGCCGTCGCCTTCAGGCGTGCAGAGCGGTGTCGGCAGGCCACCAATCGCAGCCTCCACATCGACCAACTCGGGGAGCGTCAGCGACGGCAGCACCTCTGCGAGCGACTCGGTTCTCACGGCGCCTTCTCGACCCGGTACACCGGCAGCACGTTCAGCATCGGGTCAGCGCTCGGGTGACGCGACGAGAAGAACTGCAGCCGCGCCTCCGGGCTCTTCGCGAACGCTTCGTCTTTGAGCCGCGCCTCGAACTCGGCCTTCACCTTCGGGTCGGCGAGCAGCTCCCGCGCGTAGGCCTCGGTCAGATAGTCCTCGAGGTATTCCTTCTGCTCGAGGTGTGCGTTGAAGAAGCCCCACGCGAGGAACGAATCGGGCGACGTCGGATCCAGCAGGTGCATCGCGAGGAACAGCCGCGACTGCGCTGCCGGAACGAAGAGCGAGCCCTTCGGCAACACCATCGTCCGCGGACTCCACACGCCGTCACGCGCCGTCACCGTCAACCGCCCCTCGTACGGCACCGCGCGAAACTTCGGAGCCACCAGCCGATAGACCTCGGCCGCGACGCGCTTCTCGTCTTTGAGCACCGTGAACGCCACGCCGTGCAGCGTCAGCTTCTCGGCCACCCAGCTCGCGTGCGGCACGGGCACGACCCACCCTGCGCCCGGCGCTTTCACCGTCAACGCCGGCTCCAGCTCGTCGAGGTACGGCACCGTCCACACCTCGGGTTTCGTGTCGTCGTAGCGAACCCACGGCTGGCCCGAGACGGTCGACGGCTCGCGCGTGTACGCGTAGCCCTTGAACTCGATGGGCCGGCCCGTCTTCTTCGGCTCCCACATCATGACGACCTCGCCGCCCGCCTTCTTCCCGTCGGCGGCGTCCGCTTCCTTCGCGGCCTTGAGCCACCGCGGGCCATCTTCCGAAGTCAGCCGAAGCAGCCCGAGGCACACGTCGTACGTCGTCGTCACGCGCGTCTTCGAGTCCTTCCACGAGTGCGTCTCGACCAGCACGCCGTAGCGGTTGTTCGCCGCCCAGTACGCGTTGCCGAACCGCGGAGGCGGCCAGCCGTACGCGAAGCCACTGGAGGGATCGTCATCCTTCGTGAACGACGGGTAGAAGTTCACCGGCAGGTGCCCCTTCGACTCGAGCTCGGCGAAGAGCGAGACCCGCAGGCTGCTCCCCAGGCTGCGCAGCCCGTCGGGCCCGATGTTCGACGGCTCGAACGTCACCGACACGTCGTGCTGAAACTTCGCGCCGTCGGTCACGTGGAGATCGGCCATCACGATCGGATCCCACTTGTGCAGCAGCTTCAGCATCGCCTGCATCTCGGGAGCGTCGGCCTTCGCGTAATCGCGGTTCAGGTTCAGGTTGTGCGAGGTGACCCGCCAGCCCATCTCCTTCGGCCCGTTCTGGTTCGGCCGGTTGTTCGGCCCGAAGCGCTCGTGCCCGTCGACGTTGAAGACCGGCACGAAGACGAGCGTGACCTTCGCCAGCACGTTCGGCAGCACCTTGCCCTCGAGCACGTCGCGCAGGAGCCAGAAGCCGGCGTCTTTGCCGTCGATCTCTCCTGCGTGAATGCCGCCCTGCAGGAACAGCACGGGCCGGTTCTTCTTCTGCGCGGCCTCGGGCGTGAACGTGCCATCGGCGCTCGCGACGAAGACGAGCATCGGCCGGCCCAGCGGCGTCGTGCCGAAGGGCTCACACTTCACCTTGCCGGCAAACGCCTTCGGGAAGGCGGCGCACAACGCCTGCACTTCGTCGTAGCGGCCGGTCTCGGTGAAGCCGGAGCGCTCGGCCTGCGTGGTGAGCGTCGGAGCAGCGGCCAGCACGGCCAGGAGCGCGGGGAGCATGAGCGCGCACCGAAGCAGAATCTCCGGCGACTGTCAGGCCAGGCCGCGCGACTGGAGTAGCCTCGGCCCATGGTGCCCAGCGAAGTGCAGGTGCTGTTCGACTGGCTGGTCGATGGTGCTCCCGGCGCGCCGACCCCGATGGCCGTCATCGCGAGAATGGGCGACGACCTGCGCACCGCAGGCGTGCCCGTCGATCGCATCTCGGCCTTCGTGCGCACGCTGCACCCCTCGTTCGTGGGCCGCGGCTTCTTCTGGCAGCCCGGCGAGCAGGTGCGCGTGCAGGAGAACCCGTGGTCGGGCCTCGAGAGCGACGAGTTCAAGAAGAGCGCTCCTGCCAAGGTGCAGGCCGAGGCGGTGGAGCTGCGCGTTCGGTTGAACCAGCCGTCGAGCTACTCGGGCCTCGACGGCCTGGGGCGTGATGGCTTCACCGACTACTTCGTCACGCCGCTGAAGTTCATGGGCGGCTCGACGCACTCCATCTCGTTCGCGACGAAGACGGCGAGTGGGTTCAGCGATCACCAGCTGGCGATCATTCGCGCCGTGGTGCGCCCGCTCTGCCGCGTGGCCGAGACGCTCGCGTTGATGCGCACCGCCGTGAACCTGCTCAACACCTACGTCGGCCGCGACGCGGGAGAGCGCATCTTGAAGGGCAAGATCCAGCGCGGCGACACCGAGAGCATTCGGTGCGTCATCTGGTTCTCCGACCTGCGCGGCTTCACCTCGCTCTCGGGCGAACACACGCCGACCGAGATCATCGCGGTGCTCAACAAGGTCTTCGACTGCCAGGTGCCGCACATCGAGCTGCACGGCGGCGAGGTGCTCAAGTTCATGGGCGACGGCATGCTGGCCATCTTCCCCATCACCAGCACGGTGAGCGACGCCGCCGGTCACGCGACGCAGGCCACTGCCGCCGCCTTTCACGCGCTCGATGCGCTCAACCTCGAACGCGCGAAGACGTCACAACCGCCACTGCGCTTCGGGGTCGCGCTGCACGTGGGCGACGTGGCCTACGGGAACATCGGCGGCGCGGGCCGGCTCGACTTCACTGCCATCGGGCCCGCCGTGAACCTCGCGAGCCGCATCGAGGGCCTCACCGGCAAGCTCGACAAGCGCGTGTTGCTCAGTGAAGAACTCGCGAAAGACTCGACCTTGAAGACGAGGTCAGTCGGTCGCTTCGAGCTCAAAGGTGTTGCGGGTGCGCAGGAGGTCTTCGAGCTCGCGTGACCTGGAGGAATCAGGCCGTCGGCTGGGCTTCGGGCGAGACCTCAGCAGCCACCTGACGGCGCTTGTTGAAGTCGAACAGGCTGGTGAGCCCGACGTACGCGTAGCCGAACATGAAGAGGAACAGGTACGGCATCGACGCGTAGATGTCGTGGTCGAACGCGTACCAGATGCTCAGCGCGAAATAGACCGCGAAGCCGAGCTCGACGTAGGGCACCCACGTGCGGCGGCCCTTGTACGCCTTCTTCACCTTCTGAACCTTGGCGCCTTCGGAGCCCGTCTTCGGCGTGCGCGCGAACTCGCTCTCCTGGTGCAGCAGCGCCTCGATGACGGCGCGCGACTGGTTGATCGACAGGCCGATGCCGAGGCTCATCAGGAACGGGAGGTACTTGATGCGGTCCCACCAGCCGAGGCCGAGCTCACGCACGGTGGCGATGTAGAAGAAGCTCACCGACGCCGTCGCCGCGAGGAACACCGGCAGGTCGAGGAAGAGCGTCTGATACATGCCGTGCTGGAAGCGCACGACCATCGACATCGGCATCATGACGGCGAGCAGCACCATCAACGGGTAGGCGATGTTGTTCGAGAGGTGGAACCACGCCTCGCGCTTGACGTGGAACGGCAGCGTCTTCGAGGTGAGGATCGTCGGCAGCAGCTTGCGCGCCGTCTGAATCGAGCCCTTCGCCCAGCGGTGCTGCTGGCCCTTGAAGGCGTTCATGTCGACCGGCACTTCGGCGGGCGAGATGATGTCGGGCAGGAACGTGAACTGCCAGCCCTTGAGCTGCGCGCGGTACGAGAGGTCGAGATCTTCGGTCAGCGTGTCGTGCTGCCAGCCGCCGGCGTCGATGATCGTCTGACGGCGCCAGACTCCAGCGGTGCCGTTGAAGTTGAAGAAGCAGCCCGAGCGGTTGCGCGCGGTGTGCTCGATGATGAAGTGGCCGTCGAGCAGAATGCTCTGCGCCTGCGTGAGCAGCGAGAACTCGCGGTTCAGGTGGCCCCAGCGCACCTGCACCATGCCCACCTTCGGGTCGACGAAGAACGGCACCGTACGCTCGAGGAAGTCGGGGCCCGGCACGAAGTCGGCGTCGAACACCGCGACGTACTCACCCTTCGCGAGGTGCAGGCCGTTCTCCAGCGCGCCCGCCTTGAAGCCCTGACGGTTGGTGCGGTGGATGTAGACGATGTCGACGCCCTGAGCCTTCCACTTCTCGACGACGCCGCGCGCGATGCCGCACGTCTCGTCGGTCGAGTCGTCGAGCACCTGAACTTCGAAGCGCTCCCTCGGGTACTGAATGCTGCACACCGAGTCGATGAGGCGCTGCACCACGTACATCTCGTTGAAGATGGGCAGCTGCACCGTCACGCGCGGCCACTCGGTCAGCTCACCCTTCGGCGTCGGGAGCTGAAACTTGTGGCGGTAATACAGGTACGCCATGCGGTAGCGGTGCGACCCGTACGTCGAGAGCACGGCCAGCACGCCGAAGTAGACGCAAAGGAAGACGATTTCGGCGATGCTCATCGCGCTCACGGCCTCGCAACCACCCGGAATTGCAGAGAAACCCCCTCCCGGGTTCAAGGGCGACCCGTTCTAGGGAGATTGGCCCGTCGTGTCAAAGCGTTCGTGCGAGAGCGATCAGTCGCAGGTCTCCCAGCGCGTGGTGAGACGCGAGCCGGGGGTCGGCGCAGAACGAACTTGAAACCGCACTGCGTGGAGCGCCGCATCGTATTCCCAGTCGACCCGCGGCACCGTGACACCGTCGAGAGAAACCGAGAGCGTCTCGAGCGCTCGCAGCGACGGCGAACGTTCGAGGAAGAACAGGGTCGCGGTCCCGAACCCCGCGGCGCTGAGCGAGTTGAGCGCGCTGCTCCAGTTGGGGGTGCAGAGATCTTCGCGAACGCCATGGGTCGCACGCACGAGCGGGTCGAAGCGCAGCTCGCGCTGGCCACACGTGTCGTTGTTCACGGGAGCCACCACGCTGAACGGTGGTGGAAACCGCGCGCTCGCCCACTGCGCCACCATCGACGTGCCCGGGACGTCGGAGGCGTCGGTCTCGTTGGTCACGCACAGCACGGCGTGTTGCTGCGACCAGAAGCCCGCGGGCTGGCCACGACTCCTCAAAGCAACCGCGGTGTCGTGACAGCTTCGTCGCCCACCCGATGGCGTCGTCCGCGTGGCCCGGGCGAAGCGTGTTTCGAACGAGGGGTAGTCCGTCGCCAGCACCGACACCCCGTCAGGTGATTGGAGCGTGCCGCTCAGGTTGCTGACCGCCACGTCGAACTTCGGCCAGCCCAGCGTCGCGAGGAAGTTGCCGTAGGTGCGGAAGTTCTGCTCGGCGTTGAAGTCTCCGTCGTCGTCGACGATCACCAACAGGCTCACTCGCGGAGGAACAGGCACGACCTGCTCGAACGACACCACGCGAGCCTGGGTGCCCTCCCCTTCGACGGCCAGCTGAGCCGGCTGCGAATGCCCGTCGGCGAGTGCGTTCACAGTGAGCGTGCCGCTGAGGGCGCCCACGGCCCCGGGAGCGAAGCCCACCACCATTCGCCCCTCGGCGTTCGGCTCGAGCGGAAACGGCAGCTCGACGACGCCGAACGGCCCTGACTGCGGCGGAGCCCCGAGCCCGACCTTGAACGCGCAGACGTTCTTCACGGTGATCTGCTTCCGCCCCTGATCGCAGCCAACGCGCGCCGCCGCGAACGTCACCTTCGACGGGAGCTGCAGGCAGGGCGTCGTGAAGGGGTTGGGCAACGCAGGCACCTCGAGCAGCGAGACCGGTCGCGTGCCGTCATCGAGCGGGCCAGGACGGCTCCCGCAGGCGATCAACAGGAGGACGAGGAGCCGTTTCATGTCGACACCGTGCACCAGGCGCGGCGTTCGTTCAATGCACCACGCCGGCGTCACGCCAGACGTCGAGCTGCGCGGGCAGATCGCCCAGCGGCAACCCCGCATCGGCGTAGGAGCGCTCGACCGCCACGGCGCGCGCGAGCGGATTCAGACCGAGCCGCAGCTTCAGCTTCGCCAGACACGATGGGCAGGGCTCGTTCGGCGCCTGGTCCGACTCCTCCTGCGAGTTGGCGCCATTCATCGCGCACTCGTACGCGACGCAGTGTTGCAGGCCCATCATGTGCCCGAGCTCGTGCGCGGCGGTGGTGAGCGTGCGGTTGAGCACCAGCGTCGGCTCCGTCATCAAGTCGCCGTGACGCGCGATGCTCATCACGCCGACGCGCGCTCCGTAGCGGGCCTCGCCGAAGACGAAGTTCCACTCGGGGCCCGGGTAGAGATCGGTCGCGGTGATGGCCATGAGCCCTGCGGCGTCGTCCGGCCGCTTCATCAAGAGCGCGTCGAGAATCGGCTCCGTCTGCCACTGCGTGCCGTAGGCGTTCTGCCGGTCACGCCTCGACTCGGGCGGCACGATCTCCTCCGAGAGTGGCGGCAGCACCTTCACCTCGAGCTGGTACCAATCGGACAGCAACGCGCGGGTGCGTTCGACGAGCTGCTCCTGTGCTGGCGTGAGCACGCCCACGGCGACGAGGTAGAGCACCCGGCCTTCGTGCCAGCCTCCTGCGGGGCGCTCCTGCTCGAAGTCGGCGAGGGTTTGGCCCTGCTCCGGGTGCGCCTGCAGCCACTCCCCCATCACGGGCGCGTGCTTCGGCTTCGCGAACGCCTTCACCAGCTCGAGCTCGGGCGGCAGCTTCTCGAGCCGATGCGAGCGGCCCGGCACGTAGTCGCGAATGGGCCTGGGGTGCGACTTCGGAAACGGCGCGTCGTCATCACGGCCCCGCCGCCCAACCACGAGCGGCAGCAACACGATGAACAGCAGCCCGATGCCGATCAGCACCGCGAGGATGCGTTGACTCGACTTCTCGTTCACTCGCGCGTCAGCGGCCGAACGACGGCGTCACGGCAGCGGCGTAGGTGTTGGCGATCATCAGGGCCTTCTGCAGCTCGCGCTCGTCGGCCACCGAGCCCTCGAGCACGATCTTGCCGCCGTAGGCCGTGGCATGGGCATTCACGAGGCCCTGCTTCTTGAACGCCGCAGAGATGTTCTCGGCGACGGCCGGCATCACGCGCGGGTCGACGGTGGCGAGGATCTTCACGTTGCCGTCGTTGCCGACGAGCTGGGTGAGGCGGCGCATCTCGTCCATCGAGTCGAGCGTGCCGTCGATGACCGTGATGCCGTTGTAGGTGTCGACGCGCAGCGAGGGGCTGACGAGCTCCTTCACCATGCGGCCGATCTCGGTCGACTTGCCGTCGTCGACGATCACCATGCGCTGCTGCATGCCCTGCGCGGTCCACAACGTGAGCGAGGTGCGGCCCATCTGGCCGGCCGTGATGAGCAGCTCGCCCTTGCCCAGCACGCTCACGTCGGCGACCGACTGCTGGCCCACCGCGATCTTCGTCACGCCCGGCACCTTGATGACCTGGTGCGTTCCCGGGACGAGACGAATGGGCTCAGCGGCGAGCGCGAGCGTCAGCAGGGCGGTGGTGAGCATGGCGGTATCGTACCCCTCGAAGGCGGTGAGACTTCAAGGAGGGGGATGCCGCGCCCGGAAAAACCGTGCGCCGTCGACTCAGCTGGCGTGCGCTTCGACCTGCGTCTCGGTGCGCTCGACCGTCGGAGCCGCGTGCAAGTGGGCGCCATCCATGGCTGCGCCCTCGAGAATGCGCTCGACCAGGTCCTCGAACGAGAGGCCCGCGGCCTTGGCGATCTTCGGGAAGAGGCTGGTGCGGGTCATGCCCGGCAGCGTGTTGACCTCGAGCACGACCTCGTTGCCGATCTCGGGGACGATGAAGTCGACGCGCACGGCGCCGCGGCAACCGAGCGAACGCGCCGCGGTGAGCGCCATCTGCTCGATGTTCGCGACGCGGGTGGCCGGCACGCGCGGAGGCAGGTGGTACCTGGCGCCGCCGTCGTATTTCGTCTGCGTGTCGAAGACCGAGCCGTCGTGGCTGACTTCGCAGGTGCCGAGCACTTCGCCGTCGAGGATCGCGACCGTCACTTCGCGGCCCTTCACGAAGCGCTCGACGAGGGCTTCACCACCGAAGCGGCAGGCGAGCGCGATGGCCGGCTCGAGCTGCTCGCGCGTGTGCACGAGCGTGAGACCGACCGACGAACCGCTGCTCGCGGGCTTCACGACACAGGGGAAGCCGAGATCGGCGTGCAGCGTCGGCACGTCTTTGAGCTTCGACGCCGGCACGACGTAGCCCGTCGGCGTGGCGAGGTTGTGCTGGCGGAAGAGCTTCTTGGCGAAGCCCTTGTTCATGGCGAGCGCCGAGCCGAGCACGCCCGAGCCCGTGTACGGAATGCCCATGACCTCGAGCAGGCCCTGCACGCGGCCGTCTTCACCCATGCGGCCGTGGAGCGCGAGGAAGGCGACGTCGACGCCTGCTTCACGCAGCGTGGTGTCGAGCGCGTTGCCGGCGAAGAGCCGGGCGACCTGGTGTCCGTTCGCCTCGAGCGCGAGGGCGATCGCCTCGCCCGTCTTCATCGAGACCTCGTCCTCACCCCACCCGCCCATGAGAACGCCGATTCGCCTGCTCGACTGCTGAGTCATCTGTGTGGCCTCCGTGCCGCGTCACCGTCGACGCTCCAGCGAAGAGAGCAGCCGGAATGCCAACCGGTGCCACCCCGAAGGAGCGCGGGCCATTACACGCTACAGGTCTGTGCCGGTATGTCGAATTTCCGGCTCAGCGCGGGCGGAGAGACGCGGCCAGGCGATGGAGCTTCGCCGCTGCCGCCTGGGCGTGAAGCGGGCTGGCTTCGGGCACGATGACACGGCGCGGGAGCTTCGCCCCGGCGAGCCTGACGACGACGAGGTGCGAACGGGCGACAGGGCCAAAGTCGCCGCGCCAGAAGGTCTCGGGGGCCGGTCCGCCACTCGCAGCGGGAGCGCCGAAGCCGATGGCTTCGATGGCCGAGGCCGGCACGCGAACGGTGGTCTCCGAAAAACGCAGCAGCAGCGAGTCGCCCTCGATGCGAAGCGCGGCGCCGAGGGCTCCCCGTTGTCGGTCGAACCACGCGCCAAACGCCGCCAGGCCTGAGAACACGAAGAGCGAGGGATGCAGCGCAGCCGCGCCCACACCGAGGAGCACCGCGGCGAGGGCCGCTGCGAACGCCACCTGGAGCGCACGACGGCGATAGCCCGCGAGCGCGGCCGAATCGCCCAGCTCACCGCCGTCGATGCGGCGCGCGGCCTCGGCCGGAAGCACACCTTCAGCGGGCGGTGCGAGCGTCGACGGCCGGGGAAGCACGACCACTGCGAGCGACATCGGCGACCTCAGTAGTTGCGCAAGTCGTCGTGGTCTTCTTCCTTCTTCTTCTGCTCGGCCTTCTTCTTCTCTTCCTCTTCGCGGCGCTTCTTCTCTTCGTCTTCCTTCTTCTTCCGCTCTTCTTCTTCCTTCTTCTTCTTCTCTTCTTCGGCCGCCTTCGCCGCGGCGGCGTCTTCTTCGGCCTTCTTCTTCGCGTCGACCTTCTTGCCCTTCTTCGCCTCGGCCTCGGCCTTCTTCTTCTCTTCTTCGGCGCGTCGGGCCTCTTCTTCTTTCGCCTTCTTCTCTTCGGCGTCGGCCTTCTTCTTCGCCTCGGCTTCGTCCTTCGCGCGCTGCTCCTCTTCCTTCTTCAGGCGCGCCTCTTCTTCTCTGGCCTTCTTCGCCTCTTCGTCCTTGCGGCGCTTCTCTTCCTTCGGGTCGACCTTCGCAGGAGCGGGTTCGGGTTCTTCCTTCTTCGGTTCTTCTTTCTTCGGTTCTTCTTTCTTCGGCTCTTCCTTCTTCGGCTCGGGCTTCTTGCCGTCGTCACGACGCAGCTCGGTCTTCTTCTTCGTCGCAGGCTTCTTTGCTTCGGGCTCTGGGTCGGCGTCGGCCGACGACTTGCCGCTCGAGACGAGCAGGAACGTGCCCACGCCAGCCGCGACGCCGGCGCCGATGAACGAGCCTAGCGAGACACCGCCCAGCGCGCGCGCTTCGTTCGCGTAGCCCTGTGAGATGCCGCTCTGCACCTGCGGCGTCGCGCGGAACTGCTCGTAGCGCTGCTGCCCGACGACGCCGGTGCCGATGCCCGCCGCGACCAGCCCCGCCGCGACCCCGAGCAGCGCGATGCCGACGATCTTCTTGCCCGAGCCTCCGCCCCCACCAGCGTCACCATCGAAGTGCGTCACCGGCGTCTTGCCCTGCCGGGGCGCGTCGGTCGCGAGGAGCGGCTCGAAGAACGTCTTCAGCGCGTCAGTGGGCTCGGCGAGCGGCTGGGTCGAGGTCGCGTAGCCTGCGTTGTGACCGTCGCGAACTTCGATGCGCAGCGCGGTCAGCTCGAACTGTTCTCCGGCCGTGCTCTTCTTCACGAGCACCGCGAGCACCTGATCGACCTGCAGCTTCTTGCCCAGCGCGACGAGCGCCTGATCGCGCGCCGCCGTCTTCGGCGACTTCGTCACGGCGTCGATGGCTTTGACGAGCGCGGGCTGCAGCTCGGCGGGCTTGAGCTCGAGCGTGGCGTCGCCAGGGGGCAGCTCGGCGAGCGTGAGCCCCGTTCCCCCGAGGGCGGCGACGACCTGGTGCCGACTGCCCAGCAGGCCCTTCACCGAGAGCGGGCTGCGGCCGACGAGCTTGCCGTTGACCCACACGTTCGCGCCCGGAGGTTCGGTTCGGAGCGACAGCTCGCCCTTCGCGGCGTTGGCCAGCTTGCGCTGCTGCTCGACGAACTTGAGCAGATCGGGCGGGAAGAACTGCGAGTTGAACTCGGCCTTCGGCTGCACCGCGATGATGCGCTCGATCTCCTGCTTCGCGGGCGGGACTTCTCCTCCCATCGCGTGGCTCGCAGCCTTCATCACCCACGCCTTCACGAGGTCGTCGAAGGAGCGGCTCGTGTCGGTCTCCTTCAGCAACCGCAGCGCCTCGCCGAAGTCGGTGGCGCCCTTCGCCGTGTCGAGATCGTCGAGCGCCTTCTGGCCGTCGATCATCTTCGTGCGCGCGGTCTCGAGCTTGGTGAGGCGCTCGGCGGCGGCCTTCGGGTCGAAGGCGTCGACGCTGGAGACGACCTCGAACTTGCCACTGCTCCGCGCCGCCTCTTCACCGACGAGCTCGAGCACGCCCTGGGTGGCCTTCGAGGGGCCGTCGAGGGGAACGACCACCAGCACCAGTCGGGGCCCGGAGGAGGCCGTCGCGATCTGCTCGGGCAACACCAGCGGGCGCGCAGCGACCGGCGCCGACGACAGCCCGGCCACCAGCGCAGCAATCAACGCCTTCGAGCACAGTCCTGGCCGACGCATGAGGGCGGTATGGTTCCCCATCGCTCTGCCGAGCGCTAGCACCAAAGCCCGGTCAGTCGTCATCGTCTGGCTCGACGAAGAGCCAGCGAATGTCGTCGACACGCTCGTGAATGGCCTTCTCGAACGCATCGATGGTCTCGACGACGCCGTGGGTATCGAGCCCGTCGACCAGGTGCACCTTGCAGGCGACCATCACCTCGCCCGGGCCCTGCTGCACGGTCAGCACGCGAATGAGGCGCTTGATGTTGGGCTGGGTCTTCGCCACCTCTTGCACGGTGAGCTCGATTTGCGGGTCGGCACGCTCTCCGAGCAGCAGCGACATCACCTCGTTGCCGAGGAAGACCGCGACCGCCACCAGCACGAGCCCGATGAGCAACGAGCCGATGCCGTCCCACCGGGGGTCACCGGTCGCCACCGCCAGCCCGAGCGAGGCGAGCGCGAAGCCCAGGCCCAGCACCGCCGCAGAGTTCTCGCCGAAGAGCACGACGAGGTCGGAGTCCTTCGTGTCGCGCAGGTACTGAATGAGCCCGGCGTTGCCGCGGCGCTTCTTCATCTCGACGAGGTTGCCGTACGTCGCCCAGCCCTCGAGCACCAACGAGAAGCCGAGAATGCCGACGGCCCAGCTCACGTGCTCCACCGGCTCGGGGGTGAGCAGCTTGTGCACGCCCTCGTAGATGCTGAACACGCCGCCGCCCGAGAACAGCAGCAACGCGACGATGAAGCTCCAGAAGTAGACCGCGCGGCCGTAGCCCAGCGGGTACTTCTCGTCGGGCGGCTTCTTCGCGCGCGAGATGCCGACGAGCAGCAGCACCTGGTTGATGCAGTCGGCGCTGGAGTGAATGGCTTCGGCCAACATCGCGCCCGAGCCCGTGAACACCGCCGCGAAGCCCTTGGCCACCGCGATGCTGACGTTCACCGCCAACGACTTGAGGATCTCTTTCGTGTCTCCCGCCACGGCCGGGAGACGTAGCACACGACGCGAGATTGCCCGCGTGTTGGTTACGGAGTGGTGGCGCGTGCGGTGTTCTTGCCGACCGTGCCCGGCGCCGCGTTCAGGTAGTTGAGCGCGATCTTGAGCTGATAGTCGGTGAGCTTGTCAGTGACGTCCCACGCCTTGAGGTTCTCGGGCAGCGACGGCTTGAGGGCGGTGACGTCTGGCGCCTCTGCCTCTCCGCGGAAGTGACGCTTCAGGTCCTTCTCGCGCAGCGTCTCGGTCTTCGTCAGCACGCCCTCGGATTCGCCCACGAGGAAGTCGGGGAGAATGCCCCGCTCCTGAATCGAGCGGCCAGACGGCGTGTAGTAGCGCGCGATGGTGAGCTTGAGCCCCGAGCCGTCCTCCATCTCGATGACGGTCTGCACGCTGCCCTTACCGAAGGTGGGCACGCCCATCAGCACCGCACGTTTGTGGTCCTGCAGGGCGCCCGCGACGATCTCCGAGGCCGAAGCCGAGCCGGCGTTCACCAGCACGACGATGGGGTACGGCTTCTCGGTGTCGCGATCCTTCGCGCGCTCTTCCGTCGCCTGCGCACCGTCACGGCCGCGCGTGGAGACGATGGCCATGCCGCCCGGGAGGAAGCGATCGGCAATGGCGACGGCCTGATCGAGCAGCCCGCCCGGGTTGTTGCGGAGGTCGATGACGAGGCCGCGCAGCTCCTTGCCGTTGTTCTGCCCGCGCAGCTTCTCGAGCTCTTTGAAGAGCGAGGCGTCGGTGCGCTCCTGAAAGTTCTTCACCTTCACGTAGCCGATGCCGCCGTAGAGCGCGCTCTCGACCGAGGCGATGCGAATGTGATCACGAATGATCGCGAACTCGCGCGGCGCCGAGAACCCCTCGCGCATGATGGTGAGCATCACCTTCTTGCCGGCGGGCCCGCGCATCTTCTGAATGGCGCGCGCGAGCTCCATGGAGCGGGTCGGCTCGTCGTCGATCTTCAGCAGCTGATCGCCCGACTTGATGCCGGCGCGCTGGGCCGGTGTGTCGTCGATGGGCGCCACCACGATGATGGCGTCGTTGCGGCGGGCGATCTCGATGCCCAGGCCGCCGAACTCGCCAGACGTGTCGATCTTCATCTCTTTGAAGACGTCGGGCGGCATGTAGACGGTGTGCGGGTCGAGCGTCTCGAGCATGCCCTTGATGGCGCCCTGCATGAGCTGCTGCTCGTCGACGTTCTCGACGTAGTTGTTCTGCACGTACGAGAGCACGCGCGCGAAGAGCTCGAGCTGACGGTATGTGGCCTCTGACTTCGGCACCGGAGGGCCTGCGAGCGCGACGGAACCGGCGAGCAGGCACGACACGACCGCAAGACGACGCATACGAAGACTGTAATCGGGAAGGCTCGCGAAGATCAGCCCATGGCTTCAACCAGCCAGGTGATTCGAGCGGGCGAAGTCGATGATGTGTCGCACGAGCGGCCGAGGGTTCTCCATCTGCGGCATGTGGCCGAAGCCCTCGACTTCATGGATCTCGGCGTGCTTCGGCAGGTGTGCGCGAAAGTACGCCAGCCCTTCGCGCGGGAGCAGCTTCTCTTTGGTGCCCCAGATGAGCAGCGTCGGCATGGCGAGCGACTGCAGCATGGGCTCGGTCACGGCGTCGGCGGGCTGCACCTCGCGAATGAGGCTCTTCACGGTGGGGTTGGCGTAGAGGTTTCGCATCTCGCCCGCGAGCAGGAGCAGCGGCAGCGGCGGCTTCGCGAACAGGCGGCGGGTCATGCTGCGCGCCTCGGCGAGGGTGTTCACCTCGAAGGAGCGCACGAGATCACGAAAGCGCTGATCTTCGAGCTTCGCGCCCGCAGGCGAGATGAGCCCGAGCGCCTTCACGAGCTGCGGCACCTCGTGCGCGAGGTACAGGCTCATCGCGCCACCGAGCGAGTTGCCGATGAGGAAGACGGGCTCGCGAACGACCTCTTCCATGAAGGCGCGCACGGTGGCGAGCTGCTCCCGCCACGAGAGCGGGCCGGTGGCCGGCGTCGGAGAGAAGCCGTTGCCCGGAACGTCGAGCGCCCACACGCGGCGGAAGTGCAGCGACAGCGGCTTGAGCGTTCGCCAGTACGCGTTGGCCGAGCTGCCCAGGCCATGCACGAGGAAGAGCGGTGGGCCGAGCCCCTGCCCTTCGAGGGTGTACGCGTGCACCTCATGGCCGCGAACGGAGTGGACCTGGCTCTTCACGCCCTGGGCCACGAGGATCTTCCGCATCGCGCGGTTGGCAGTCTCGAGCAACGTCATCGCGGGTCGGGTGTACCACGGCAGCCGGCGCTTCCTGATCCATGAGTCGGGGTCACCCCTGAGGCGGTGTCGGAAACCTCGTTCGTCATGAACGTGTCGGCGCAAGCCCCGGCATTCGCTACCGGGCGATGGGGCACATCACTTGCTCAGTGTCTGACTGCGTGGGCGGGGAACCAGGCGTCATGATGACGCTCGGCGTGCCCCGCGCGGGCGAGAGAGGCGTTTGTGAGCGCACTTCCTTCACCAGATTCCATCACCACGATGGTCAACAGCGTCACGGGCACGATGATGAACCTCAAGTTCGCGCTCGCGCGGGGGCCGACGATGAAGGTGCCCTTTCGCCGGGCGGTGTTGCCGATTCCCGGCGCGACGCCAGTCTCGGTCGTGGTCACCTCGGACAAGCAGAGCTGCGAGAAGCTGGGCGCGCGGCTCTTCATGGTGTCTCCGACCGACGTCGACACGTCGATGATGGAGGACACGCTGCGTGAGATCGCCAACATCACCGCTGGCCAGGTGAAGCGGGCGATGTCGCTCGATCAGGCGTTGGGGCTCCCCAAGATCCTCACGGCCGAGGAGTCGTGGTCGGCCGCCATCATGAAGTCGCAGTGCATCACGCTGCGAGCGACCGAGGCCGACGTCGAGCTCGAAGTGCAGATCACCACCCACCCGCGCGAGTAACCGCCCACCCCTTTTTCACCGCAGAGGAACGACCATGCCACGCGTACTCACCGTCGATGACAGCAAGGCGATTCGAACCATCGTCACCAAACAGATGCTCGATCTCGGGTTCGAGGTCGACGAGGCCGAAGACGGCGTGCTGGGCCTGGCCAAGCTCGAAGAGCTCACCTTCGACCTGGTGATTCTCGACGTCACGATGCCCAACCTCGACGGGCCGGGCATGCTCGCGAAGATGCGCGAAGCGGGCAACAAGACGCCCGTGCTCATGCTGACCAGCGAGTCGAAGCGCTCGATCATGGTCGACGTGATGAAGGCGGGTATCGAGGACTACGTGCTCAAGCCCTTCAAGCCCGAAGAGCTGCGGGCGAAGGCGCTGAAGGTGCTGAAGATCGCCGCCCCGGCGATGCCCGTCACCATGAGCGGAGAGCCCGCGATGCCGCAGGGCCGAATGGACCCGACCGGCAAGCAGTTCATCGACGTGCTCGTCATCGACGACATGGAGAACGTGCACAAGAAGCTGAAGACGATCGTGCCGCCGCACGTGACGGTCGGCGCGGCGCTCTCGGCGGCGTCGGCCCTGCAGGCCTGCCGCGACAAGGTCTTCCGCGTCGTCTTCATCGACACCGACATTCCCGACGTGAACTCGGCCGCGCTGATGAACCAGCTGCGCTCGCTCCAGCAGCACGCTGCCTTCCTCGCGTTGGCCCTGCGGAGCGCCAACGACGTGCAGAAGGAGATGCAGGCGCTCGGCTTCGACGACGTGATCTTCAAGCCGTTCGACAAGGACAGCATCGAGGACTTCCTGATTCGCTACTTCAACGATCAGGATCTGGTCATCGCCGACGACAACCTGCTCTAGGTGGGCGCCTTCGCCGTCAAGGACGACCGCATCGACATGTACTTCTCGCGCGTGGCCAAGCTGCTCGAGGAGCAGATCGAGAAGATCGCGGCTGCCTGCCACGATCAGGTGATCATCGATCTCACCAACTCGCCGCTGAAGCCCGACCGCACGCCGCGCCTGGTGATCGACATGAAGAAGGAAGCGCAGAAGCGGGGCATCGAGCTCAAGCTCGTCGCCGGAGCCGACCACAGCGCCCTGCTCAAGAAGTTCGACGAGACCGCGAAGATGACCGTGTGCAACTCCGTGACGGAGGCCCGCGCGGCCTGAAGTTCTTGAGCAAGAGAGGGAGGGTTCGCCATGGCAGTCGTGGCAGAAAAGCTGGGCGAGCAGGTGCAGGCGATCCTCTCGAAGAAGATCGCCGACAATTCGCTGGTGTTGCCGGCGCCTCCGACGGTGGTGACGCGCGTGCTGCAGTTGGTGCGTGACCCGTCGTTTTCTCCGAAAGACGCGACGCCGCTCGTCGAGCGCGACACGGTGATCGCGGCCCGCGTGCTGCGCGCGGCCAACTCGGTTCAACACGGCGGCATGGAGCGCGCTCGGAGTCTGCCCCAGGCCCTCACGCGGCTGGGCGTGGAGAAGTTCAAGTCACTGCTCGTCGAGATCTCGGCCCACCGGTTGTTCGAGTCGAGAGACCCGCGCATCGGAGAACACACGCGCGGGCTGTGGGAGCACTCGCTGGCGGTGGCGATGCTGTCGCGTGACGTGGCGGCCCTGTGTGGCGTCGCAGAGACCGAGGCCGCGTATCTCGCCGGCCTGCTGCATGACATCGGCAAGCCCGTGGTCGCGTTCCTCTTGCTCGAGGCCGAGAAGAACGTCGTCGGTACCAGGACCAACGTGTGGATCGACCCTGACGCGTGGGTCGACGTGCTCCAGAAGGTTCACCGGCCCATCGGCGTGGCGCTCGCCCAGAAGTGGGGCCTGCCCGAGACCGTGGCGTCGGCGATTCAAGACTGCAGCGAGTACAACTCGGCCGAGCGCGTGTCGGTGGGCAACTGCGTGCGGTTCGCCAATGCGCTCGCGAAGAAGGAAGGCATCTACGTCGGCAAGATCGACGCGTCCGACGTCGACGCGCTGGTGATGATTGGGCGGTCGCTGCTGGGCATCGACGACAACGTGCTGCAGCGGTTGTCGGGCGGGCTCGGAGATCGCGTCAAAGCGCTCATGGTGTGACCGGCTCGAAGTCACGGCGAGGAGCGCAAACGCAGCACTCCAGTTGGGCTATCGAGGCCGTGGCCTCCATGCCCCAAACAAAGCTCCGCCTCGTGACCTTCCGTGCTCGCAACCAGGTGGCCTTCGCAAGGGTGCTTGCGTGGGGCTCGCTTCTTCCTCTTCTCGTCGGTTGTGGATCTTCACCCCGTCTGCATGGGGCCGAGCCGAGGTCTTCAAACCCTACTTCCGCCGGTCTGATGTCACTCCGACCTGCAGTCGTACTGCCGAGCCCAGCGTGGCAGTTGTTCCAGTCGGGACGAGCCAGAAGGCGGATGACTGGCAGCACGCGGCCGTCACCGCGCTCTCTCGAGTCGTTGCATACGGGCCACGGCAAAATTCAGCGGTCGTTTTCGGAATACGTACGGGCGTTCCGGCCCTCTTCTCGACGTTCTGGTTGTTCTCCTCTCGTCAATGACGCCACGCTCTCCAACTCCGAGGTTCCCTGCGCAGCGGCCCGCGCGTGAATTGCCTGCAGGGCTGGTGATTCCAGCCAGGCTCGTCGTCACGCATCGGTCGCTCGAAGCGGTGATCAAGGCCCACAGGAATCGGCCGACCAAGACGATGCGCGACCTTCTCAGCGGGAAGCCTGTCGCAGGCGAACCTGCTGAGTGGTGATTGGCGCGCTCAGCGCATCTTGAGCAGCTCACGCGTACGGCTGATCTCCGGCTTCGCATCTTCGACCAGGCGCAGCAGCTTCTCTTCCGTCAGGTTGAGCCGCTCGAGCGAGCTCGGGTCGAGCGCCTGTTCGACGCCCTCTCCGCTGCCAGCGAGCCCCGACAACGTGTCGGCCACCTGAATCACCGTCGCGAAGTACCGCTGCGTCGCCGTCGGTGCGCTCGAGGGGTCGTGATGCCACCGCGTGGCCGCCGCGATGTCCTTCGGCAGGTTCCACCTGTGCGCGAGCGCTTCACCTGCCTCGACGTGATCGAACGACAACAGCTCGCGCTCGTCATCGATGCTGTGGAGCACCTTCGTCGGCGTCACCTGAAACGCGCCGGCGCCCGCGAGCCAGGTCGCGATGACGACCTTGCCCAGGTCGTGGAGCAGTCCACCCGTGAAAGCGAGGTCGGGGTACGTGAAGCCCGCAGCGCGCCCGATGCGGTCGGACAACACGGCCACGGTGATGGAGTGCCCCCAATACGCGTCGGCCGCCAGCTCGTAGCCCTTGAGCTTGGGAGGAATGGTGCGCGCGAAGCTCTGCGAGGTCACCACCTCGAACACGCGCCGCAGGCCCATGCGGCTGATCGCGTCTTTCACCGAGGTGATCTCGCGGCTGCCGCGGTAGTACGCCGAGTTCGCGCTGCGCAGCAGGTTCGCCGTGAGACCGACGTCTGGGCGCATGACGCGCTCGAAGTCAGACATCGACGCTTTGGGGTCGTTGATGAGGCTGAAGACCTGCGCCACCGCCGTCGGCACCGTGCCAATCCCGTCGACCGACTCCATGATCGCGTTGGCGACCGGGCCGACGGGCAGTGACACGGCCGCGGTCATGACGCCGTCGCCCGCTCCAGCGCCTGCTTGAGGGTCTCAGCCGTGAATGGCTTGTTCACCACGAAGCGGGCGCCAGCCTCGCGTGCCGTGGCGATCTGATCTTCCGTGCACTCGCTCGTCACCATGCCGATCGGCATGCCGGGGCGACCCGCACACAACGTCTTCACCAGGGTCAGCCCGTCCATCTCGGGCATGTTCCAGTCGGTCAGGACGAAGTCGAACGGCTGCGCGTTGAAGGTCGCCAACGCCTCGGCCCCATTGCAGGCCTCGGTCAGCTGCTCGAACCCCGCCGCCTTCAGCGCACGACAGACGAGCGAGCGCATGGCCTTGCTGTCATCGACGACGAGAATTCTCATGGTGTCCCTCCGTGCAGCGTGTGTGCCGCGCCCAGGTGCCCGTCAGGCAAGCCAGCGGCCCGGGGTGGGTGATGCTGGCTGGGTCGACTCGGCCTCACGCAGGCGTCGCTCGAGGCCAATGGTCGAGCCGCCCAGGTTCTCGAGCGGCCGCGGTTCGGTGTCGAAGAGCTCGCACGCGAGGCGATCGATGGCGCGCGCGGCGGGGCTCGCTGGCGCGAGGGTCACCAACGGCCGCGACAGGGCAGCCGCCCGACGCACGTTGTGGTCGTCAGGCAACGAGCCCAGGTACACGAGCTTCGGAGTCGCCGCTGACGTCGAGCACGCCTGGAGCCGGCCGAAGGCGAGCTGGCCCTGGCGCTCGGAGCGCGTGCCGTTCACCACGACGTCGACGATGCGCGCGCCAGTGTGCTCCAGCAGCGCCTGCGCGAGCACCGCGGCGTCTGACAAGCTCGTGGGCTCGGGCGTCGCGACCAGCACGATGCGCTCGGCCGACGCGGCGGCGAAGAGCGCGTCACGACCCAGCCCGGGCGGGCAGTCGATCAGCACCACGTCGAAGCGCTCGGCGAGCTCGTCCCACACGCTGCGCAGCGACAGCTGCTGACTCTCGGCGAGGAAGGTGAGCGATCGTTCTCCGCTCGCAGCCGGCAGCACCGAGAGCCCGTGCGGCGTCTCGAGCAACGCCTCGTCGAGATCGGCGCCCTCGAGCACGTCACCGACGTGCAGGTTCGCCGAGAGCCCGAAGAGCACGTGCACGCTGGCGAGCCCCGTGTCTGCGTCGATGACGACGGTGCGCAGCCCGCGCCGTGCCGCCAACACCGCAAGGTTGGCCACGAGGTGCGTCTTGCCCACCCCGCCCTTCCCACCTGTCACGCTGATGACCCGAAGCGACGCCACGGCCCTCGAGCTGTGCAAGGCGAACGCCGCGCACGGTCGCAGACGCGAACGAGAGGCGAGCGGTGGTTGGGTTCGCGCCTGCTGATGACCCCGGCGAAGGCTGCCGGGCCGCAGAAGACCGGGGGTTACGGAACCGCGTTGCCGGTGAGCGTCAGCTTGGCGCTCTCGGAGTTCGCGTTGGTCTCGAACACCAGCTCACCGGTGTGCGCACCCATGCGAGCAGGGGCGAACGTGACGCTGAAGGTTCGGCGGACCTGAGGTGCCACCGACCCCGTACCGCCCTGCACGAAGAACGCGCCGGTGTCGGCCGTCATCACCTTCACCACGCGAATGTCGAGTGCGTCGAGGCCGGTGTTGACGACGGTGAAGTTCAGCTTTGCCGACTCGTTCGCCTTCACGTCACCAAACGCGTAGCTGGTCTCGAAGACGGCGCCGGCGTCGGGCAGCTCGAGCTTCAGCTCGCCGCGGTTGGTGGTCTGAATGCCGGGCTGCTTACCGCACGCGGCGGCCAGGGCGATCACTGCGAACAGGAAGAAGCGGTTCATCGTTTTCCCTCGAGCTTCGGAGCATAGCCCGGCGCGGTCTCGGCCAGCCGGGTCCACAGAGCCTTCGCGCCTTCGACGTCACCTTTGGCCTTGAGCCGATCGCCGAGCGCGTCGATGGCTTCGGGCGACTCGAGCGCGGCGCGCCACACGGTGTCGGCCATGGGCTTGCCGAGCTTCACGAGGCTCCAGGCCATGCCGGCGCGCAGCTTCGGGTTCGTGGGCTGAAAGGGCATCACCTGACGGAAGCCGCCGAGGGCCTCTTGATACTGGCCCTTCGAGAGCGCGTCTTCGGCGTCGTCGATGAGCTTGGCGTACTTCGCCTCGGTCTCGGGCGTGCTGGGCGCGTTCTGGAACGCCTCGATGGTGGCCTTGTCGAGCGCGGGCATCATGTTCGGCGCCGCAGCCGCGACGGGGGCTGGCACGGGCTTGAGCTTCGAGAGCCCACCGGCCGCGATACCCGCCTTCGTACGCTCGAGCAGCGCCTTCGCGTTTCGACCCTGACGAGCCTGGGGCGCGGCCACGAGGAACTTCTCGAGATCGACCTTCGCGCTCTCGAGCGCCTTCACGTCGTCTGGCTTCTCGTCGATGGTGAGCGCGCCGCGGGCGTAGAGCGCGTCGGGCACGTCGTCGAACGTGGCCAGCACCTTCTCGTAGGCCTTGCGCGCGTTCGCGTAGTCGTGGGCGAGGAACGAGGCGTTGCCATCCATCATCAGCACCTCGGGCACTCCGGCGACGGCCTTGCGGGCGCAGGTGACGGCGAGCGCGGTCTTGCCGTTCGACGCCTGGTTCTTCGCGAGCTCGACGAGGTTCACCAGGTTCGCCTCTTTGGGCTTCTCGACCTCGCACTTCGCTTCGGCGTCGGGCGTCGGTTTGCCGCTGCGCAGCGCCTTCTTCTGATCGACGTAGAAGCGCAGCGCAGGTTCGGCCGAAGCCAGCGCTTCTTTCGCGTAGACCTGTGCGTCCTTCGTGCGGCCCTGGCTGAAGTAAAGGCGCGCGAGCGACGAGGCGATCTCGAAGGGCTTCTCTTTGCCCTTCAGGTCGGGCGTGGAGTCGATCTTCTTGATCAGCTCCTCGGGGTTGGGGCCAGGGGGCGCGGCGTTCTGCGCGAGGGCGACACTCAGGGCGAGCGACCAGACCGACATGAGGGCGCTCCTATCACTGGACCGGTGCTTCGCTTCAACCCGTTCTCACGGGGAGGTGGAGAGCGCACATCGCCCGGCCTGACACACCGCCCGCGCGGCGACGCAATCGGCGAGGCACTGCGGGCGAAACGGAGAGCAGAACGAAGCGTAGGCGCGCGCGTCGGCGTCGTACTTCGCCTTCGACGAGGTGCTGATGGCGTCGTTGGTACAGCTGCACCCGTTGCAGGGGTCGCCCATGAAGACCGCGACACAGTCGGAGTCGACGTTGCAGGTGTCGGTGTAGTCGACGCGGTGCAGCCCGGTGTTGCAGGCCGCGAGGAGCAGCAGCAGGCCAAGCCACTTCATTGGAAGGCCTTCAGCGCGCAGGTGCCGTTCACACAGGCAGCTTCGGGCTGCCGACACGCGGCCGCGGCGCAGAGCACCGGAGGGCCGACCCGAATGCAGGCGTTGCTGATGGTGTTCACGTCGGAGGTGTAGCGAGAGACGTCGGACTGGTTGATGGCCGCGTTGGCGCAGCCGCCACAGCCACCGTTGCAGAACTGACCGACGAACACGGGAACGCACTCGGCGTCGGCCGAGCAGGTCTGCTTGTAGTCCTTCGCTTCGATGGTGGTGTCGCAGGCGGTGATGGCGAGAGCCGAGAGCAGCAGGAGGAGTGAGCGCAGGCGCGGCGACAGAGCATTCGTCAGGCCAGCGCGTGTGCCCTTCGTTTCGCGGGGTTGAGCGTGCGGGCCTCACAGGAAACTGAGTGTGACAGCGCCGTCAGGGGAGCAGGCGCAGGAGTTCACGTGGCGTCGAGCCGCCGGGGAGCGGGAGCTCGGGCGCGAGCGCAGTGAGTGGCTCGAGCACGAAACGACGGTGCGGAAGCCCGGGATGCGGAAGGGTCAGTCGCTCGCTCGAATGCGTGCGCGCTCCGTAGAGAATGAGATCGAGATCGATCAGCCGCGGCGCCCACCGCGTCGTCGTCACCCGGCCCATGGCACGTTCGATCTCCTTGAGCGCAGTGAGCAGCGGCTCGGGCTCGAGCGTCGTGCGCAGCTCGGCGACGGTGTTGAAGTACGAGGGCTGCGGCGCCGGGTTCTCGGGCGGGAGCAGCGCTTCGGTCTCGATGATCGGCGCGACGCCGACGATCGAAGTCATCGGGAGTGCTCCGATTCTGCCAACGGCTTCGTCGATCTCCGCCTTGCGGTCTCCGAGGTTGGAGCCCAGCGCGACGAAGACCCGCTCGGTCACCGCTTCACCGGGTTGCGCAACACGCCGATGCCTTCGATCTCCACCTCCACGACGTCACCGTCTTTCATGGGCCCGACGCCCGAGGGCGTGCCGGTGGAGATGATGTCTCCCGGCAGCAGCGTCATCACGTTCGAGATGAAGGCGACGAGCTTCGCGGGCGAGTGCACCATGTCGCTCGTACGGCCCGACTGCTTCTGCTCGCCGTTGAGCCGGCAGGTGACCTGCAGATCAGAGAAGTCGAGGCCACGCACCATGAACGGGCCGCAGCAGGCGAACGTGTCGTACGACTTCGCACGCGTGTGCTGAACCTCGCGCTTCTGAATGTCGCGCGCCGTGACGTCGTTGAAGCAGGTCACCGCGAAGATCGCGTCGGCGGCTTCGACTTCGGTCGCGCGCGTGAGCTTCCGGCCAATCACCAGCGCCAGCTCGGCCTCGTGCTGCACGTCGTTGCTCGCGGGCGGCATGAGAATCGGCGCGCCGTGCGCGTTCAGCGCCGTCATCGGCTTCATGAAGATGAGCGGCTCGACGGGCACGGGCTTGCCCATCTCTTCGGCGTGTTTGCGGTAGTTCTGCCCGATGGCGACGACCTTCGAAGCCGCGCTCGGCACCGCCCACGTCACGTCGGCCAGCTCGTACACCTCGCCCGTTCGGTGCGGCTTCGCCCAGGGCGCGTCGGAGAGCACGTGCACGCGCGGCTCCTGCACCTCGACGTACTTCGCGCCCGCCGGAGTCTCGATTCGTCCAAAGCGCGTCACGCTCACGTCAGCCTCCCAGGACATCGGACATTCCGTACAGCCCGGGCGCCTTGCCCTGAATCCACTTTGCGGCGCGCAGGGCTCCACGGCCGAACTGCTCGCGGCTCGACGCGCGATGGGTCAGCTCGATGCGCTCACCGTCGCCGAAGAAGTACACGGTGTGTTCGCCCACGACGTCGCCACCACGCAGCGTCTGAACGCCGATCTCTTCGCGTCTTCGCTCGCCGATCGTGCCGACGCGCGAGGTGCGAATCTCCTCGGGGCGGCGCAGCAGGGCCTTCGCGATCTCCTCGGCCAGCCGCAGCGCCGTACCGCTGGGCGCGTCTTTCTTGTGGCGGTGGTGCGACTCGAGAATGTCGATGTCGAAGTCCTTGCCGAGGCGGGTCGCGAGCTGCGCGGCGATCTCGATCACGAGGTTCACGCCGATGCTCATGTTCGGCGACATCACGATGGGAATCTCGCGCGCCAGCTCGCCGATCTGCGCCTTCGCTTCGGCCGAGAAGCCAGTGGAGCCGACGACGAGTGGAACCTTCTTGGCCGCGCAGCTCTTCGCGTGCGCGATCGATGCCTCCGGTGTCGTGAAGTCGATGACCACGTTCGCTCCACCGAGCGCCGCGTCGAGCGAATCGCTGACGGGCACCTCGAGCATGCCGAGGTGACACGCGAGCCCCACGTCGAGGCCCACCGCCGCCGAGCCCTTCTTCTCGGTGCCGCCCGACAGCACGAAGCCCTCGGAGTCGCGCACCAGCTTCACCAGCATCTGGCCCATGCGGCCGGTGACGCCGGTGATGACCGTCTTCACGTCGGGAGCAGGCATGCGTTCCTCACTTCACGACGCCGAGCTTCTGCAGCTCGACCTTGAGCTTCGCGGTGTTCGCCTCCGACATGGGGAAGAGCGGCGCGCGAATGTCCTGCTGGAAGCGGCCCATCAGGTGCAGCGCCATCTTCACGGGAATCGGGTTCGACTCGATGAAGAGCACGCGGTGCAGCGGCTGCAGCTTGAGCTGAATCTCGAGGGCGGTCTTCGTGTCCTGCTTCAGCGCGGCGGCGACGAGGTCGGCCATCAGGCGCGGCACCACGTTCGACGAGACGCTGACGACGCCACGGCCACCGGCCGCGATGAACGGCGCCACCACGAAGTCGTCTCCCGAGAGCAGCGTCATGCGATCGCCGCACAGCTCGTAGACGTCGAGCGTGCGCAGCACGTTGCCGGTCGCTTCTTTCAGCGCGACGACCTCGGGAATGTCGCAGAGCCGCTTCACGGTCTCGGGCAGCATGTCGACGCCCGTTCGACCTGGCACGTTGTAGGCCATGATCGGAAAGCCCGGGTGGGCCTTCGCGAGCATGCGGTAGTGCTCCACGAGGCCGGGCTGCGTGGGCTTGTTGTAGTAGGGCGTGACGATCAACGTGCCGTCGGCGCCGAGGTCGCGCGCCACCTTCATCGACTCGATGACGTCGGCGGTGTTGTTGCTGCCGCAGCCCGCGTAGACCTTCGCGCGGCCCTTGTTCACCTTGATGCAGACCTCGATGGCGCGCGCGCGTTCGGCGGCGCTCATGGTCACCGACTCACCAGTGGTGCCCATGGGAATCAGAACGGACGTGCCGTTCGTCACCTGATCGTTCACCAGCCACTCGTACGCAGCCTCGTCGAGCGCGCCGTTCTTGAAGGGCGTGGCCAGCGCCGTCATCGAGCCGAAGAGCTTCGTCATGGGGTCTCTCCTCGCATCAGGTCCGTCAGGGTCTCTCGCGTCCTCACCACGCGGAAGCGGTCGCCGTCCACCAGCACCTCTGCTGGCCTCGGCCGTGAGTTGTACGACGACGACATCGACATGCCGTACGCGCCCGCAGTCATCACCGCGAGCAGGTCGTTTTGCATCAGCGGGGCCATCGCGCGGTCGTGGCCGAGCACGTCGCTCGACTCACAGACCGGGCCGACGATGTCGACGGTGGCCTTCTTTCCCTTGCGGGCGGCGACCGGGCGAATGTCGTGGTGCGCCTCGTAGAGCGCCGGCCGCAGCAGATCGTTCATGCCCGCGTCGACGATGACGAAGTGCTTGGCGGGTGTCTTCTTGCGGTACAGCACCTTCGTGAGCAGCACGCCCGCGTTGGCGACGAGCACGCGGCCGGGCTCCAGCACCAGCGTGGCTCCGAGCCCGCGCAGTGGCTCGATGACCGCCTTCGCGTAGTCGGCGACGCCGGGCGGGGTCTCGGTCGTGTACGTGACGCCGAGCCCACCACCGACGTCGAGGTGCGTGAGCGGAAAGCCCTTCGCCTGGAGCGTCTTGTAGACGTCTCCGACGCGCGCCATCGCCTGCCGCACGGGCCGCGTGTCGGTGAGCTGGCTGCCGATGTGACAGTCGAGGCCCTTCGCGACGAGGCCCTTCATGCGCTTCGACTTCGCGTACAGCGCCACGGCCTCTTCCACCGGCACGCCGAACTTCGACGTCTTCAAACCGGTCGCGATGTACTTGTGCGTCTTCGCGTCGACGTCGGGGTTCACGCGCAGCGCGAACGGCGCCTGCACGCCGAGTTGCCGGCCCACCTTGTCGAGCGCCTCGAGCTCTTCGCTGCTCTCGACGTTGAACATCAGAATGCCCGCGCGCACCGCGGCGATCATCTCGGCTTCCGACTTGCCGACGCCCGCGAAGACGACCTTGCGAACGTCTCCACCGACGCGCCGCACGCGCTCGAGCTCACCGACCGAGACGATGTCGAAGCCCGAGCCGCCCTTCGCGAACAGCTTGAGCACCGCGAGGTTGCTGCACGCCTTCACCGAGTAGCAGACGAGCGTCGGGTGTTCGGCGAACGACTGCTGCACGACGCCCAGGTGCCGCGTGAGCGTGGCCGTCGAGTACACGTACGTGGGGGTGCCGACCTCGGCTGCGATGCGCGAGAGCGGAACGCCCTCGCAGTGCATGGCGCCGTCGATGACGTCGAAGTGGTTCACTTCGGCTCCCGGCAGCACCCGGCGTCGGGCACCTCGTCAGGCACAGGAGCCGTGGCTTCCAGGGGAGCCCGCGGTGGTCCTTTGATCCCGCAGGCGGAGAGCACCAACATACCGAGACAGATGACGCGTCGCAACACGCGGCGCACCCTGCCGGGAAGGCGCAGGCGCTTCAAGCGTCAAGGCGTGGCGTTCACACACTTCGTCTCGAGCTGCTCGAGCGCCTTCACCATGTCGGGCCCGATGCGCTTCTCGAGATTCGCGATCGGCCACAACAGCCGCGGCAGCCCGCTGAGCGGAGAGAAGATCGCGTACTCCACCTCGGTCGACGTGCCGCGCTCCCGCAGCAGGTACTCGACGGTGCTCTTGCCCGTTCCCAGCCGCCCCTCGTTCACGTGCTCCATTCGAACGGTGCTGTCGGTCACCTCGACCATCGTCGTGCGGCCCGTGCTGGTCGTGTCCTTCCGCTCGACCCACGCGCCCACGCCGCTCGTCACGGCCGAGAACGTGACGGTCGGTGGATCATGCGGATCGGCGAAGTGCACCTGCCAGCGCTCCATCACCTTCAAGTCGACGAGGCAGGGCCGTATCGCTCCGGCCGACGCGGGAATGGTGCGCGAGCGGCTCAACCGAAAGCTGTTCGGCTGCAGGGCATAGAGAATCGAAATGGCTGCGACGACCAGAAGCAGCAGACCGCCAGCAATCATCGAGGCTGTTCGGAGCACGTCTTTCCTTTCGCAACCAACTGATCTCCCTACCCTTTGAGCCCGTTTCGTCAAACCCCGAAACACGCCTGAAAATACTGGTGCACACAGGTGGTGGGTCTTGGGTCTACCCCGCACCTGAGGGCGGTTCACCTCTCCCAAACCAATTCACCGCCGCCACGAGCGGCATCACCTGGAGCTTCCAGATGGGCGTTCTTTTGCTTCTCGTCGGCGTCGCGGTTCTGGCGTTCGGCCTCTTCCAGCACCTCAAGGGCAAGCGCATTCTCGCGGCGCCTTTCAAGAAGACGGGCGAGCTCGCGAAGAACCCGACCAGCACCGACCCCAAGGGCGCGATGTCGACCGAGGGCAAGGTGATCGCCCCCGCACAGCAGCTGCTCTCGCCCTGCACGAAGCAGCCGTGCCTCGCCTACGAAGTGAAGGTCGAGCGCCTGTGGGAGAAGATCGAGACCACGCAGGACGGCACCAAGACCGTCAAGGGCTCCGACACCCTCGACACCGTGAAGGGCGGCGCGATCTTCGGCGTCGACGACGGCTCGGGCGCGATTCAGATCGACGTCACCAAGGGCGCCGACTTCGACAACTACAAGGACGGCTTCAAGAAGGAACTGAACGGCCGCGGCTGGGCCTCGCAGATTCAGTTCGGCGAGATGTCGTTCGACGTGCCCGTCATCAGCGACTCCGAGAAGTACACCATCGGCTTCAAGGCGACCGAGAAGTACGTGCCGGTCGAAGGCAGCCTGTTCGTGCTCGGCAAGATCGAGGGCGGCAAGATCGTCAAGCCGGGTTGGCGCTCGCTCATGACCAGCGCGAAGGGCCGTGACGGCCTCATCGGCAGCATCAACAAGAAGAAGAAGTTCTCGTTCATCGGTGGCGGCGTCGCGGCGGTGCTGTCGGTGCCCCTGATGATCTTCGGGCCGGTGAGCGATTCGGGCCCGTCTGATCCGAACCACGTGTTCGGCGGCATGTGCGCCTCGACGCTGACCGGCGCCGTCGCGAAGTGCAGCGAGAGCGTGTCGACCGAGGCTGGCGAGACGTTCACCTGGACCGTCACCCGCAAGGACACCTACGACTTCACGGTCTCGCCTGCGGCCGGCAAGAAGATTCAGATCGACCCCATCGTTCAGGTCGAAGACGCGTCGGGCAACCTGCTCCTCGACATGGACTCGCCCGAGACGGGCAAGCCGGCGAAGGGCAGCCTCGAGCTCGAGCCCGGCGTCTACACGGTGAAGGTGACCGACCGGTACAACACGACGGTGAAGGGCGGCCTGTCGTTCGACCTCGAGATCGCCGAGCAGCACCCTGAAGTGAAGCCGGCCGCGAAGCCTGCCGCCGTCGCCGCTGCGGCGAAGTCGGCGCCGAAGCTGTCGCGCCAGGAGAAGCTCAAGCAGAAGGTCGCCGAGTACAAGGCGCGCAAGGCTGGGCTCGCCGCTCCGGTCGCCGAAGAGCCTGCCGCGGAAGAGGTCGTCGCCGAGGCTGCCGTCGTCGAGCCCGTCGCCGAAGAGCCGGTGAAGGTCGCTGCGCCTGCCGACCCGTTCGCGATTCGTGCTGGCGTCGCCTCGTGCAACCTGCCCTCGAACGGCTCGTGCACCGAGTACGCCTCGCACACCGACGCGGCGAAGAAGGGCTGCGAGATGTTCAAGGGCGAGTACGCCCGGAGCGCCTGCCCGCGTGACAACGTCGTCGCGGCCTGCTCGATGAACTCGGGTGACGTGAACATGCTCTACGCCGGTGGCCCGATGGGGCTCTCGCGCAAGACGGCCGGCATGATGTGCCCGAAGAACATGGGCACGCTCGCCCTCGCCCCCGAGGCGGTCGAAGAGGTGAAGCCGACGAAGATCGCCGCGCTCGAGCCCGTCGTGATTCCCGAGCCTGCTCCTGTCACGAAGGCCGAGGTCGTCGCCGCGCCCGCTGCTGCGCCGGTCGTCGCCGAAGAAGTCGAGCTCGACATCACCGCGAAGAACCTCTCGGCCCTGGCGGTCGAGATGAACGAGACCTGCGCCTCGCACCACTGCGCCCGCGGCTTCGCGTACATCTTCACCAACCTCTCGTGCGACAAGACCGCGCGTTGGTGCCAGCTCGACATGACCGCGGTGGAGCGCAACTCGAACAAGCCCTACGTCGCCACCCTGCCCTTCACGCCGGCTGGCAAGACGCGCTCGGCCTTCGATGCCGCCACCGCCGAGGCCATTCGCGCCTTCGAGATCGCGCCGAAGTCGGGCCGCCTCGCCGCCGTCGTGATGAACGCCCCCGCCTCGAAGAAGCCTGCCGCGGCTGTCGCCGTCGCTGCCAAGCCCGCCGTCGTCGCCGAGCCGATGGTGAAGAAGTCGCAGCCGGTCGCCACCCGCACCGTCGCCGTCGCCCCCGCTCCCGCGCCGAAGCCGGCTCCGGTGGTCGCTGCGCCCGCGCCGGCTCCCGTGAAGGCGTCGAAGGCCGTTGCTGCTCCCGCGCCGGTGATTCAGCGCGCGAACAAGAACATGGCCGACTGATTCCCGAAGGTCCCTGACCGCGCTCGCGCCGATCGAACCGGGCCGGCGATGCAGTGCGGACGATAGGCCTGGCTCCTCACGGAGTCGGGCCTTTCGTGTTTTCGGGGTAAGGGTGCGGCCGTGACGAAGCGCCGCGTGCTCGGAGTGCTGGTGATTGCCCTCGTGGGCGCGTTCGCGTTCGCGTCGGCCGATCGCTGCGGGCAGTGGCCGTCGTCGGAGCCGGTGATGGCGATGGTCGCGCGTGGCAGCGGCTCGATGTCGGTGGGCGCGGCGAAGGTGGCAGTCGTGCTTCCAGGCGCGGTGACGGTCGGTGGCTACGGCCCGCTGCGCTCGTCGGCCACGAGCGGAGACCCCGTCTACGCGCGCGCGACGATCGTCGAGGCAGGAGGAACGAAGGTCGCGCTGGTGTCGCTCGAGGTGTTGCTGCTGACGCAGCCGCTGGTGACGGCGATTCGCGAAGGGTCGGAGCTGCCGGTGTTCGTGACCGCGACGCACACGCACTCGTCCCTCGGGCAGTTCGATCGCAGGCCGGCGAGTCAGGTGGCGGCGCTCGGGTCGTTCGACGAACGGGTGGAGTCGGCGCTCGTGACGGCCGCTCGCTCCGCCCTCGCCGAGGCGAAGAAGCAGGTCGTTCCCGTCACCCTGGAGGTCCGCTCGTTCAGCACCTCGTCGTTCGTGCGCGCCCGCAGCGGAGACGGCGTCGACACGCGCGGGCTCGAGCTGTCGTTCGTGAAGCCAGAAGGTGGTCGCGTCGCGCGGTGGCTGCTCCTGGCCGCGCACCCGACGCTCGCGCCCCGGCATGGTGATTCGTTCGACACGGACTGGCCCGGCCTGCTCGCAGAAGACGGCGACGGTGTGACGCTCGTGCTGCAGACCTCGGTCGGCAACGCGTCGCTGAACAAGGACGTCGCGCCGACCGAGACGGCCGTGGTGACGCAGGTGAAAGAAGCGCTCACGCACTCGGTGAAGGTCGAAGGCTGTGAGCCGACGTTGAGCCTCGCGACGGCGCACACCGCCCTGCCCCGCCCCGATGGATCGCGGTTGGCGCCCTGGCCGTTTCGCGCAGCGGCCGACAACGCGCTGTGTGCCTCGGCCGAGATGGAGGTCGAGGTGGCGATGCTGCGCCTGGGCTGTGTGTCGCTGCTCGCGTTGCCGGTGGAGCCGTCGTTTGCGACCGCCCAACAGCTCGAGGCGATGACGGGAGCGACGCGCGTGCTGGCGTTGGCGAATGGCTACGTCGGGTATCTCGAGCCCGCAGACGTCGTGCGCAATCGGCTGGGAGAAGCGAAGCGCCAGTGGTTCGGGCCGGAGCTGTTCGACTGGCTCTCTCCTGCGAGCGCGCTGGTGGCGAAGACGTCGCTTCCGAAGGGGCCGCATGTCGAAGGCCAGTGAAGACGCGCGGGCGCTCGTGGCGAAGACGACGCTGGTCACCCTGGCGACGATCTCCGATGACGGCTCGCCGCTCGCGACGCTGGTGGCAACCGCTGACGACGGCGCGGGACGTCCACTCTTTTTCCTCTCCGGGCTCTCGGAGCACACGAAGAACCTGAAGCAGCGGCCGTCGGCGTCGGTGCTCTTCGTCGCGTCAGAGCACGGCCCGTCGAGCGTGATGGATCGCCTCCGCGTGACGCTGACGGGTGAGCTGCGCTGGCTCGACGGTGACGACGCAGCGCGCGCGAAGCAGCGGTTCCTCGAGCACCCCCCCGACGCCGTGCAGTACGCCGCGCTCCCCGACTTCAGAGCGGCGACGCTCGAGGTGCGATCGATTCGGTACGTGGGAGGCTTCGCGAGAGCGTCGCCGCTGCGCCTCGACGACTACTTCGGCTATTCGCAAACCAACGAGTAGCTCACGCCACCATCCAGCGGGCCCCTTGCAATTCTGCACAGCAGCCCGTTGCTCAGCGCCGCGCGATGTCGCGCCAGGCCCCATTCACGAGCGATGGAGCCAACCGCGCTACGAACGACTTGGTTGCCAGACATGACCGCCAACGCCTCGCCTCCATCGATCTGCAGTCCGAGAACGACCGGGGCTGACGGGCTGTCTACAAACACTTCGGG
This sequence comes from Archangiaceae bacterium, assembly GCA_016879935.1. Classification (GTDB taxonomy): domain Bacteria; phylum Myxococcota; class Myxococcia; order Myxococcales; family Myxococcaceae; genus Xiheimicrobium. The sequence goes on along the minus strand of JAACJQ010000153.1, from coordinate 43,681 downwards.
AATCGGGACGACTTGGCCGAGTTCGGTGTCATCTCGCAACGCGAGGCCCCCGTCGTCGACAAGCGTTGCAACCTGAATACGAGATGGTGCAAATGGAGCTCGTGGATCTCGAGCGACCCAACTCAAGAAACTCCGGCTCGAAACGAACCCTTGCACGGGCACAGCACTAACTGCCACCGTCGATTGGCGAACCGTTCCATCCACTTCGAACTCGGAGACAAACACGTGCCACTGGGCGGTGTTTCCTGGAAGCAGTGAAGTTGAATAGGCCGCAAGCGAACTCGAAGGAACCCAGCCAAAGTCGTCCGACCCCGGCAAGCATTGCCTCCCAAGGACCCTTCCGCCTGAGAAGAAGAAGAGCCTTGAGGCTCCGCAGCTATCTGCGCACAGACCGGGAAGAAACATGGCTGAATTCGAAGCAAGTCGAGCCACTTCAGCAGGCGCACTGACCGAAGTGCAGTCGGCAAACCTCACTCCTGAGTCCTCGCCAAACAGGTCGACCCTGGTCTCGACACCATCGGGCGTTGCCGACGAGACGATGGCGGGAGCAACGCTGCCCAGGATGTGTACGCGTTGTGATCTCTGAACTGGCAACTCGCGCAAGAGCCGCTCTCCAAAGCTGCAACTATCAACAAGCGAGTAGGTATTCGTGCCACCGTCGGTTGCGACGATCACCCAGGCAGCGGTGCCGCCCGGTTCTTCCACGCTGAACGCCGCAACACTGGAGCTGGCCCCAACCGACTCATGAATTGATATCGCAAGAGGCCCTGCATCGACACAGCGAGCGCCCCGCTGTGCACCAGCGTCCGCCGCAACTGGAGCACGGCAAGAGCAACCGCAGGCGGCCAGAAGGGCGGCCGAGGCCAACGAAAAAAGCCGCACCTTAGTCTCTCGTGTACAAGCGGACACTCGGACTCGGAACTGGCAGCGTTCGGTCGAACGCGTTCACAGTGCCCGCAAGGTCGAAGGCACCTATCGCAGCATTCACTCCCGAAGGGCAATGAAAGCCTGCCGGCGGGTCTTGGACAAACAACACATACACATAGGAGATGCGACCGAGAATTTCCGCCGCCGTCTGCATCTGACCAGTCACCGGGTCGATGAAGTCAAGCTCGGATGTGGCCGCAGCGTTATTCACCATGTCCAAACTAATCTCGTACAGTTCAGTGTGCCCGCCCTCTTGTCCCTCCTTGCACGTTCCGAACCCGCTCGCAGTGAAGTCGTCACTGACAGTTCGAATATTTGGCGCGCACGCATCGCTCGCTTTGTAGAACTGCTCGCGCGCGAGCGCGATCGGATAGGCGCTTCCAGCAAACGGGTTCGGCCCAGCAGTCCTACACTGAGGCGTATCACCAACTGCCCCGATAGGCTGACAAACTCCGGCGTCGTTGGGTTGGACACCGTAGTCGAACCGCTCGGCGAGGGGTGGAACTGTATTGGACTTCGTCTTGACGACGAGGCTGGGGCAAGTGGCGAACTTGCGGTTCGCGAGAAAGCGACGGTAGTAGGTTGACACCGCGACTCTCAGCAAGCGCCCTCGTCCCTCGCGATCCCCTTCGCTGGTTTCGCTGTCGACACCGACAGCCGCGTGGAACGAGACAGCATCGGCTCGAATAATGTCTTCGCCACAAAGCGGGTCTGTCTCCGCAGCACAAGTAAAGGCACAGGCGCCCCCCTCATTATAGAGAACGGGGAAAGGGAGGCCGTTGCAAATGCGCGGCTCGATCACAGCGGCATAGTCGTTAAAATCTCCGTTGCCGTTCATGAACTGGTCCTCCCACTCAGCCAGCCATAGCTGATTGTGCAGTTCATAGTAGCGGACTTGGTTGCTGCCATTGTTACCGGCCGGGTTTGAAGAAAAGACCGGCTCACCTGATGCGAGTTGTCCGTCGGCATTGGTATCGACCCACAACTGGCTCGCGATCGCGACCGAGTGATTCTCCGGCAGACGCCGGTGACGATTACGGGGGAACATCGTAGGAGAGATGCAGAAGCAAGAAATCTCACCAGGGTAGCCGTTTGGGTCAGCGCCGCAGACCTTGCAGTCAAACGAGTACCCAGCACAGTCTAGGAGATTGGGACTCGAGCTGAGACAGGTGTTGGTCGTAGGCACAGGATTCGCGATGGTCATGGCGTTGGCATAGGAGCCCTTCGCCGAAATCATGTAGCTGGAAACGTCGACTCCGCTGCTCACCCCGCAGTCCGGAGCGGTGATCAACAACTCTCCGTTGGCCGTCCGCACCACGGTGTTGGCGTAGTTGCACGCTTCGCTTGGCGCGCTTGACAACCCAACGCCCAGAATCACCACCACCACAATCATCTTCGAGTAGTTCACACTTCCCCCGTTCGCGTGTCTTGAGACCGCAAGGACCTGAGCACGCCGAGACCAGTGGGTCCATCGCTGTTACGCAACTTCCTCGTAGCGAATGGGCCGCATATTGTCCGGTCTCCCACTTTCAGGATCGGAGGCGTTCATGGCTACGAAGGTGACGTTGGAGACTCTCCTGGAGCGCGCGCAGGACTTGAGACCGAAGGAGGTCGTACGCCTCCAGTTCGACCCGGTCGAGGCGAAGCGCGCATGCAACACAGGACTCAAGACCGCAAAGAAGCACGCCCGACCCCTCCGCGAGAAGTTCCCGGGGTTCTCTCTCGACGAACTGCTGTTGCTCCCCGATCTCTGCGACGCGCTCAAGAACGCGCAGCGCAAGGCGCAGAACGCCTCGAGTCCGGCTCGCTCGCGAGAGATCATCAACGGAGCAACCAAGTGGCGGCGTGCGCTGCTTCCCCTCGCACAGACATTTGCCGAGGCGGGCAAAGTCGACGCTCGCGAGGTCGCGGTGATCGCGAGCGGAACGGGCGTCTCCGACACGGTTCAAGACGTACTCGACCTCGTCGAGCTCCTCGCTCCGATGAAGACCGCCGCCGAGTCAGTGCTCGGCGCTGGCGCTCTTGGCAACGCCTCGTCCGCCGCGAAGGCGGCTCTCGCCGCAATCGGCAGCGTTGGTGAGGACAACAGCGAAGAGGGCGACCAGCGCGACAGGCTGGCGACGATCGTGACGCAGCTCCACGAGCGGCTTCGTACTGCCGTCGCCGCGGTCACCACGTACAACGAGGCGGCGACGCTCGTTCCTCCGGTCGCGTCGGGCGGTGGCGCGAAGCTGACAGCTCCGGACGAAGGGAAGCCGAAGGAGGAGAACGAGTAACCGGGGGGAGGGTTCTCCCCGTCTGCCGAGTGCTCGTCGGAACCGGGGGGCCGGTTCCAGGCAGCGCTCTGCGGCCAACTCGGAACCGGGGGAACGGTTGGTTTGGAGGCGGTGATGCGCGTCGAAGATGTTCAGGCGTTCCTGAGAAACGTTTCGGATGGGAAGCAACTGCTTGGGCCCAAGACCTGGGAGGTCGACCGAGCGGACTTGCGGAGTCACTTCCAAAGCAGACTGCTGAAGCTCAGTGAGTGGTCGGGGTCTCTTCGACACGCTCAATGGGCAAATGGGCTGGATGACCTCGCTACGACGTTGGAAACTCTGCCGCCTCATCAACTCCTCGCACAAACTCAGGAGTATGCTCGCGCAGTGCTTGATGCCGCCGCCCACGGAGGTGGCACCGGGAGTCTGATGGAGCAACATGAGGCCTCGAGGGTCGCACAGCTCTGCCTGTCGGCCGGGGTTCTCACTCGCTCATACTGCGAAGACCTCGGCCTGATCGCCCGTGGGTCTGAGGCCCTCAGGAGAGCAGGCCGCGCACTCGTCACGCTTGGAAAAGTCGATGCGCTCAAGTGGCTGCTCGTTCTTGAGGTAGAGCAATCAAGCGAGCCTGATGAAGAGCGGATCTCGACGACACTTCTGAGCGCATTGAGCGAGGGCATCCAACAAGAGGTCAACTCGAGGACGGGTGACCTCTACTGGCCGTTCGCACTTCTACCCTTCGCCCGCCTGACTGGCTTCGGGGTACTCCGTGCGCGTTTTTTCGACAACGCAGAAGAACCCTACGAAGTCGTCATCGCACCAGCCTCGCTCGAATCAGTTGGCGTTGCTCTTCGCGATGGACCTTGGCGAGCGGCAGCCCGTCAGGCGCTCACCGATAGAGCATCGCCGATCGCATCGTTCTCGGGTCCCTCCGCGCTCGAGGCCGCCCAGGAGCAGGTTCGGCTGATCGCCCATGAGGTTCGGAACGCCCTCGTCCCCACGCGCCATCATCTCACCGAGGTGCTTCGAGCCCGTGCCGGAGACTCCGAACGACTACGAAAAGCCCACGAAGGTGTGCTGAGGACTTTGCGCTTCATCGACGAGATGGTCATCACCTCGGAAATGGTGAGTGAACGGCCGAGTCTCATCACCGTGCGACACCTTATGGATGGTGTCCGTTTGGCGGCCGATGAACCGGACCGGCTTCGCCTCGTTGTGGCAGAAGGCCAACTCAAGCTTAACGTCGACAGCGTCCGAAGAGCCGCAGCGGGCGTCGTCCTCAATGCGCTGCAAATCCCAAGCGTGAAGCAGGTCATCTTCGCTGCGCGCATCGAGGGTCGCCACGCCGTGTTGTCCGTTGACGATGATGGGCCAGGCGTCGCTGCAGAGGATCGTGAACGCGTCTTCGACGATGGCTTCACCACGAAACCGGGCGGCTCGGGCTTTGGCCTGGCCTTCGCCCGGAAGGTCATCATGGCGAACGGGGGCTCGATTCGATGTGAGCGGAGCGACCTCGGCGGAGCACGCTTCGTGATAGCCCTTCCGCTTCAGGAGCCGACCCCATGAGCAGCGGACAGATTCTCATCGTCGACGACGACAAAGGGTTCGTAGATCTCTACCGCGAGATCCTCACTGGTGCTGGCCACGCCGTCGAGGTGGCGTCGAAGGCCGCAGAGGCCATCGAGCTTCTTTCGAAGCCAGGTTCCGACTTCGACGTCGTGCTCATCGATCAAAAGCTGCAGGGCCCGGGTGGCCCCGACTCTGGACTCGAGTTGCTCCGGACAGCTCAGAACCTCGCGCCCTTTGCCAAGCCGATCATCGTCACCGGTTATGCGTCTGATGACGCAATCGAGACGGCCTTCGCTGCCGGCGTGTACGACTACTTGGAAAAGAGCGGCACCTTCGCAGCGCTGCTCAAGGCGAAAGTCCGCAACGCAGTGGAGATCACGACTGAGCGCCGGTTGAACGCGATTCGCGGCCCAGCACAGCTCAAGGCGGCCTGGACATCGGCTCAGCAGGAACTCGACCCCCAGAGAAAGGGAGCTCTCCTCGAGCGCGTCATGCAGCTTCTCTTCCGGGCGATTCCGAGCTTCGGAGAGGTCACCGCAAATCTGCGAACGGACTCCGAAGAGATCGACATCGTAGTTCGCAACTCGAGCACTGACCCCTTCTGGAGCAAGGAGAGCCAGTACTTCTTTGGCGAGTGCAAGAATTGGTCGAAGCCCAGTGGAGCGCCGCAGGCTCGTGACTTCTTGAGCAAGCTCGAGACGAAACACGAGCGAGGTTCGATTGGCTTCTACTTTTCTGTGGGCGGGTTCACGTGGGAGTTCCACCAGGAACTCGCCAAGCGGTCGACAGACCGCCGACTCGTCATCACCTTCGATGCGCAACAGATCTCGGCCTGGATCGAGTCTGCTGATCCGTTGAAACACCTGAACGAACGCCACCAACGGGCTGTCACCTCAGCGCGCTGATCGTTCGTCGGGCGTCCGGCAACAGAAACGACATGCACGCCGCCAAGCTCACCCTGCTCAGTCTGGGGCTCGTCACCGCTGCCCTCGCGGCTCCGGCCGAGGTGAAGAAGACCGCCGACGATCCCAAGCTCGAAGTCGAGGTCACGGGTGGCGTCACGTCGCGCTCCGATCTCACCCCGACCGTCTCGGCCCGACTCGGCGTCGACTTCTGGAACTGGTTCACGCCCTCGGTGCGCCTCGTCAGCGTCGCGCCGTGGAGCGGCTCGCAATCAGCCTGGGCGATTCAGGCCGAGCTCCGCGGCCACACGCGCGGTTCGCTGCTTCAGCTCACCGGCGGTATCGGCTTCGGGCTCGCCACCGCCAACGTCGTGCGCGCTCCGACGGGGGTCGACGCCGATCTCTCGCGCCCCGCCCAGCCCTGGCTCACGGGTGACGTCGGCGCCCGCGTGCTGCTGGGGCCGCTCTTTCTCGGGGTCTCGGTCGGAGGCGCGCCGCTTCAGCAGCAGTGGCTCGCGTCGCTCAATCTTGGCTTCGTGGCGTTCGGCGGCTAGCCGGCTTCGCCTTCTTCACGACGCGCTTCGCCTTCGCGTCCTTCTCGACGGGGAACACTTCACCGTCGAACTTGATCGCCGGCTTCTTCGCGCGCCGCTTGAAGAGCAGCACCGTGCGGCCCAGCACCTGCGCCACCTCGGAGCCCGTGCCCTCGGCCAGCTGCTCGATGGCCGCCTCACGCCCTTCACGTTCGTCGGCGATGCGCACCTTCACCAGCTCGTGCGTCTCGAGCGCCTGCGCCGTCGCCGAGATCACGCCCTCGCTGACGCCAGCGTCACCGACCTGCACGACTGCATGCAGGTGATGACCGAGTGAACGAAGGTACCGCCGCTGCTTGCCGTTGAGCGCCACGCTGAATCTCACTTCATCATTCGCAGCTCGCGCTGCGCGTCGATGTGCTTGGGGTCGAGCTTCACGGTGGCCTGGAAGTGCTTCTTGGCCGCCGCCATGTCTCCGAGGATCTTGTGCATCATTCCCTGGTGGAAATGCGCGGCTACCACGTTCGGGTTGCGCTTGAGGCAGTTGGTGACGTCCTTCATCGCCTCGACCAGCCCGGCCTTCTTGTCGGGGAACGTGAAGAAGCGCGCGTACCCACGCCACGTGTACGCCTCGGGGTCGCCTTCGGGCGTGAGCGCGATGGCGTCATCGAACATCTTGAATGCCTCGGGGTACTTGCGCGCCTGAATGAGGATCTTCCCCTTCTGGAAGTACTCCTCGGCCTGCAGCAGCTTCGAGACGTCGATCTTCTCGCCTGCGCCACCTGACTCGAGCTCGGCGACGTATTCCTTCTTCAGGTTCTCGTCCGAGAGCGTGCGGTGCGCTTCTCCGATGCGCGCGAAGATGTCGACCTTGAGCTTGTGCAGCGCTTCGGGCGCGCCGGCTGGAACCGTGTCTGGGTGATGATCCTTCGCGAGCTTGAAGTAGGCGACCTTCACGGCGCTCGCGGGCGAGTCCTTCGTGACGGCCAGCACCTCGAAGTGGTTCTGCTTCTTCATCGTCGCGAGCAGGTCGGTCAGCCGCTTGATGTCGGCGGTGAAGTTCTGAACGGCGGCAGGCGCGACGGTGGGCGCGACGACGGGCGCGGCGATCCGTGGAGGGGCTGCGTTGGCGGGTGGGGCAGCCGCCGGTGGGGCGATGACGGGCCCCGCTGCCGTGATGACGGGTCGAGCGGGCGCGACCGGTGCGGGCGCCGCTTGAGGCATCACGGGGGGCGGGCGGGCCGGCTGGGCGCCTGGTGGCGGCGGCGCACCGGGGTACGACGGAACACGGGGTGCGACAGGCGGGCCTGGCACGACACTGGGCTGCACAGCGACTGGAGGCGGCGCAGCGACGGGAGCCATCACCACCGGCTTCGGAGGCGCGACCGGTGCTCCAGCGGCGGGTGTGCGGGGCGCGTTGCGTGCCGGCGCCGACGTCTTCACGACCGTTCCCGCGAACGAGACGAGATCGCACGGCTCGAGCATGAAGGCGACCCGCAGCGCGTGCTCCGTCTCGGGCGCGTTCGCCTGGAGGAACGTGTTGAGCGTGCGCGTGCCGTCGAACTGCGAGTACACGCGCGTCTCCTGCGGTGACAGCCGCATGTCGCCGATGGCCACCGCGCCGCTCGCCTTCATGATGGGGAAGTCGAGCGCCGAGATGAGCTGCTCACGAAGCTCGGCCACCGACAGCTTGCGCAGCTGCTCGACGTAGAGCTGCCATCGGTTGCCCGGCGGCATCGCCTTCTGCGCGGGAAGATCGATCGCCTGGAAGGTGAAGCTGCCTTCGGTCGAACGCAGCGCCAGCCCGATGAGCCCCGCCACGCGCTGGTTGAGCGCCTCGATGGCGGCGTTGGGGTTGAGCAGGCCAAGGCCGAACAGCGCTGGCAGCAGCTCGCCACCGAAGCGCGCGCCCTCTTTCTGCGCCTGCCCCAGCTGCTCGGGCCCTACCAATCGCTGACGCAGCAGGAACGTCGCGAGCGCGTCGTCGGGGTGGGTCGACTCGACCGAGTCGGGGCTGCCCTTGCGGAAGTGCAGCATCACCGCGCGGTCGGGCAGCTGCAGCGTGAGCAGGCCCGTCGTGTCCTGCGCGGCGGCGAGGAAATAGAGGCGGCGCGCGGTGAAGTCGGTGAGGGTTCCGCCTTGAGGGAGCTGCTCGAGCGCGGCGGCTGCAGCGACCGACGACGGGCGGCTCTGCGGTGGCGGTGGTGCGGCCGTCGCGGTCGACGGAGAGCTCGCGAACGGCGGCGCAACGGGCGCCGGCGCGGGTGGCATCGGCGCCTGGCCCATCGCTGCGGCGATCGACGCCATCGAGTTCGCGGCCGGCCGGGGCGCCGCAGGGGGCGCGGCCCGAATGCCGGAGGGCGTCGACATCACCTGAGAGGGGCTGCTCTGCGGCATGTCGCCGAACAAGGAATCGCCGAGGCTGGCGGGAGCGGCGGGCGCTCCGGGCCGTTGCACCATGGGCACACCCGTCGGGGCAGTGCGGGGCTGCGGCGGGCGCTGCTGAGCCGAAGGCGGTGGCCGAACCTGCGTCTGGGCTGCCCGTGCGCCTGGCCCTGCCATCGGGCCTGCTCGAGGTGCGGCACCCGGCCCTGCGACGGGCCCTCCGGGAACCGGGCCACCCGGAACCGCGCCCGCTCCCCCTGCCTGAGGCGCCGCGGTGGGCAGCGGCGGCGGCGCCACCACTTTCGACCAGACGTCGTCGAGCTCGTTGGGTGGCAAGACCTGGTCGCCCCACAGCGTCTTGGGGAAGACCATGCGAATGCCCGGCATTCGGCCCGGGAAGACGTAGTTGATGCCATCGAGTGAGACCTGGACGCGGCCGACGATGACGCCGTTGTCGAGGAGCAGCTCGACGCTCGATGGCGACAGCGGGCCGAAGACCTGGCCCTTCTCGTTGCGAACCCAGACTTGAACGACTTCGTCACTCATCGGCTGCCCGGAAACCTACCCGCAAACAGCCGTGTCGGCGACTGAAGGTGAGATTGGTGCAGAATCGCCGCGTGCCGAGCCTTCGTGGGCTTTTCCTCGTGTTCTGTGCCGTGCAGTGGCAGGGCTGCGCCGCCATCGGCAGCACGCAGACCGCCGACACCGTCGGAGCAGGCAGGCTGCAGGTGGGCGTCGAGCCCGGCGTCACGGCGCTGTTGCCACGCACCTCGACCCAGACGTCTTCGCTCACCCCGCTCATCGACGTGTCGGTGCGTTACGGCGCGGCCGAACGGCTCGACCTCGGCGTTCGTGCAGGCCAGTCGGGCCTTGGGCTCGAGACGAAGGTGATGCTCACGCCGCGCGAGTGGCCGGTGCTCGTCTCACTGGCGCCGGCCCTCACGGCGACGCTCGCGCCGAGCGGAGAGCCGGTGTCGATCGCCGGGTCGCTCTTCAGCGCGGCGCTCCCACTCCTCATCGGGGTTCGGCTGGGGCCACATCAAGTGGTGCTCGGCCCGCGGGCACAGGGCTTCGTCTTTCTGCCCACTGACGGTGCGCGCCTGCCGTTCAGGGCGCTGATGGCGGGCGGCAGCCTTGGCGTCGCGCTGCGGCTCTCACGCGCGGTGGCGGTGATGCCCGAGTTGGCGCTCTTGATGCCGCTCGCGCAGGGCGGCGACGTTCCCGCCATGGGAGTCGGCGTTCCACTCCAGGTGAAGCTGGGCTTTCTGCTGGGTGAACCGATGCCCCTGTTCACCGCCGTTCACACGCCCTGAGGCACCCCGCTGTTCGAGCGATGCCCCCGTGCTAGGGAACGCGCGTCTTCCTCGTCGAGGTGCTTCTCGTGATCAGAACGTTCATCGCTGCCGCCGTGCTCCTTCTCGCGACTGCCTGCCCGGCGCCGTCGGGCCAGTGCACGAGCAGCGCCCAGTGCCCCACCGCGCAGTCCTGCGTGTCGGGCGTCTGCGTGGGAGGCACCACTGGCGGCGGCGCTGCGAGCACGGGCGGAGGCAGCACGGGAACTGGCGGCGGCTCGTCGGGCACGGGTGGCGGCTCGAGCTCGACCGGCGGCGGCGCGGCGGTGGCAGGCGGCGCCTCGGGCACCGGCGGAGAGAGCTGCACGATGGCGCAGACCGTCGCGGGCTCGATGACGCTCTCGGGAACGACGGTGGGCGCGACGCCCGACGTGAACCTGAGCTGCACCGGCTCGCGCAACCAGGGCCCCGACCGCGTCTACGTGGTGACGGTGCCGAACATGCAGCGCCTCACGGTGACGCTCACGCCGGAAGAGACCGACACGACCGACGGTGGCCTTCAGTACGACCCGTCGCTCTACCTCGTCGCTGGTCCCGCCGCCGCGTGCTCGCCGGCCGATGCAGGCGATCGCACCTCGTGCCTCGACGGCTCCGACATCGATCAGCCACCCGGCTCGCCCGAGCGCGTCGCGTACCTCAACACCACGGGCGCTCCGCGTGAGGTCTTCGTCGTCGTCGACTCGTTCTTCACCGCGCCCGACGAGACCAACGGCACCACGCACGAAGGCAAGTACGACCTGAGCTTCACGGTGGCGACGCCGCCCGTGGGCGACCGGTGTGACAGCGCGACGACCGTCACGCCCGGCATGCTCAGCGGCCAGAGCCTCGACGGCTACTCGGGCGACTATGGCTTCGGCACCAACTGCAAGCGCTCCGACGGGCCTGACCGCACCTACGCGCTCAGCGTGCCCGCAGGTCAGCGCCTGACTGCGATCGCCGCGCCGGTGAATGACGGCGGCTTCGACGTCACCCTGAACCTCATCGCCGGCCCGTCGTCGTCGTGTGAAGCCTCGCCGCTCGTCTGCCTCGGAGGCTCCGACGCGCTCGCCGTCGGCGGCACGGAGCGGGTCGACTACCTGAACCGCGGCACCACGGCGCAAGACGTCTTCGTGGTCGTCGGCTCGTACGACCCGACCGACACCGTGACGGACTTCACGCTGACCACGAGTGTGGCCATGCCCCCCGCAGGCGACGAGTGCGCGAGCGCGGTGGCGCTCACCGCCGGTACGCCGCTGACCGGTCAGACGTTCAGCGGGTTCGGCAACGACTACGGCTCCGGCACGGGCTGCGGCTTCACCTCGAGCGGGCCCGATCGCGTCTACGCGCTGACGATTCCGCCGAACAAGCTGGCGACCATCACCGCGACGCCGACCGCGGGCCTCAACACCTCGGTCTCGCTCATCGATGGCACCGCGAACTGCGCGACGGGAATGCTGCGCTGCGTGGCGACGAGCACCAGCGCGCTCGCGACCGACCCCGACGTCGTCACGTGGACGAACCGCACCTCGACCGCGCAGAACCTGCTCGTGCTCGTCGACAGCTCGGCCCCCGGCACCGGCACCTTCGATCTCTCGGCCGTCATCACCGATCCTCCCGCGGGTGACTCGTGCAGCAACCCGACCGCGCTCGCGTCGGGAGCGCCGGTGGCGAGCACCACCATCGGCTTCACCAACGACTACTCGGCCGGCACCACCACTTCGTGCGCGACGTTCGACACGACGGGCAACGATCGCGTCTTCTCGTTCAACGTTCCGACGGGCCAGCGCGCGAAGGTGACGCTGACCGGCGCGACCGACGGCGGCTATGTGCCATCGGTGAGCCTCGTGACGGGCGCTGCGTCGGCGTGTGAAGTCTCACCGCGCGTCTGCGTCGCCTCGGCGAACTCGAGCACCCTCGGCGCGACGCGCGCGGCGTCGTTCGTGAACGGCTCGGGCCAGGCGCTCGGCGCCTTCGCGATCGTCGACGGGCAGAGCGGAGCTGGCGCGAACTTCAACATCGCGTTGTCGACGGCAACGCCCGTGGCTGACGACGTGTGCGCGACGGCCACCACCATGCTCGCCACGACACCGCTGACCAACCAGACCCTGCGGCCGGGCGGCGTGACCTTCGAGCGCGACTACACGTGCGTGAGCGCCTCACGCGGCGTCGATCGCGTCTACGTGGCGCAGGCACAGCCGAACCAGCGGCTGACGGTGACGGTGACGCCGACCCCCGCGGTGATGGACGGTGGCTTCGACCCGGTGCTCTCGCTCATCGCCGGCCCTGCTGCGGCGTGTGAGTCGTCGACGCGGCGGTGCCTGGCGGCTCGTGACGTCGGCGGGCGTCTGGCGCCCGAGACCGCGAGCTTCACCAACGCCAGCTCGACGGCACAGCCGCTGTTCGTCGTCGTCGGGTCGTACAACGAGGCCGACACCGACACGGCGTTCTCGCTGCAGGCCACCAGCGCCGCCATTCCCGCCGGAGAGGTCTGCGAGAACGCGCAGGCGATCACCTCGGGAATGTCGCTGCCGGCCGAGACGCTCACGACGTTCTCGCGCGACTACCCGCTGTCGGGCACTGGCTGCAGCGCGTCGTCGTCGGGCACCGATCGTGTGTATTCGCTCTCGGTCGGCGCGAACCAGACGCTCACCGTGCGCGGGGTGCCCGACGCCATGGCCGACATCGTGCTGAACGTGATCGAAGGCCCCGCGGCGAACTGCAACGCGCCAGCGCTGACCTGCCTCGCTTCGGCCGATCGCGGCAGCGACGGGCAGGAAGATCGCCTGACGTGGACGAACTCGGGCACGGCGGCGAAGACGGTGTTCGTGGTGGTGTCGAGCTACCGCTCCGGTCCGATGACCTACAGCCTCGAAGTCACCGTGCAGTGAGGCGAAGCCCCTGCCGAGCCATGCCGCGGAGACGTTGGCTCGCGACCGCCGAGTCGAACTGAGAAGCCCGTGAGACGAACGACCCGCGGCACTCCGATGGGCGTGAGGTGACAACGTTCGTCGGGCAGAACGCAGGTCGCACACCTCCGCGCTCGCAGAAGAGCTCGGGCATCGCCCGGCGTCAGGGCCCACGAACTCCGGCACGCGTCGAGACCGCTGAACCTCTCGACAGACGCTGCTCGAACTGGCGGGCGACGGGCTCGAACTTCAACTGCGCCGTGCTCGAAGACGCGGGCCTTGCGTGCTGGGGCTCGAACGAGCTCGGCACTCTGGCGTCGATGGCGGCGTCTCGGCGTCTCCGCCCGGACACAGTTCGATCGATCGTCGCGGGAGCAGCTCACGAAGCTGCAGCTCGAGCCGCGGCCCGACGGCATCTTCGTGAAAGACCTCGGCTCGACGAACAGCACGCACATCCATGTCGCTGTCGACGCTGCTGCGCACCCAGTGCACGTGGAAGGCGATCCGGGAGCACGTGGTGGCGTTCGCGGTGTCACTGCAGGTCTCGCTGCCGCAGGGCAGGCAGGTTCTGTCGGTCGTCGCCCTGCCCTGTTGGTTCACGAAAGAGGTTTCGCGACGCAGCGGCACCGTCAGCCGAGCTCCGTCACCAGCCGCGCTCGTCGACCCACCACGCGAGATGACCGGCGAGCACGAAGCCGAACGCATTGAGCGCGCCGTGCGTCGGCACCATGTCGGGCACCGACAACGCCGGCACCGTCGGCCAGTACTGACTCGCCGCCCACGCAACCCCGAGCGCCATCGCGACCCACGGAGACGCGGACGACACGAGCAGCAACGCGCGTGACCAGCCCGAACGTCTGAGCGCCTCGGGCACCTGCAGCGCCGCGACCGCACACACGCCCGCAGCCATCACGACGGCGCCGCCAACCTGAAACAGCGCCAGCCGCGTGATGAAGCCCGTCGCGACGATCGGCGGAGCCACCATCACCAGGAGCCCCGCGACCCGTCGCGCAGCCGACGCCCGGCTCGCCACCAACCGGCTCGCGAGCGAGAGCGAGCCCACCCCGGCGAACGAGAAGTGCAGCGCCGTCAGCTTCACGATCGGCTCGGGAATGTCGAAGAACGTCATCTCGAGGCGCGAGGTCATCAACGCCAGCGCTGCCGTGGCTCCGAAGCCGGCCATCACGGCGTGCACGAGCACCTTGCGACGCAGCGCCTGAACGCCCTCGACGACGCAGAGAAACAACCAGGGCAGCAACACGATCGCCGCTGGCCAGCCGGGGGCGACCGCCAACGACGCCGCCACCGCCAGCCCCGACACCTGCCACGGGGTGAACCGGCGCTCGAAGGCGATGGGCATGACGACCGCGACGCCCATGACGAGCGCGACGTTCATCACCGGAACCATCGCCTCGGCGAGCGTCATCTACTCTTCGGTGACGACGAGGTTCTTCACCGTGCCCTGCTTCGGTGCGTCGCAGCCTTCCTGATTCGAGAACGAGGCCACGGCCATGTTGACGGTGCCGCCCTTCGCTCCGGCCGCGATGGAGCCACAGCTCTGCCCCACCATCACGCCTCCGTTCACGCAGGCGATCTCGAGATCCCAGCAGGCCTGGAAGCCCGCCGTGCCGCCCGTGCGTTTGATCTCACAGTCGACGCCTTCCGGGCCCGGAGTGCCGCAGTCGACGCGCGCAGCGGTCTCGTTGCCGGCGGGCCGCGGCGCGGGGCCATCGAGCTCGATGGGCTCTTTGGGAATCTGGGTGGCCAGGGCGCCGGCCGCGAACAGCGACGCGATGCCGCAGCACGCGAGCACGAGGCAGCCGCCACCGGCGACCCACATCCAGTTCTTCGAGAACCAACTCTGTTGCTGCGGCTGCGGCGGAGCGGGCTGAGGTGTCATGAGAGAGTTCCTTTCACAGCACGACGTGTTCCTGATGCTCACCGAAGACGGCACGCATGGCGTCGGAGATCTCGCCGAGCGAGGCCTCGGCCTTCACCGCGTCTGAGATGAGGGGAATCAGGTTGTCGCCCTGGGCTTCGGCGGCCTTCTTCAGCGCATCGAGCGCGCGGCGACAGGCATCGGCGCTGCGCGTCTTGCGCAGATCGGCGAGGCGCGCACGCTGCTCCTGCTCGACCGACTCGTCGACCCGCAGGAGCCCCTTCACGGGCGGCTCCGGCTGCTGGAACTTGTTCACGCCAACGACGACGCTCTCGTTGCGCTCGAGCGCGCGCTGGGCGTCATAGGCCGCGTTCTGAATCTCCTGCTGCGGGAACCCCTGCTCGATGGCGCGCACCATGCCGCCGAGATCGTCGATGCGGCGAATGTAGTCGGCGGCCTTCGTCTCGAGCTCGTCGGTGAGCCGCTCGAGGTGATAGCTGCCGCCGAGCGCGTCGATGGTGTCGGCCACGCCCGTCTCGTTCGCGATGATCTGCTGCGTACGCAAGGCCAGCTTCGCGGCGTCTTCACTGGGCAACGCCAGCGCCTCGTCCCAGCCGTTGGTGTGCAGTGACTGCGTGCCACCGAGCACCGCGGCGAGGCCCTGAATCGCCACGCGCACCACGTTGTTCATCGGCTGCTGTGCGGTCAGCGTCGAGCCGGCGGTCTGCGCGTGGAAGCGCAGCATCATCGAGCGGGGGTCTTTCGCGCCGAAGCGCTCCTTCATGATGCGCGCCCACAACCGCCGCGCCGCGCGAAACTTCGCGACCTCTTCGAGGAAGTCGTTGTGCACGTTGAAGAAGAACGAGAGCCGCCCCGCGAAGTCGTCGACCTCGAGGCCCGCCGTGCGCGCCGCTTCGACGTAGGCGATGCCATCGGCGAGCGTGAAGCCGATCTCCTGCGCGGCCGTCGAGCCCGCTTCACGAATGTGGTACCCGCTGATGCTGATCGGGTTCCACTTCGGCACCTTCTTCGCGCAGAACGCGAACAGGTTGGTGATGAGGCGAAGGCTCGGCGCTGGCGGGTAGATGTACGTGCCGCGCGCGATGTACTCCTTCAAGATGTCGTTCTGCACCGTGCCCTGGAGCGCCTCCATCGGCACGCCCTGCGATTCACCGACCGCCGCGTAGAGCATCAGCAGAATCGGCGCGGTCGCGTTGATGGTCATCGAGGTGCTGACTTCACCGAGCGGAATGCCGTCGAGCAGCACCTTCATGTCGCGCACGGAGCAGATGGAGACGCCGACCTTGCCGATCTCTCCACGGGCGCGCGGGTTGTCGGCGTCGTAGCCCATCTGCGTGGGCAGATCGAAAGCCACCGAGAGGCCCGTCTGCCCGGCCTTGAGGAGCGCGTGGTAGCGCTGGTTCGAGTCCTTCGCGCTCGCGAAGCCGGCGTACTGGCGCATCGTCCAGAAACGGCCGCGGTACATGGTGGGCTGCACACCGCGCGTGAAGGGGTACTCGCCGGGGAAGCCAAGCTTCTCGCCAAAGCTGCTCTCGGGCGTCGCTTCGGGGCCATCGACGGGGCTGCGCTCGATGCCACTCGAGGTGAGGAAGGTGGCGCGCCGCTCCGGGCCCTTCGCCTTCGCCTTCTCGTACGTCTTCACAACCCAGCGGGACTTCTCGGCTTTCCAGTCAGGCATGGCAGGGAGGGATAGCACGGAGCGATGGCTCTGAAAGAATGAGCGGCGAGCATGTCCCCTCAGGGGGCTCCCGCGAGTCTGTTCCGCTCACCACGAGGTCTTCATGGCGCCCCCGCTCTCAGCAACGCGAACCCGCACCAACGCGCCCGTCGCGCCGCTTCGGCAGAAGGCCGCCGTCGTCGAGCCGCCGAAGCCGCAGACCGCGAGCGGCGGTGAAGCCTGGGTCGCGAAGAACGCGCCGCGCCCCCGAGTCGTAGCCCAGGCCGCTGGAGCGAAGGTCGCCGCGCCGCCGAAGGAGCCCGCGCTGCAGGCACCGTCGAACGCGCCCGTCGATCTCTCGAACCCGAAGGCCCGCATCGCGCTCGCGCAGGGGGCTTCGCAGCTCAACGGCGTGAGCGAAGCGGCGGGAAACAAGAACCACATCTGTGGCGGAGCGGCCGTCGTCAGCGCGCTGATCATGAACAGCACCACGCCCGAGGCCGCGAAGAAGAACGCGGAGGCGCTCAAGGCTGCACTCGGAGCACCGGGCGCGAAGGAGCTGCTGCCGCCCTCGCTCGATCGCGCGGCCCTCGACCAGGCGTTCACGAACTTCGGCAACGGCACCCCGAGCTTGAACGACGTGCACCTGCTGCAGCAGGCCGCGTACGCGGTGGGCCGCCGCTACGATCCCGACGCCGACGCGGGCCTCAACCCGGGACAGCTCGGTGGGCTCGTCGCCGATCTCCAGGCGCGTGGCGCCACGCTGGGGCCCGAGACGCGCTTCACCGTCGTCACCAGCCCGAGCAACCACTGGGTCGCGCACGCCGGGCCCATCGAACTCAACAGCGACAAGAGCGTGTCGGTCGCCTCACGCAACCTGATCCCGTCAGGCCCGTCGTGGAGCGGAGACGTCTCGGTTCGCAAAGACGGCATGGTCGAGGCCCGCACCCGCTTTCTGAAGGACCGCATGGCGGCGCCAGGGAGAGGCTGGACGTTCGAGGTCGACCCCGTCGACACGCGCTCGGTCAGCAAGACGATGCTCACGAAGGGCGACCACCTCAAACAGCTCAAGACCCAGCGCGAAGCCTTCCTGGCCGACCCCGACGCAGAGAAGCAGCTGCGCTAACCAGCTGTCTTTGTTCGAGAAGAAAAGCGCGCGCCCACGCACCAACCCGTCGAGATCAGCGATAATTGCCTACATATGAACGTTGACGGCATTCGTCGGGCGCTGACCACTGCGGCACGTGACGGCAAGGTCGACTCCGCAGACGTCGATCGCATCATGCTGCAGGTGCGCGACGCGGGTGGCTTGTCGAGCACCGAGCGCGCGACGCTCCTCAAAGCCGCAGACGGTTTCGACGACGGCACGAAGCAGCGGCTGCTCAGTCACCTCGCTGCGATGGGTCAGACGAACGCGTGGGTGAACATCGAGGCGAAGGGCCAGCTCGCCAGCCTCGAGGGCCGCTACGCCAACCTCACCCTCACCGTTCCGGGGCTCTCGGCGCGCGTCGGGCTCTTCGACAACGCCTTCGCGCTCAAGGGCAAGGCAAAGGCCGACGGCGTGCTGCAGCTGACCGTCGATGGGCAGAAGCTCTCGGTGACCGTGAAGGCCGGCGAAGGGCCGCAACAGATTCTCGAGAAGGTGAAGGCGCAGCTGCCTGCGACGTTCGCGGGCGTGGTGCTCGGTGGAGACGTGCAGCCCTACGACGCCGCCAGCTTCTCGGGCCGCAGCGCGAAGAAGTCAGACCCTGCTGCGCACCTCATGCTCTACAAGCCGGCCGCGCTGGGACTGGCTCCGGGTGAGAAGCCGATGCGGGTGGTGGTGACGGGCTACGGCGCGTTCATGGGCATCACCGACAACCCGTCGGCGAACATGGCGCAGAAGCTCGCCGAGCGTGGTGTGAAGGGCGCGATCGTCGAGTACCGCCGCCTCGACGTGACACCCGCCGCGGTCGAACAGTTCATGACCGAGATGCGCAAGAGCCCGCCCGACGTCATCCTCTCGATGGGCGTGACGCACGGCCAGGCGCAGGTCGAGGAGCGGCCCGAGAATCACCTCGGCGCAGCGCCCGACGGCAACAACCAGATGATGACGGACCGCAAGGTTCGCGAAGGCGGCGCTGACGAGCTGAAGACCGACCTGCCCGTGGAGACGATCGACTGGGCGCTGCAGGGCTTCGGTGCCGAGCGGCAGGTCTTCACCAGCAAGTCAGACCCGAACTACCAGCCCGACCGCAGCGCGTACCTCTGCAACTTCCTCGGGTACAACCTCGCGAGCGAGTTCGGCGCGACGCCGAAGACGACCGCCGGCTTCATGCACATCACGCCCGACACGAAGCCCGATCAGATGGGCGCAGTGCTCGACGCGATCACGGCGAAGCAGCTGGAAGCGCGCCGCGCCGGCTTCCCGCACAGCTGATCACTTCTTCTCCGCGTCCTTCTTCGCCTTGACCCACGCTGACTGAACGCGATCGGCGAGGCCACGCGCACGCTCGATGACGGCGCCTGCGCGGGGATCGATGGAGGCGAGGCGCTCCTGCACCTGGGCGGAGAGCGGCGGCGTTGGGGTGGTGTGCAGCAACGCCTCGAGCGTGGTGAGCCCCCGCAGCGGGCGGCCCTTCAGCTTCGCGAGCATCGCGGGGAGATCGACCGTGGGCTGACGAAGGAGTTCGACCGTCGACGGCGCCGTGATGAAGGCGGGAGGAAAGAGCAACGCGAGCCGCGCGAACAGCACCGCATCGGCGTCGGGCGCTGCTTCGGCGAAGGTGAGCTTGAACGAGCCCAGCCGCGTCACGTCCAGCAACCACTGCTCCTTCGCCACGCCCGCCTCGAGCCAGGTTCGCAACGAGAAGGGGCCGGGCAGCGCCGTCGTCATCGCCCAGGCGAGCGTGCCGTCTTCGAGCTGCTTCACGAGCGCGGTGAAGTGCATCGGAGAGAACAACGCGCCCGCTTCGGCGAAGGCCACGTACTGGCCCTGGGCGTGCGTGAGCCCTTCGTTGAGCCGGGTGTTGGCGTCGTCCGAGGTCGAAGGGTGTGTGCTGACGGTGAGCCCGCTCCGCCGCCGCGCGCGGGTGACGACGTCTTCGAGCGACGCCAGAGGGAGCGGCGCAACCACGATCAGCTCCAGCGGCCGGCGCTGCTGATTCGCGAGCGACGAGATGGTGCCCTCGAGCGCGGCGACGTCGGTGCCGCCCGAGACGATGACGCTGACGAGGCCCTCGGTGCGATCGGGCTTCGTCGCTTCAGCGCCGCGCTTCGCCACGAGCAGAAACCTGTCGACTGCAGCGTCGGGGTTGAGCTGCTCGAACACCTGACGCAACGCGGCCTCGGTGTCGGCGCTGAGGCTCGTGGCGCGCGGCGCGGTGATGACGGCGTCGCGCGACGAGACGACGTAGCCCGCCGACGAGAGCCATCGCCGAACCTCGGGCTCGGCGAACGCGGGTGTGGGCTGGAGGCCGGTGAGGTTTCCCAACGCGAGCGAGGCCGAAGCGGCGTTCGCGAACGAGCACACCAGCTCGGCCTGACCTGCAGCGCGCGCGAGACGCTGCAGCGCGGCCGCTCCATCGGCCAGCACGAAGCCGTCGAAGAGCACCACGACCTCGGGACGAAACGCTTCGAGCTCGTCGAGCGACGCGGGGTCAGCGAGCACCAGACAACCGTTCGCCTCGATGGCACGCACGAGCGCGAGATCGTTCGTGAGCACGGCGACCCGTTTCTTCACACCGACGCGGCGGGTGACCACGGTGCGAAGATCATGAGCGGTCTGAGACGCCATGGCCGCCCTCTAGCGACGTGGGCACCGAAACGCTCCACCTTCCTGAAGCACCGGGCTACCACGCCCCTGTGCAGGCACGGCTCATCAGCGGCGCGGTCATTCTCGGCTGGGCGTGCCTGCTGGGCGGTCTGCTCTGGGTGCCGTTCGCCGCCGAACGGGAGCACCGCCACCCGGGCGATCTGCTCGCCTACCACGCAGCTGGGCTGGCGTTGCTCGCGGGCGAGAACCCGACCGATTTCGAGGTGCTCTCACGGCGCGGCGCCTCGACGCCGTTCGTCTACCCGCCGACGGCCTGGCCCTTCGCGAGGCTGCTCGCCACCTTCGACTGGCCCGCAGCGCAGCGGTGGTACTCCCTGGCCAAGGCGCTCGCCGTCATCGGGCTCGGCCTGCTCTGGCGCGGCTGGTTCCGGGCCCGGCCGCTCGTCTTCGCGATCACCCTGGCCTCGAGCCTCGTCGGCTTCCGGCTCGCGCTGCGCATCGATCTCTTCACCGGCAACGTCGCCACCTTCGAAGCGCTCTGCATCTGGAGTGCGCTGCTGCTCCTGCGCGCTGGGCGCCCTCGCGGCTTCGTCGCTGCGCTAGCAGTGGGCTCGATGTGGAAGCTGACGCCGCTGGCCCTGCTGCCCCTGGCCGAGCTCAGCCGTGGAGCCCGGCGGCGCATCGTCGGGGCCGTCGGCATCGTCGCGCTCATCGGCGGGGTGCTCGTCGCGACGAACCCCACGGCGTGGCGCGAGGCGCTCTCAGCCGCGGCGGCGATCGATGAACGGGCGCCGCAGAACGCCACGGTGCTCGCGCTCTGTCGCGACGTGTTCGGAGTCGGCACTTCGGCGTTGTTCGCCTGGGCCCTGACGACGCTCGGCGTTGCCGTGGCGACCTGGCGCTGGTGGCCGGCCGGGGCGACGTTCGAGCGCCGCGCCTCGCTGCTGCTGGTGACGTGGGCGCTGCTGCTGCCCCGCTTCAAGGACTACTCGTTCGTGGTGCTGTTGCCGGTCGCCGTCGAAGCGTTGAGTGGGCTCCGCGTCAGGCACTGGCCGGTGGTGGCCGCCTTCGTCGTCGTGTTCGCCGTGCCGGTGCACCCGTACCAGCGGCTGGCCTCGCTGGTGCTGACGTGGGCCCTGCTACTGGTGACTCAGCGCGGCTCAAGCCTGAACGGCGGGCTTCACGAGGGGCTGGGGCGAGGCAACCTCTCGCCGGGGCTCGGTGGACCAGGCGTGCTCGGGCCTGACGAGGCCCGTCGCTGACGGGTTCGGCGCCACGACGAGCGACTTCGAGAGCGCTTGCGGCGGCAACCCGTCACTCCAGGCAGTCGCGGTCAGCACGTGCGCGCCATCACCGAGGCCGAGGCGCGGCAACGACAGGCGCATCGTCGCAGTCCCCTGCTCGAGCTGACCCGCGGCGTACTGCGTCTTGAACAACGAGATGCCCTCGAGGGTCGCGATCTCGATCGACAGCTCACACCGCGCGCTGGTCGAGAGCTCGACGTCGACGTGCACGTCGAGCGCGCCCTCTGCCGAGAACGCCGAGGGCTGAGCGCCGACACCGTCACGCAGCCGAACGTCGACGACGTGCACCGGCGACTTCACGGCCTCGACGGGCGGCGCATCGACCTGAGGGAGCGCGACGCCAGGCGCCGAGAGCGCCGACCGGCCGGTCCGAGCGCCTTCGTCTTCCGCGGCCGAGACGGCTTGCCGGTAGGCGGCGACGACCTGGCGAGGGTCTCCGACCATTCGGGTGCGGCCACCGTCGATCCACACCGCGGAGTCGCACCAGGTCTCGATGCGGCCGAGGTCGTGCGTCACGAAGAGAATCGTTTTCCCCGACTGGCGAAACTCGTTCATCTTCGCCGACGACTTGCGGCCGAAGTGCTCGTCACCGACCGAGAGGATCTCGTCGATGATCAAGATGTCGGGGTCGACGTGCGTGGCGACGGCGAAGGCGAGCCGCATGAACATGCCGCTCGAGTAGGTGCGCACCGGCTCGTCGATGAAGTCACCCAGCTCGGCGAACTCGATGATCTGATCGACGCGCGACTTCACCTCGGTGCGCGACATGCCGAGGATGATGCCGTTGATGAGGATGTTCTCTCGCCCGGTGAAGTCGGGGTGAAAGCCGGCGCCCAGCTCGAGCAGCGCCGAGATGCGGCCGTTCACCTGAATCGAGCCCGCCGTCGGCGAGTAGATGCCGGTGACCAGCTTGAGCAGCGTGCTCTTGCCCGAACCGTTGCGGCCGACGATGCCCATGGTCGCGCCGCGCGGCACGGTCAACGACACGCCCTTGAGCGCCTCGATGTGCGTCGCCGGCTCGATCACCTTCCGCTGGCCCTTCAAGATGCGAACGATCTCGCTCTTGACGGTCGTGATCTCGTTGCGCTTCGAGCGCTTCTGGAAGTGCTTCGTGACGTTGTCGATGACGAGCGCGTTCGACATGGCGTTAGACGAGCTCCGCGAACTCTTCGCGCCGGCGTTCGAAGACGGCGGTCGAGAGCCACAGCACCACGAGCGTGAGCCCCGCGACGACGGCGAGCGGCTCCCAATCGGGAATGCGGTGGGTGAAGAAGACGTCACGCCAGGCCGTCATCAGCGCCGCCATCGGGTTCGCCAGCACCACGATGCGCTGCAGCTCTTCGGCCGACACCGCGACACCGAAGCGCTCGATGCCCTTGAGGGTGCGCACGTCCCACAGCACGGGCGTGAGGAAGAACGCCAGCTGCATCACGTTCGCCATGATGTGCTGCAGATCGCGGAAGGCCACGTTGAGCGCCGAGAGCAGGTAGGTGATCGCGAGCGTGAACAACGTCTGC
The DNA here is from genome assembly GCA_016879935.1 of Archangiaceae bacterium. Taxonomy (GTDB): domain Bacteria; phylum Myxococcota; class Myxococcia; order Myxococcales; family Myxococcaceae; genus Xiheimicrobium. The sequence continues at coordinate 20,741 of JAACJQ010000153.1, read as the reverse complement.
AGCGCCAGCAGGGGAACGATGAAGACGAGGTGCCACGACGGCACGTCTTGAAACGCGAGCCCGAGCACGAAGAGGAGCGGCAGCGAGAGCACGAAGTTGATGAGGTTCGTGAGCACCACGTACGCCGGCAACACCTGCGCGGGGAACCGCACCTTCGTCAGCAGATCCTTCCGGTCACTCACCGAGGTGGTGCCGCCGAGAATCGACGACGAGAAGAAGATCCACGGGAGCAGCCCGCAGAACAAATAGAACGGGTACCGCGGCGGCGGGTTCTCCATCAGCACGCCGAAGACGAGCCCGTAGACCGCCATGCTCAACGTCGGGTTCAAGAACGTCCACAAGAAGCCGAGCACCGAGGCGCGATAGCGCGCACGGAGTTCACGCATCGAGAGCGCCCAGAGCAACGCCCGGTATTGGTACAGCTCCTGAAGGTTGCGGATCATTCGGCCCGTGCGCGCTTACAGCATGCCCCCCACCGCCACAACCAGCGGAGGCGCCTTTTGACCGTCAGCGGGCGCGTGGCTTTCGAGGCTTCGCGGCCTTCGTCTTCGGCGCCGCGGGCTTCGCAGCCTTCACGCTCGGCACCTCGAGCACGGGCGCCTTCGGGGACGTGGTGGCGCGTTCGAGCTCCGCCTCGAGCTCGGCGACGCGCGAGCGCAGCCGCATCACCTCGGCCGAGAGCTGTGAGTAGCCGTCGAGCACGTGCCCGTTGAAGACGACCTGCCGCGCGAGCGCTTCGTTGATGAACAGCTGCCCCACTTTGCGGAACGTCTGCTTTGCCAGCACGACCGCGCGACCTTGAAGCCCGTCACGGTGCGTCTCGATGGGCAGTCCGCGCGTGGTGTCGACGTGCTCGCTCATGGACTCCACGGCGAACGCGAACGCCTCGACCGGTGCTTCGACGTCACGATCGAGGCCTGCGTCTTCCGATGGCGGCAACAGCCCACGCGCCGACAGACGCTCCTTCACCACGTCGAGCAGCTTCTTCGCCGTCACGTCCTTGCCGAACAGCTTCATCGCTTCGTCTCCTTGATGCCGTCGATGGCCGTGAGCCACGCGTCGATGACCGTCTGCCACTGGTGCTTCGCGGCGTAGCGCCTGGCGTGCCGCGACAGATCCTTTCGGCGCTCGCCCACCTCTTTCACCGCCGCGATGAAGGAGCGTTCGTCGTCGTAGCCCACGCCCGCGCTGCTGCGCTCGAGCTGGCCGCGTACGACGGCGCCGATGGTGTTGCCGATGACGGGCGTACCGACCGCGAAGGCCTCGAGCGTGAGCAGCGAGAGGCTCTCGTACCGGCTGGGCACCACGACCGCGAGCGCTCCACCCAGCGCGTCCCACTTCGTCTGCTCGTCGACGCGGCCCAGTGCCACGACGCGACTCCCACGCGCCTGGAGTTCACCACTGCCCGCGAGCACCAGCGTCGGCGCGTCGTGGAACTTCTTCACGAGCTGCTGGTGAAACGCGAGCAACTCGGCCACGCCCTTCCCCGCCTCCATGCGGCCGACGTACAGCAGGTAGGGGCCGTGAATGCCGGTCTGCTGGCGGAAGCGCCGCTCGTCTGGGTGCAGCGCGTCGATGCCGACGCCGACGATGGTCGAAGGGGCCGCGTTCGGAAACCGCTCACGAATGAGCGTCTCTTCTTCAGGCGTGTTGCAGAGCAACGCGCGCGGCTTCTCGAAGGCGTCGGCGAAGAGATGAAAAGCGAGCGGCGGCTCGTCGTGCGTCGTGGGAACGACGAGGGCGCGGTCAGCCAGGAGCGGCACGCCGTAGACGGTCGGCTGGTAGAGGTACGTGAAGAAGGCGACGGCGTCGAAGCGCTCGCGTTCGGCCACGAGGCGCTCGAGCAGCGCAGGAACCGTCGGGCCCTGATCGGCGACCCACCGCGTCTCGCCGACGAGATCGTGCGGCTTGCCGAACATCGAGTCAGACAGCCGATTGAAGCCGCGAATGTTGCGAAAGCGGCTCGCAGGGAAGCGATGCACCGTGAGCGGGCCGTCGCGCGTGGTGCCGGGCTCGAGCTCGTTCTTCCACGAGAGGTGATCGGTCGCGCAGGTGGTGAAGACCTCGACGTCGGCGTGCGGCGCGAGCTTGAGCGCCACCTGTCTCGCGTGCGCTTCCGCACCGCCGACGATGAACTCTCCGAAGCGCTGCACGACGAAGGCGACGCGGCGGGTGTCGCGCTTCTTCGGCGTCGGCCGTCGTCGTGGCGGCAGCGCCTTCTCGAGCGCGCTCGCCACGGCCTCGAGTGAAAAGTCCTTCAGGCGTTCGGTCTGCCCTTCGACGAGGCCTGCGCGCACCGCTGCGTCCGTCGAGACCTGCACCGTCAGCTCGGCGAGCGCTGCGAAGTGCTTCTCGTCGAACACCAGACCCCGGCCACCCATCGTCTCGGGCACGGCGGCGGCTCCGAAGGCGATGACGGGCACCTCGCTCGCGAACGCCTCGAGCAGGGGAACGCCGACCCCTTCGTGCTCGCTCATCGAGACGAAGCAGTCGGCCGAGCGATACGCCGCGACGAGCTGCCCGTGCGTGACGCGCCCGAGGAAGGTGACGTTGCCGACCTGTTTCGCGCGCCGGGCCAGCGCCTTGAACGCGGCCTGACCTGCGTCGTACCCGCCGACGATGACGAGCTGCGCGCGCGGCGTGATGCGCCTGAGTTCCTGATGGAGCGACAGCAGATCTTCGACGCGCTTGTGCGGAACGACGCGACTCACCGAGACGATGCGCGGCGTGTCGAGCTTCTTCAGCCGCGTCAGCATCGAGCCGTCTGCCTGTGCGACCGTGAACCGTTCGGGCTCGACCAGCAGCGGCACCACCTTCACGTCACGGTGCCCCGCCGCCTCGAGCTCGCGCGCGTTGTAGCGTGAGACACCGATGGAGACGTCGAGGTGCCCCGCCATCGCCGTCAGCTGCGCGCGGCCGGTGACGAGCGGTTCGGCCAGCCTGGTGCCTGCGTAAAAACGCGCTGGCGTGATGTTGTGGAACACGAGCCCGCGGCGACACGGCAGGTGCAGCAGCTTCGCGACGAGGCTCGATGCGATGCCGTGGTGGTAGAGCACGAGGTCGTCTCGGTCGACCCGCAGCTTCGAGGCGTGATGAACGATCGCGTCGAAGCCGGGCTCGACTTCTCCAGCGAACACCTCACCGGTGATGCCCACGTGCCGCAGCGCGCGCTGAAACCCGACGGCCGCCGCTCCCATGGCATCGCCTGGGCGGAAGTTCGGAACGAGCTGGTGCACGCGCGCCACGGGAGCGCTGTACCCGAGCGTTCGTCACGCGTCACCCGTCGTTCGCTCACGACACAGGCAGAAATTCCGATCCATCGCGTGGCCTGAGAGCATCAGCCCGATCATGGCCAACCTCCTCGCGATCATCGCCAAGGCGCAGTTCGAAACGAGCCACCCTGACGCCAGAGAAGGCGATGCGCTGGAGCTCGACCGCTACATCAGCACCAACGCTGCGCTGACCGGGTTGAAGGCGGGCGGCAGTCTGTTCCTCGTGACGGTCAGGCCTCCGGACGAGCGGCTGTGGCTCGTCGGGGAGCTGGTCGATCCGAAGCACGACGGGAAGGCGTGGAGGAGCGCCCCCTCGAAGCTGGCGGTGCGCGACGTCACCGCGCTCATCTCCGAGCTGAAGTTCACGACCGGCAAAGGGCTCGCACCGAAGAAGGGCGCGTTGGGCATGAGCCTGCAGACGCCGAGGCAACTCACCGACGAAGACGTTGCCCTGCTCCGTGGGAAAGCGACGAAGGAGCGCCCGGCACCGTCTCCCGCCACCCCGGCCGCCGAGCCGCTCGCCCTCTCCGACGTGATCGACGAGTGGAGACAAACGCGTGCTCCCGAGCTGGAGACGCTCATCGACACGCTCTCGAAACACCATGCGCGCGCCTGGCCTGCGCTCGACCCCGAGGCCGACGACTACGACGCGCAGTGGAAGGCTCGCGCCACTCAGCTCTGTCCCGAGAACCTCGCGACGCTCCTGCCCGGGCTCTGGAACGACCCGGTCGGGGCCATTCCGCTTCGACTGCGCAAGCTGCTCGACCACGGCTCCGATCCGCGCCTCGGCGAAGCGCTCCTCACGATGATCGACGAGCCGCCGTTCACTGCCTCGAGCAACTTCCCCGCGTGGACGCAGTTGTTCAAGGCGCTCCCCGACGTGGTCGATACGCGCGCCACGAAGCGCCTCGAGGCTCGCAAGAAGAAGAAAGGTGGCGAGTCGCAGTTCTGGCCGAAGTTCGCGGGGTGGATCTCGCGGGCCATCGACGACCTGCCGGCCCCTGCGGAGCTGTCGAAGACCCAGGCGGCGAGCGTGGCGAAACGGCAGAAGCACGCCGAGAAGCTGCTCGCCGGGCCCACACCTGTCGCGGCCGCGCCACCGAAACCCGACGCGCCACGAACGCTGCTCGCTGGAACGACGGCGGCGCTCGAAGCGGCGGTCGCCCACGCGGAGGCGGGTCGTGTACTCGACGTCCTCGAGCCGCTGCGCCAGGCCTGGGAGCACTCCCGCTCACCCGAGATCGCGCAGCTGGTCGAGTCGTTCGCGAAGGCCGGTGCCGTGCCCTTCACCGAGGAGGGAAAGCCAGACGCGTTTCACGAGCGTTGGCTGGCCGCGGCGAAGCCCTTCGACGCGAAGCTGGTCACGCCGCTGTTGGCGACGCTGCTCAAAGGAACGCTCGTGCTGACCGAGCACCGACTCGAGTCGATGCTGGCGTGGCCACCCGATCCACGCGTGGCCCGGTGTGTGATCGAACGACTCATCTTCGGACGAGACCCGTACATCGGCGCGCGGCCGAACTTGTGGAGCCGCGCCTACGACCTGCTCGTCACGCACGCCGACCCGCGCTTCGCCGAGAAGGTGCGCGCCAACGCGGAGCGGCTCACGAACGCGGTCAACTTCGATCGCAACCGCGCCGAGCGACCGCACGCGGTTCGAACGCTGCAGCCGTACCTCGATCGACTCGCCAACCCGACGCCGCTGCTCGCCAACGACTCGAAGCTGCTCACGAAGCTCGAGCAGCTCGCCGCACGCGCGACCGCTTCGAAGAAGTCGGAGCAGCAGCCAGACAAGGCGCTCGGCCTGCTGTTGGCGATCAACGCGGCTCCCGACGATCCCTCGCCGCGACTCGTCTACGCCGACTTCCTCGCTGAGCGTGGCGACCCGCGCGCCGAGTTCATCAACCTCGCGGTCGCGCTCTCACGTGGAGAGAAGGTGAAGAGCGCCCACGACGCCTGCGCCCGCAAGCTCGGCATCTTCAAACAACTCTCGAACTACCACCTCGGTCTGCCCGTGAAGGAGCGCGTCGATGAGTACAAGGTCGTGACCGATCTCGACGCGTTCGTCGACGACCCGAAGTGGGTCACCATTCGCGAGCTTCAGGTGAAGTACCACCCCAACGCCGTCGACAGCCCGGCCGCCACTCGGCTCATCGAGAAGGGCCAGCTGTACGGCCTTCGTTCGCTCGTCGTGGGCGGTGCGATGCTGGGGCTCGCAGCCAACCGCGACTTCCCCTGGGCTTTGGAGCGCATCGAGCTCGCCGACTTCGAGCTGCCCGACTCGCTGCGCGCCGAGGCCTTCCCGAAGCTCGAGTGTCTCGGTCTCACGATGTTCGTGCCGTTGCCACCGACGCTCTTCCAGCACCCGCTCTTCGCGAAGGTGCGCCGCGTCGAACTCGGAACCTCGAACCAGCACGGGGAGCTGCCGGTCGACGTGTTGCTGATGGCCAGCGCGCAGCTGCCGAAGCTCGAGCGCATCACCGCGACCAACGCGTCCTTCTCGTTCGAACTCAGCGGCGGCGAGCTGCGCGTCGGGGTCAAGCCGGGCATGCCCCGAATCGACCCGTGGGACGTGGCGACGCTCGAACGTTTGAAGAAGGTGTCGCCAGTGGTCGTGCGTTCGTGTGTCGTCGAAGCTGCTGCGGGTGTGCCGCCTGAGCGCCTGACCGCCGTGAAGTCGGCGACCGCTCACTTTGCGACCTGATCAGCAGATCGAGCTCAGGCCGCAGCGCTGGTGCTGAAAACGACGAGCTCAGAGCACCGACGAGATCGCACGCGCGCCTTCGGCATCGAGGCCGATGAAGGCCGTTCCGAACCCGTGCGGCGTAACGTGCGTGACGCGCGCGAAGGTGCTCACCAGCGGAGCGTCTTTCGCGGGCGCGAACTGAACGTGAACCGTCGCGTGCGGAGTCGGCGTGACGTTCGACCGAATGAACATGCCGCCCGCCGAGAGATCGCTCGCGTAGTCGACCTCGTAGCCGGCGTCGGTCGACGTCTGGTGCTGCACGAGGAACCGAACTGGCTTGCGATCGAGGGAGCGACGCTCGTTCATGGCGGCGAACCCTGCCCGATCTCGTCACGAGCGTGTAACCGGCCGTGTGTTATGGGCGCCCACATCGTGCAGTCCATCGCCCTCGACGCCTCTCTCTGGGACGAGCCCATCACCGGCATCGGTCTGTACACGCGGCAGCTGCATCGCGCGCTGACGAGCTCGGGCCTCGAGGTCGAACGCTGGGGCGCGCGGAAGAGCGGAGAGCTGCCTCGTGGCCGAGCCTCGCGCTCCGGGTGGACGGTGGTGAACCTCGCGCTCGAGCTCGCCCGCCGCAAGCCGCGCCTCTTCCACGCGCTCGCGAACTTCAACCTGCCCTTTTCTCGCGTGCCCGGCGTTCCCTACGTGTTGACGGTGCACGATCTCGTACCGCTGCTGCTGCCAGAGACCGTCTCGACGGCGTTTCGCTGGCAGTTCCGGCTGTGGCTCGCGCGCGCGGCGACCGTGGCTGATCGCATCATCTGCGTCTCCGAAGTCGCGCGTGACAGCCTGCTCGAACACTTCGACGTCGATCCTTCGAAGGTGTGCGTCATTCATCACGGCGTCGATCACGTCGAGCAGGTGGCGCCGCCCGATTCGACGACGGTGAGGTGGCTCGACGCGCTCGGCCTGCCCGAGACCTTCGTGCTGTACGCGGGCTCGCTCGATGCGCGGAAGAACGTCGGCCTCGTGCTGAAGGCGATGGAGCAGCTTCACGCGCAGGGCCGTCGCGCGACGCTCGTGCTCGCCGGGCAACGCTGGTTCGGGAGCGGCGCGATCGAGACAGAGGTGCTGCAGCTCAAGGAGCGCGGCGTCGACGTGCGGCCCCTCGGCTACCTGGAAGACTCGGTGTTCTACGCGCTGATGAAGCGCGCGGGCGTGTTCGTCTTTCCCTCACGCTACGAGGGCTTCGGGCTGCCGCCGCTCGAAGCGATGCGGCTCGGCGTGCCGACGATCATCTCGAACGCGGGCTCGCTGCCCGAGGTGTGCGGTGCCGGCGCGTGGCAGGTCGGCGTCGACGACGTGAACGCACTCGCCGGGAAGATCGACCAGCTGCTCTCGAGCCCGAGTGAACGTCAGGCGCTCGCAGCGCGGGGTCGAGCGCACGCCTCACGGTTTGCGTGGGCCGAGACCGCGAAGGCGACGCGGGCGATCTACGAGAGCGCTGACTGACGAGATTTTCGGTTTCCCAGCGATTCCGCAAACTCCGCTTACAGGGTTCTCGCTCAACGAGAGTGCGGCGCTGTCGAGAACTCTCGCATGGGAACCTACAAGATTCGCAGTGGCGACACGTTGTCTGGCATCGCAGCCCGCTACAAGACGAGCGTCTCGGCGCTCGCTCGGGCCAACGGCATCAAGAACGTGAACCTGATCTATGCGGGCCGGTCGCTCCGCATTCCGGGCTCGACCGACTCCTTCACGCCCGCGAAGCCGACGCACACCACCGGTGTTCGGCCGAGCAGCTCGGGTGTGCACGGTTCGTCGAGCCTCGCAGCGAACGCGCGCGCGGTGGCGGGCAGCATGGGCGGGTACAACAGCCAGGGGCTCTGCGCGACGGGCGTGAGCCGCGCGATTCAACGCACGTACGGCATCAAGGTCTGGGGCAACGGCAACCAGATCGACAACAACCTGCCTCGCAACCGCTTCCGCCAGGTGAACATGTCGCTCGCCGAGGCGCTGCGTACGCCGGGCCTCATTCTCACCTGGGAGCGCACCTCGAGCCGGCTCGGCAGCATCTACGGGCACACCGCCATCACCTCGGGCGACGGGCGCAGCAGCTACAGCGACTTCATCGAGCGAAACACGCTCGCGGCGGGCGGGCGTTCGGGCCTCAAGATCTTCGCGCCGATCTGACTCAGATCTTCCGCTTCTTGTGCGTGCGCGGGCGCGCGTGATCGAGCAGCGACAAATAGTCGATGTCCTTCGTCGGCAGCGGAGCCGGCGGCGCTCCGAGTGACGCCGCCCGCTTCGTGAACGCCGCGATGATGTCGGGCACGGGCCGAACCACCTGCAGCATCGCCTGTGGCCCCTGAAGCGCTTCGGCGAGGCTCTGCGCGACCTGCGCGATCGGCAACCCGCGCCGCAGCAGATCCTGCAGCGAGTTCGACAGCGTGAAGAGGTTGTAGCCAGACGTCTGCACGAGCTCGACCATCACCTTGAGCACCTGACCGGCGTTCAAGTGGCCATCGGCCATCAACACGAGCGCCGCCTGGAAGTAGTTGAAGATGGGCACGAGCCGCGGGCCGTAGTGCGCGAACGACGCGGGCGTGGTGAGGCGATCGAGGTTGATGAAGATGCGGCGAACCGGGTCGGCCTGCGGAATCGACTCCCACACCTTCATCACGCGGTTGATGTCGTCTTCGTAGACCTCGGCGGCCTGCAGCACCTGGTAGACGACCGGCTCACCCACGCGGCGCGCGACCATGTCGGCGTAGAGCGAATAGATGAAGGCGTCGGCCTCGGCGTCGTCACCGAAGAGCACCTCTTCGGCCTCGGCGGGAGCGTTCGCGCGGCTGCGCAGCAACACCGGCAGCTTGTAGCCAACCTGGCCACGCAGGGCCTTGAAGCGCCCGCGCACGAGGTTCTTCAGGTTGTCCTTGAGCACCAGCTCGTCGAACTGCACACCGTCGAGGTGCAGCTTCTCGGCGAGCACCGCGCGCATCTGCGTCGGGCTGCCCGAGACGATGCACAGGCGAGAGTCACCCGACGAACGCAGCTCGCGAATCAGCGCCGCAGCACCGGGAACCGCCTTCTTCTCGTGGGCCTTCTGCAGCGCCGTGCGCACGAGTTGCCGGAGCGTGTCGAACTCCGTCTGCAGGTACGTCTTGTCGAGATCCCACCGGTAGATCTTCTTCGGCGGTCTCGGATCGATGCGATCGGTCAGGCTCACGGGGCAGTCGGGTTTGTACGCCCGGCAGCGACTGCGGGAAAGGCTCTCGCGAGAACGATCAGCTGGGCAACGAGCTCTGAATCGCCTTCGCCAGCTCGCTCTTCACGGCCTTCGCGGCCACCTTGCCGGCGTTGGTGATGGCGCGCGACTTCGATCGCCCGTGGGCTTTGATGAACAACTTGTCGAAGCCGAGAATCGGAGCGCCGCCGTACTGCTCCCAGTCGGTGACTTCCTTGATGCGCTCGATGCCGCTCGACAACATCGCGAGGCCGGCGCGCCAGAGCAGCTTCTCTTTGTACGCGTACTTCGCGAGCCCCATCACCGTCTCGCTCACGCCCTCGAGCATCTTCAGGCACACGTTGCCGACGAAGCCGTCGCACACCACGACGTCGGCCGTCCCTTTGGGAATGTCGACGCCCTCGACGTTCCCGATGACGCGCATGCCCTTGATGGTGGCGAGCGTCTGGTGCGCCTCGACCACGCGCGCCGGGCCCTTGCTCGCCTCGGTGCCGTTCGAGAGCAGCGCCACCGCCGGGTCCATGTTCTTCGAGATGATGCGCGCGTACGCCGCGCCCATGACGGCGAAGGCGACGAGATCGTCAGCCGACGCATCGACCGTCGCGCCGACGTCGAGAATGAGGCTGAACGGGTCGTTCTTGTCGCCGTGCCCAACCATCGTCGGGTACACGGTCGCGAGCGCCGCGCGGCGAATGCCTGGAATCAGCTTGAACGTGCGCGCACAGGCCAGCACCCCGGCCCCCGTGTTGCCGGCCGACACCATGCCGTCGGCTTCACCGTCACGCACGAGCTCTGCCGCGACCTGCACCGAGCACCGGGGCCGCGCGTCGAGGGCCACCGCGGGCTTCTCGTGCATGGCCACGAAGTCGGGCGCGTGATGCACCGCGATGCGCTCGGCCGTGTGCTTCACCTGCGAGAGCGCCTCGTCGATGAGCGTGCGATCGCCCACCAGCAGCGCGTGCACGTTCGGCGCGTCGAGCGTGAGCTGCGCTGCGCCCTTCACCACCTCGATGGGGCCGTGGTCGCCACCCATGACGTCGAACGCAATGGTGACGGGGCGCTGCTCGCTCATGTGCTCTTCCCCCAACGACGTCGCTATTCGCGCAGCTCGGAGCCGGAGCTGCGCTCGATGCAGCCCTTGGTCAACGTGTACTGGTAGGTGCCCAGCTCGTCGCGCCAGTACTCACCGACGTACGGCCAGTAGAGCTGATCGTCAGACACAGCCACCGTGTACTTGTAGTCCTTCACGATCTGCTTCTGGCCGCCGGCCTGGAGCAGCTCCTGCAGGAACTCCTTCTCGCGATCGGTCGTCTCGAACTTGATGCGCAGGCCGTTGGCGCGCAGCGTCTTCAGCTGCCCGTTCTCGAAGTCGAGCTTGGCCTTCGCCATGATGCCCGCCTTCTTGATGAGCCCTTCGCGCTGCGCCTTCATCTGCTCGATGAGCGCCTTCGAGAGGTTCGAGTACTTGAACGCGTCGCTCTTGCCGCCGAAGGAGTCGATCTCGCCCTCGAGCTCGCCGATGGAGTCGACCGTCTTCTTCAGGTCCTTGTCCGTCAGGGCGAGGTTCAGAATGCGCTCGAGGATCTCGTCGACGCTGCCCTTCTTCACCTGGCCGGCCTTGTTCTTCTTGCGAACCTCGTCGAGCACGTTGAAGTACTCGGTGGCCTCCATGTCTTTGGCGACGAGCGTGTTCAGCTCTTCCTGCACGGGGCCGTAGATGTTCTCGAAGTCTTCGATGATCGAGAGCGACTCGCGGTAGCGGCAGTTCTCGAAGTACACGACGGCTTTGAGGATCAGCGCTTCGGGGAAGTACTCGTCACGGAAGAACGGGCTCGAGAGCGTCACCAGGTTGCCGAGCGCCTGCTCGTACTGGCCGATGCGGTAATGCGCCCAGCTCGCCTCGAAGAGTGACTCGAGCCACTGCTGACCGCCGCGCTCGACCTTCTGCAGATAGAAGATCGCGTAGCGGTTCTGCCGCGCGCCGTAGTGCGTACGCGCCAGCTGCATGAACGCGAGCTCGCGCAGGTTCTTCAGGTTGCGCGCCTCGGCCGTCTCGCCACGCCCCTCTTCCGAACGGGTCGCACGCACGACCTCCTTCATCGACTCGAGCGCCGCCTCGAGCTTGTTCTCGCGGAAGTACGAGAGCCCCTCGAGGTACTTGGCCTTCGGGTAGAACGGGTCGGACTTCGGAATCATGAGGCACAGGCGCTTGACCTCGTCGAACGCCTTGTCGGCTTCACCCTTGCGCTCGGCGTCGTCGAGGGCCTTGCCGTAGACGAAGTTGTAGCGCGCGAGCAGGTAGCGGAACTCGTTGCGGAACCGCTCGGGGAACTCGTAGTTGGCGTACTTCGCGATCTCGTCGAGCACGACCGTCTCGTTCGTCGTCTTGCGCGCGATGAAGAACAGCCACTCGAGCGAGCTCTTGAAGAACTTGTTCTTGTCGCTCCCGCGGCCGAGCACCTTCGAGAACATGCCGAGCGACGAGTTGTAGAGCCCCAGCTTGTAGAGCGACTTGCCCAGCCAGTACTCGGCCTCGACCTGCATCGCCGCCATCTTGGGGTCTTGCGAGATCTCGAAGAACGCGAGCGCAGCCGGCTCGAACGCCTCGTCCTTGAACTGGGTGATCGCCGCGTCCATGCGCTGGCGGTCGCCCGTCTTGCCCGAGACGTCGACGGCGTCGAACGACATGGTCGGCGCGGGCTTGTTCTCGTCGGGCTTCGGCGGAGGTGGCTTCTTCTTCGTCTCGGCCGGCTTGGAGAGATCGAGGCCTTCGGCCGGCAGCTCGACGTCGGGCTGCGGCGAGGTCTCGTCGGGCTTCTTCTCGTCGCCCTTCTTCTTCGGAGGCGGCTTCTTGTTCGGCTTCTTCTTGCCGCCGCCGAGATCGAGCCCTTCGAAGCTCATCTGGGCCGACGCCGGCACCGCGAACGTCACTGCCACCACCACACTCAAAGCACGCAGGAGTCTCATGTCACCGCTCCTGGAAGACGGTGGGGAGGAAGATCGAGAAGCCGAACTCGGCCATCAGCTGGTTGCGCACCGAGCCCGAGGGGAAGCCGTTCTCGTAATAGATCGTGTCGCGCAGCTCGACGCGAATGGTGAGGAACTTGTTGAGGAAGAAGCGGAAGCCCAGGCCGACGTTGCCGCCGGGCGACAGCTCGGCCTTCGGCCCGTACATCATGAGCGCGGGGCCAACGAGGCCGTACATGTTGAACGAGAGCACCCGCTCGGCCGACAGCGACAGCTTGCCGTAGATGGGGGCCCACTGGAGGTCGAGGCTCGCGAGCACGGTGTTGAGGCCGTACGCGACGTTCTCGGGAACACGCGCGCCGGTGGAGTCGAGGCGCGTCGTCAGCTCCTCGACCGTCGGGCTTCGGCAGCCAGCGGCCGTGGTGCCGTCACCCGGCGTGCAGATCTGCGCGGCGCCAGAGACGAGCGAGAGGTTGTAGCCGCCACGCAGCGACAGGCCGATGGTCTCGCTGAAGTGGTACGTGAGCGCGGCTCCGAAGAAGACCTTCGTGAAGAAGGCGTCGCGCACCGACAGCCCGATGCCCGGCGAGATCTCGAAGCGCCCGTCCATCAAGAACAGGTGGCCCGACACGGGCGGAATGCGATCACGCAGCGGACCCGACGAGTCCTTGTCGGCTTCCGAGACGTCACCGGCTTCGTCTTCGGCTTTCTGCGCGAAGGCCGGAGCGGCGAGCAACACCAGCACCAGCCACCACGACGAGAGGGAGCGCATCATTCGGCCTCCCGGTACGTCGACTTGAAGGGAATGAAGAGCGAGACACCGACGGTGAGCATCATCAGGTTCTGGGTGACGCCCTTGGTCGTGCCGCGAGGCGTGTCGACGTAGGTCGTGTTGACGAGGCCCAGGTTCACCGAGACGAAGTCCTTCGCGACGAAGCGCAGACCGAGGCCGAGATCGAAGCCCGGGTTGATGGGGCGCGGCTGATCGTTGTTCGCCGGGTCGGGCGTGCCCGTGCGCTCGGTGAAGACGACGCCGCCGCCTGCGAGCAGGTAGCCGTCGATGTGAAGAATGGAGTTGAGGAACGAGACCTTGCCGTAGAGCGGGCTCCACTCGAGGTCGGCCATCGCGTTCCAGTAGGGCACCGAGAAGAAGATGCGCGACTGCAGCGTTCGGGTGGCCTGGCGCACGTCGTCTGAGGGCAGCGTCTGCATCAACGCGAACCGCGCCGCGATGGCGAGCGTGTCGGCCGGGTAGAAGGCCGCGCGAATCTGGCCGCCGACGCGCGTGTAGTACGGGTCGTTGACGTTGATGATCGCCGCTGGCGCGAGCTCGAAGCGGCCGCGCTTGATGTACAGCTTGCGCTGCACGCTCTTCACGCGGTCGTCTTGCGTGACGTCACGCTCGACGGCGGGTTGATCAGGCTTGAGGGGCTTGCGCCCGTCGTCCTTGGGAGCGGCCTTCTTCGTCGCGGGCTTGTCGGGCGCCGTGAGATCGAGCTCGTCCTTCGGAGGGTCTTTCTTCTCTTCCTTCTTCTCGCCGTCGGTGAGGTCGAGGCCCTCGAAGCCCTGCGCGAACGCGCGGCCTGAAGACATCGCCAGCAGCATGACCGACGCCGCCGCGAGGTATCGATGGACAACCATGTTCGTTTGACTCTCCGCGAATTCTCCCGCCGCAAACGCGACGGGCCCCTTGCCGAAACGAAGCGCGCGCACTCTACACACCGACGAGCGGCTGTGAAGCCTCGATCTCGCGAAGTGGTGTGTTACGGTGCCGCGCCGTCGAGAAGGGGCGCTGGACGTCGGAGACCAAAACGCAATGTCGAAGGCAACACCTGAAGTGAAGCGCGGCCTCTTCGCCAGTCTTCTGGTCGTCTTCAGCGCTGGCACCCTTGGCTGTCCTCCCACTGGCGACCTCGGCAAGCCTTGCCAGATGCCGCGCCGGACCGATGCTGGCGTCACCTTTCTCACCGAGAAAGAAGTCCGAGCCCGCACCGGCACGGCCTCGAACGCGACCCGCGACTTCCTCGCGTTCGGCTCGCTCGACTGCGACGACCTGCTCTGCGTTCGCGACGCGACCTACACCACCGATGCTGGCGACGACGCCGTGGCCTACGGCTACTGCTCCAAGCCCTGCGACGTCGGCGCGGCCTGCCCCTCGTACCAGAAGGAGCTCGACGACCGCGGCGACACCCGCCTCAACTGTCGCCCCCTGCTCCTCGACGAGCAGACCCTCGAGGCGATCAACCAGGACCCCGGCGCCCGCAAGATCATCAACAACGTGAAGTCGCCGCTCTTCTGCGCCCGCGGCAGCTCGCCCGACGCGGGCATGTAGGCCGATGAAGGTCTGACCGGCCTTCGCATCCGTCAATCATCCGTCCTCCTGCTGGCCGACGACGCTGGCGCACCACTCGCAATAGATCGTCTTCGTCGCTGGTTCGTAGAACCACCTGCGGCTGAACGGTGTCTTTTGCGGGCGGCTTGGAAACGTCGGAATTCCGGAGGCTTCACATGAACAGAACGGGCATTTTTCTCACCGCAGCCGGAGTGCTGGCCCTGGTGGCCCTCGTGGTTGGCCTGCCGCGAGCGACGGGTACGACTACGCCACCTGCGGGTGATCCGCCGCCCATCGTGACGCCGCAGCCACCGTCGACGAACTCGAACGGCAGCCTGTCGATCACCACGCGCCTCTCGCACCCGTTCGTGATGATCGGCTCGAACGACGTGTTCGTGACTGCCGACGTCAAGGCCGTCGACGTTCCCGGCCAGACGCGCTCGCCCGTGAACCTCGCGCTCGTCATCGATCGTTCTGGTTCGATGAGCGGCTTCAAGCTGAACCAGGCGAAGCAGGCGGCGCGGCAGCTCGTCGGTCAGCTCCGCTCCGAAGACCGGCTCACCATCGTGCACTACGGCAGCGACGTGAAGGCGATGGAGGGCATCTCCGCGACGCCCGAGAACCGCGACCGTCTGCTCGCGTACATCGACGGCATCTGGGACGACGGCGGCACGAACATCGGCGCGGGCCTCACCACGGGCCGCGACCTGCTGCTGAAGGCGAAGCACGACTTCAAGGTGAACCGCATCGTGCTGATCAGCGACGGCCAGCCGACCGAGGGCATCACCGACCACGCCTCGCTCGTGAACATCGTGCGAGAGGTTCGCCAGGCCGGCATCTCGGTCTCGAGCATCGGCGTCGGCACGGACTTCAACGAGCAGCTGATGGAGTCGTTCGCCGAGGTCGGTGCCGGCGCCTATGCGTACCTCCAGGACGCGGCGCAGCTCGAGCAGATCTTCGCGAAGGACTTGAACGCGGCCAGCACGCAGGTCGCCCGCAACGTGACCATCACCGTCAAGGTGCCAGCGGGTGCGCGCCTCGTTCGTACGCTCGGCTACACGCCGATCGCCCGCTCCATGAGCGGCAGCGAAGAGCTCGTCACCCTCGCCCTGCCCGACTTCGCCGCCGGCACCAGCGAGCGCGTCGTGCTGCAGCTGTCGGTCGATGGCACCACGAACGGCCAGACGCTCGACGTGAGCCAGCTGACGCTCGCGTACACCGACCTGCTCGCGAGCCAGCCCGTCACCACCAACGCCTTCGTGCGTGCCAGCGTGACGAGCGACACCACCCTCGTGCAGCAGAAGCAGGACGGTGAGGCGCTCGTCTTCGCCGCGCGTGCCCAGGCTGGAGCGAACACCCAGGCCGCCGTCGATGCCCTTCGTCGTGGTGACCGGGCCGAGGCGAAGCAGCTCTTCGAGGCGAACAAGCGCATCATCGGTGGCTCGGGCAGCGTGCAGGGCGCGCCGTCGGTCGCGAAGGATCTCGCCGAGCAGGAGCAGCTCATCAACGACCTCGAGGCCGCGCAGGACGAGGGCTCGATCAACGCCTACTCGAAGCAGGCGCGCAAGAAGGCCCGCCTCGACTTCGGTCTCTTCGGCTCGACGTACTGAGTCCTCCACTCCTCCACGGAAACCACGAACGCCATGTCATCGACCGCGGTGGTGCAGCTGCAGCAGCGAGAGGTCTTCGAGCGCAACGTGACGCGGTCGCTGCTGGCGGGCGCCGGGGCTGGGGCGGTGGCCTGGCTCACGACGCGCCTGCAGGTTCCGGTGCCGCTCTCGTTCCTCGCCATCGCGGCGATGGGCCTGGCATGCGTGCGAGGAGACAAGCTCGATCGCCTGATGCTCATGGGCGCCTCGGTGCTGCTGCCTGCGCTGCCGTGGTTGTTCGGGCTCACGCAGGGGTGGACCGTGGCCCTCGCCGGCGCCGTCGCTGGAGCCATCGTCGTGAAGTCGCGGTTGTCGGAGTACGGCGAAGAGGGCTCCGTCGGCGCCTCGCGGCCGGGCATCGGGCACTACGTGGCCACGGCGGGTGCAACGGCCGGCCTGTCGGTCGCGGGGCTCAAGGTGGCCGAGATTCTCTCGTCACGCATGCACGACGCTGCCACGCCGATGCTGCTGAACGCGGCCGTGAGCGGCACCATCATCGCGCTGTTCGCGGGGCTGGGTTCGCTCGCTTCTCACATCGCGCTCAAGGCCGACCCCGTCGAGGCGCGTGGTGACGAAGTGCTGCCGCTGCTCGATGGCGAGTTCGCAGATCAGTTGAACAAGGCGATGGGCGTGTACCGGCAGTGCGGCAAGCAGCTGGCGTCGCTCCCCCGTGAGGCAGCGCGTGAAGAGCTGGCTCGTACGGTCGGCAAGCTGACGAAAGACGCGATCGACCTCGCCGCCGAGTGGGCGGGCGTGGAGTCGCAGCTGCACGATGACGCGCATCGCGACCTCGAGAAGGAGATCGCCGAGCTCACCGAGTCGGCGAGGAAGGCGCGTGACGCGGTCGCGAAGAAGCAGCTCGAGATCGCCGCGTCGTCACTGAAGGAAGAGCTCGAGCGCCTGGGTGAGATGAAGCTCAAGCGCGAGCGTGTGCTCGCGAAACTCAAGTCGCAGGTGGCGTTGCTGGAGCGGGCCCGCGTGGCGCTCATCGGCATGCGTAGCTCTCACGCGACGGTGCGTGCAGCCGAGATGTCGGCCGTCGCTCGCAAGCTGAACGCCCTCGCGACCGCGCAGGCCGATGAAGCCAAGCTCGCGCACGCCGTCGCCACCAACGCCGAGATCGCCGCCATCGAGACCCACAAGGCCGACGCTGCGACGGCTACGCAGGTGAGCGCCGCCAAGGAGCAGGTCGCTGCGCCCGTCGAGCCCGAGCCGCAGCAGGCTGTGGTGCCCGTGACGGATCTCAGCGCGACCGACGTGGTGCCGGTGCCCGACAAGCTGAAGGTGAACTGACGCCGCCACGAATTCCTGAGGAGCCCGCGTCGCGCAAACGGCCGTCGTCCGAAGGGCGTGACAGGGTCTCGTGTTTGCAACCGATCGCGGGCATGCGACTCACCTTCATCGCTGCCGTGACCGTGATCATCAGTGCCTGTGGCGCCGCCGTCTGTCGCGACGCCGGGTGTTCGAAGGGCCAGCTCTGTACCGACCGTGCCGACGTGGCGAGCACCTGCGAATACTCGCCGCGCTATGCGTGCTTCGCGGCAGCTGGCTGCGAACGGCAGGCAACCGGAGCGTGCGGCTTCAACCAGACCCAGACGCTCACCGACTGCCTGGCCCGGGTGGCAGACGGCGGCGCGCCCTGACTCAGCGATACGAGACGCGAAGGATCTTCCCATCAGCGAAGGCCTCGGCCTGAGTTCCGGCCGACAGCACGTACGCGACGCCACCAGACACCGCGACGCCGACGGGCCAGGGAATGGCCTCGGCCACCGTCTCGGCCTTCACCGACTCGTGCGCGACGCGTCGCAGCCTTCCGTTCGCCAGCCCAGAGGAACCCGGCTCGACCCACCACGCGTATTGATCATCGAGGGCGAAGTCGGTGACGCCTTGCGCGTCGAGCGCGATCGTCTCGATGAGCCCGTTGCTGACCGTCTGACGCAGCACCGTCGCCGGCATCGAGTCGCGCGCGAAGTACAGGTACCGCGAGTCGCCCTTCATCGTCTGAAACCCGTTGCCGAAGCGGCGCTCTTCTCTGGCACCCGTGCCGGCCGTGCGAATCGACTGCATCACCACCTGCAGCCCCGAAATGTCGACGCCCACCCACTGCACGCGGTCGCCGGCGATGGTCATCGCGAAGGGCGTCCCGTTCGAGTTGATGATGGTCGAGGTCGCGCCACCGAACGGCGTCTTGAAGATGGGCGCGCGCTCGGTCGCCCAGAACGCGGCCACGCCGTCACTGGCCAGCAACACCAGCTCACTGCTGCCGGTGGCGACCGGTTCTCCGGCTCCGCCCGTCGCGGCGTAGCGCTTCAGCGTCGTCACGTCGGCGACGAGCACCGCGTCTGAGGTTGCGGTGAACACGCTCGGGCGCGTCAGCGCGGTGATGCGTTCGGGGCAGGTTCCGGCGGCGCAGCCAGCAACGGGCATACGATAGAGGCCCGCCGCGGTGCCGCTCTCGACCCAATAGAGCGAGCCCGAGATGACGGCGATGCCTCCGCGCCACGGCCTGAAGCCGGCCACCGACCGTGCCCCCAGGCGGCTGCGCGCGTCGAGCAGCGGCTCGACGAAGACGGTGCCCGACAGCCCGGCATCAAGGCCCGACCCTCCGTCGACGACCGAACCACCATCGTCAGCGCCCGCGTCGCCGCCATCGGACTTCAGCGGCGTGATCGGGTTGCAGGCCGACGCCAGCAACAGCACCGCGATCGGCAGGCGCATGACGGCTCTCCGTCTTCAGTCTTCGGCGACGAGGTTCGTGATGCCCTCGAACGTCACGGCGGCACCGGCCTTCACGCCGTTCTTCGCGCTCCAACCGCCAGGCACCTCGAGCACGTACGTCGCGGGCGCTGCAGCGGGGCGCGAGGTGAGCGTGCGGGGCTCGGCGTTCTCCTGAATGCTGACGATCTTGCCCTTGCCGTCGATGAAGATGATGTCGAGCGGGATGAGGGTGTTGCGCATCCAGAACGAGAGCGGCTGCTCGCGAGTGAAGATGAACAACATGCCGGTGCCGTCGGGCAGCGCGTAGCGCCACATGAGCCCGCGCGTGCGTGCATCACGCGTGAGCGCGACCTCTGCGTCGACCACGAGCTTCTTCGTTCCCGCGACCGTCACCTTCGCCTTCGGCAGGCGCGGCATCGGGTAGTTCTCGGCGGTGACGTCGGTGACCGCTGGCGGTGGAGGCGGCGCGGGTGGCGTCTCGACCTTCGTCGGAGGTGGTGCGGGAGGCGGAGGTTTGCCCTCTCCGGGGCACGCGAGCAGCAACGTCGCTGCGATGAGGAGCGCGGTGAAGGTCGGCTTCACTTGACGGATTTGTTGAGCAGCTTGCTCGCGAGATCGGAGCCGAGGCTGGTCGACATCAACGTCTCGACGACGCCCTCGAACTCGGAGCGCTGGTTGTCGGCCGAGTACACGAACTTGATGCCCATGCCGGGCTCTTCGCCGTCGACGGTGCTCCACACGACTTCGCCGAGCAACTCGAACGGATCGTTGCGCTGGGGAACGGTGAGCTTGAAGAGGAAGCGCGTACCGATGGGCAGCGGCTTCTTCGTCTTGATGAAGGTGCCGCCCTTGCTGATGTTCTTCGTGTAGTCCGCAAAGAACGAGTTCAGCTTCTTGTAGTCGACCTTCAGCTCGATCGGCGCGCGCACGGCTTGTCGCCCCTCGATGCCTGGTTTCTCCGCCATAGAGCGCGGACTATAGGACTGGCTGGCCGGAGAAGTCCTCTTTCCCGCTCGGAAGTTGGCGTGAACGGTGGCCAGATACCGGCCGTGCGACCCCTGCTCCTCGTGGTCTTCATGGTGGTGCTGCCGGCTTGCCGCTCCTGCGAACACCGCGCAAGCGATTACGCCTTCGCCCTTCGGTACGACGCCCCGAACTGTCGCATCACCGACGACACGGTCGAGAACGTTCGCTTCATTCACAAGTGGAGCCCGTACAGCACCAGCGAGGTGCAGCGGCAGGCGTCCTTCTACAAGACGCGAGCGAAGCTCGAGGCGTGTGTGATCACCGGGCGGGTCGCGCCTGATCAGATGGGCCGGTTCGTGACCGCCGTCGACGAGCCGAAGTTGACCGCGTGGTGGACGAAGCGGGCACCGATTCTGACGGCGTGGCGGGCGACGAAGAAGGCGCCGCGTTTCGAGGTGGTGTGGAAGTACCAGTACCTCGAAGACGAGACGCGACGTGGCGTGCTGGCGGGCCTGCAGTTCGCGAGCGAGGGCTTCGCGTTCTCGGGCGAGTTGATGAAGCCGTTCGACGACGACGAGAAGCCGCTGCGCACGTTGCCCGCGACGGTTCCGGGAGACCAGGTCGGCACCATCACGGTCTCGGTGATGACGGACTCCGCCGCGTACGAAACGAAAGACGGCAAGTCGGCCGGCTCGCTCACGACGGGCCAGGCGGTGGTGCTGACGGTCGACTCGAAGGTGCCGGTGAGCTGGCAGGGAGAGCAGCGGGTGTCGGCGGCCCTCGAGGCGCCCAGTGAGGTGCGCTTGAAGGGCGGCCTCGTCAACAGCGACAGCGAAGACTCGAAGATCTTCAACCTCGCCGCGCAGATCGCCAACAGCATGGCCGACATGCCGCCGCTCCAATC
>JAACJQ010000152.1 GCA_016879935.1 Archangiaceae bacterium | reverse complement strand
TCGTGCAGGCCGGGCGCCTGCGGGGAGTCGACCTTCACGGGCCCGGCGGAGGGGAACACGCGCGGCACGTCGTGGTCGAAGTCGCCCGAGTCGTCCTGCTCGAGCTTGTCGCCCACGAGCCGCGAGCGCACGGCCTGGCGGAAATACAGCACCGGCGTCTCGGGCAACTCGTCCTGCAGCAGCACGATGGCGACCGGGTCGGGCGGCTTGTTGCTCTGGCCTCCACCCTTGCCGTCACCTTTGCCATCGCCCTTGCCATCTTTGTCGTCAGGCTTGCCATCGCCGTCTTTGTCTTCGTCGTTCTTCGTGAGGCCCAGGTCGTTGTCGTCGACCTTCTTCGCCGGGCGGTCTGGCGCGAGCTGGAGCGCGAGCACGCCGAAGAGCAGCAGCAGCGCCAGGGCCAGCACGGCCCGCGCACCCTTGCGAACGCGCAGCAGCAACAGCGCCGCGAGCACGACGACGACGACACCGAGGCCCGCGAGCAGCGTCTGCGGGTCGACGCCATTCATCCACGCGAAGTCAGACACCACACGCGGCTGGTGAATGCGCTCGTGCCGGTGCGCCGCGAAGGCGTGGGCGACGGCGGCCACGACGACGCCGAACTCGAGCACCGAGAAGCCATGCAGCCGCGCCGCCAGCAGCCGCACCGCGAAGGCCACCCCGAGACAGACGAGCCCGAGCGAGAGCCCGTCGGCCAGCGTCAACGTGAACCCGGGCGAGAACGGCAACGAGAAGGTGAGCAGCAGCCGCGGCACGACGAGGCCGGCGACGACGACTCCCGCGGCCGTGAAGAGCGCGTTCGACAGCTTCAGCTGCGCGCCGAGCCGGAAGGTGAGCCACGACGCGTACGAGATGCCGGCCAGCGCCGCGACGAGACCGAGCGGCGTCGCGATGGGCACGAGGAAGAAGGCGAGCCCCGCCAGGAGAATGACCGTCTGCAACACCGCCAGCGAGCGGCTCTGACGTGCGGGCATCGTCATCACACCAGCTGCCCCGTGGGACGGTGGACGATGCGCACGGGGAAGCCGTCGGCCTCGAGCGCGGCCTTCAAGGCGACGAGCCCGGTGGCGAGCGTCGCTTCGGTGCTCTCTCGTAGGAGCCACTTCGGCACGTTCTTCGGCGGCGGCGCGTCATCGGAGCCATCGATGCCGATGACCACGGTCGCAGGCACCGAGAGGCGGCGGCTCATGGCGACCAGGCGCTCTCGCCACGGGCCATCGACCGGCGGCGCAAACACGACACACGCACCCAGGCGATGCGGCTCGACCTGATTCGCGAGGCCATCGAGGCCGGCCGCGCCGTCGCTCCGCGAACGAATGGAGTCGATGATCTGCTCCACCGCCTCGGGCACCCGCGTCGTCGGTTTGAGGGCGCCATCGGCGGCGAAGACGAAGTCGGGGCCCAGCAGGCCCTGCTCGAGGAACACGCGCGCGACGCCGGCGCTCGGCTCGTCGGCCTGGCCCGCGATGAGGAACGCGACGTTCAACGGCTGCGGCGCGACGGCGCGTTCGGGCATGCGCACCAGCAACCGCCGCGTGCGCGCGAAGGTTCGCCACAACACGTGCCGCATCGAGTCGCCGTGCGCGTACGAGCGCATCTCGACGAGGTCACCTTCCGCACGCCCAGACGGGTGCGACCAGGCGTCACCACTGGAGCGCGACGCGGCGAGCGACGCGTTCACCGGCGCCGCCACTGGCGTGACCCGCAACGCCACCGCCCACTCGACCTCGAACGAGAGCGACGACAACCCGAACACGTCTTCGATGGTGAAGCGGCGAACGAGCCGGTCATGACGACCACGCTCCAGCGCGCCAATCTTCTCGCCCAGCTTTCCGTCAGCGCGCACGAGCGACACCGAGAAGCCCGCGGGAGTTGCCCACTCGAGCTGAACGTCGAGCAACCCGAGCGCGCGCACGTTCGGTACGCGGAACGAGGTCGTCAGCTCACCACCCGACTGCAGCTCTGGAGGCACGCCCGCCTCCTGCGACTTCACCGCGCGGCGCACGTAGAGCGTCGTCACCATCCCCAACAGCAGACAGGCCGCGACGAGCGCCAGCGCCACCAGCGCGACGGGGCGCAGCAGGTGGTCGACCTCGGTCTCACTCACGCGCAGCGCGAGGGCTGCTGCGCCGATGAGCACCAGGCCACCGAGCCGAAGGGGCATCAGCCGCCGCAGTCGTGCCCACAACCGGCTCAACCTCGCGCGCATCGCGGGTGGACTGTTTGCCGCGGCGCCTCGGGAATCAAGTGTCACGAAGGTGGGTTGCTCGGTCGTTCGTCGAGGGGCCCACGCGCACGAAGGCTGCTCGACGGCGTGCGGCGCTTCGTGCAGGAAGCGAGGCCATGAGCAGCCCGGCTCCATCGCTCAAGCGCTACGTGTGGCTCTCCATCGCGGCGGCGGTCTCGACCATCGGGCTCAAGACGGCGGCGTGGTGGCTGACGGGCTCGGTGGGGTTGCTCTCTGACGCGCTCGAGTCGCTGGTGAACCTCGCCGGCGCGTTGATGGCGTTGTGGATGATGTGGCTCGCCGAGCAGCCCGCCGACGAAGACCACGCGTACGGCCACGGCAAGGCCGAGTACTTCTCGAGCGCGTTCGAGGGCTTTCTCATCTTCCTCGCGGCCGTCAGCATCGCGGTCTCGGCGGTGAGCCGGCTGATGAACCCGAAGCCGCTCGAGTCCATCGGCATCGGCCTCGGCGTGTCGGTCATCGCCTCGGTCATCAACTTCGCCACCGCGCGCGTGCTGTTGTCGGTCGGCAAGAAGCACCACTCCGTCATTCTCGAGGCCGACGCGCATCACCTGATGACCGACGTGTGGACCTCGGCCGGCGTCATCGTCGGCGTCGGCCTCGTCTCGCTCTCGGGCTGGCTGTGGCTCGACCCCGTCATCGCCATCATCGTCGCCATCAACATCATCTGGACCGGGTTCCAGCTCATGCGGCGCTCGGCCTCGGGGCTGATGGACAGCTCGGCCGCACCAGACGTGCTCGCGAAGCTCGAAGGGTTGCTGGCGACCTACAAGGCGCAGGGCCTCGACTTTCATGCGCTGCGAACGCGGCAGGCTGGCAACCGCGTCTTCGTCACGGTGCACGTGCTCGTGCCCGGAGCGTGGACGGTGCAGAAGGGCCACGAGATGGCGGAGCGCATCGAGGTCGAGATGCTCGCGCTCCTGCACAACGGTCACGTGACGACGCACCTCGAGCCGTTGGAGGACCCGGTGTCGATGCTCGACGCAGGCCTCGATCGCCCGGCGCCGCCCACGCAGTAGCAGCAGCAGGCCGGGGTTCCGAAGCCTGCGACGAGCGACACATCCGCCATGGCGGATGTTTGCGGTCCCCCTTCGTGGTGATTCCCACCGGAGTCGAGCCCGTACCCCGATATCAGCGCCGTCCGCTGTGGCGGATGTTTGGCCGCTCGATTTGACAGAGGGCGATTGATCTCGATATCTGCATCGACGGATGTTCATCCGTCGATACGGAATCGACGGTCAACCAAGGAAGACCAATGAGCCAGCAGCCAACCTGGAAGCCCGAGACGCTCGCCCTGCACGCTGGGTATTCGCCTGACCCCGTCACCGGTTCGCGAGCGGTGCCGCTGTACCAGACGACGTCCTACGCCTTCAAAAACGCCGAGCACGCGTCGAACCTCTTCGCGCTGAAGGAGTTCGGCAACATCTACACGCGCATCATGAACCCGACGACCGACGTCTTCGAGAAGCGCATCGCTGCGCTCGAAGGCGGTGTGGCGGCGCTCGGAGTCGCGTCGGGTCAGGCGGCCGAGACGCTCGCGCTGCTGACGATTCTGAAGAACGGTGACGAGCTCGTCGCGTCGTCGAGCCTGTACGGAGGCACGTACAACCTCTTCAAGGTCACCTTCCCGCGCTTCGGCATCAAGACCAAGTTCGTCGACATTCACGACCACGAGGCGGTGCGCGCGGCCATCGGCCCGAAGACGAAGGCGCTGTTCCTCGAGACGCTCGGCAACCCGCGGCTCGACGTGCCCGACCTCTCTGCGCTCTCGGCCATCACGAAGGCGAAGGGCATTCCGCTCGTCGTCGACAACACCGCCGCGACGCCGGTGCTGCTCAAGCCCATTCAGCACGGCGCGAACATCGTCATTCAGTCGGCGACGAAGTTCATCGGCGGCCACGGCCAGGCCATCGGAGGCGTCATCATCGACGCCGGCACCTTCGACTGGGCCAACGGCAACTTCCCCGAGTTCACCTCGCCGAACCCCGGCTACAACGGGCTCGAGCTGTCGAAGGCGTTCGGCAACCTCGCCTTCATCATCAAGGCGCGTGTCGAGTTGCTGCGTGACGTGGGCGCGGCGCTGGCTCCGTTCAACGCGCACGCCTTCATCACCGGCCTCGAGACGATTCACCTGCGCGTGAAGAAGCACAGCGAGAACGCGCTCACCGTCGCGAAGTGGCTGCAGAAGGACGCGCGCGTCGGCTGGGTGCGCTACCCGGGCCTCGAGTCAGACCCCTCGTACGCGGCGGCGAAGAAATACTTCTCGGGCGAGGGCTTCGGCGCGCTCGTCACCTTCGGGCCGAAGGGCGGCTTCGAGGCGGGCAAGACGCTCATCAACCAGGTGAAGCTCTGGTCGCTGCTCGCCAACATCGGCGACTCGCGCTCGCTCATCATTCACCCGGCGTCGACGACGCACTCACAGTTGTCGCCCGAGGAGCAGCTCACCACCGGCGTGACGCCCGACCTGGTGCGGCTCTCGGTCGGCCTCGAGCACCCCGACGACATCATCGCCGACCTCGACCAGGCGCTCGGCCGCTGACGTCACCATGAGCTCGCCCCGGCTCTTCGACCTGCGTCTTCCCGACCTGCCGCTCGAGCATGGCGGCGTCGTGCGTTCGCATCACGCGCGTGGGTGGTGGTGGGGGCCGGAGGAAGACCTGCCCGTGCTGTCGGCGAGAGCGCAGCTGCTCCATCGCGACGCTCTCGGCGCGCCGCACGCGGTGTTTCGCCGCGAGTCGGTCATCGAGCCGAAGCCGGGTGGAGCCGCGCTCCCGCCGAACGTGCCGACGGTGCTGCTGGTGCACGCGCTCACGGGTGACGCGCGCGCAGGCGGTGAGCGCGGCTGGTGGGCACCGCTCATCGGGCTGGGCAAGCCGCTCGACCCGTCTCGCGTGCGGCTGCTGTGCTTCAACAACCTCGGCTCGAACTACGGCTCGTCGGGGCCGCTCGACGAAGGGTGGCCGCGCGACGCGTCGCTCACGACCCTCGACCAGGCGCGGGCGCTGTGGCTCGCGCTCGATGCGCTGGGCGTCGAATCGCTGCACCTGGCGGCGGGAGGGTCGCTGGGTGGAATGATTCTGCTCGCGATGGCCGCGCTGCGCCCGCACGCCATCGAGCGGTTGCTCCCGCTCGCGGCGACCTCGTTCTCGACGGCGTGGCTCATCGGCTTCAATCACGTGCAGCGGCAGGCCATCGCGCTCGACGAGAAGCGTGGGCTCGAGGTGGCGCGGCAGTTGGCGATGCTCACCTATCGCGCCGAGCCTGGTCTCGAGGCGACGCAGGCACGCACGCTCGCGCCGAAGCCGGGAGCCCGAGGGGCGTACCGCGTCGAGGGCTACCTCGAGCACCTCGGTGAGTCGTTGAGCGCGCGCTTCGAGGCCGCGCCGTACCTCGCGCTGCTCGACGCGATGGACTCGCACGACCTCGTTCACCAGCCGCCGAGGCTGTCGATGGTGCGCCAGCGAAAGGCGCTCGTCGTCGACATCGACACCGACGTTCTCTACACGCCCGCGCAGGTCTCGGCGCTCGCGACGCTGCTCTCGGAAGCGGGCACCACCGTCGAGCGCGCGACGCTGAAGAGCCTGCACGGTCACGACGCGTTCCTCATCGAGTGGGAGCAGCTGGCTCCGCTGGTGACGCGCGCCCTCTCACTCTGAAGGAAGCCACCACGTGTCGACGCCCTGGCAGGTCTACAAGTTCGGAGGCAGCTCTCTCGGCACCCCGGGCCGGCTGCCGCTGGTGCTCGACCTCATCACCGCTGCTGCGAAGGAGCCGTCACGGCTCGCCGTCGTCGTCTCGGCGCTCGGTGATTCGACCGACTGGTTGATCAGCTCCGCGCGTCGGGCCGCGGCAGGAGACCAGAGCGGTGCCGATGCCGACCTCACGCGCACGCACTTCCTCGCGGTGTCGACGGCGAAGCAGGTGCTCGACGGCGCGGCGCTCGCGGCGTTCGAAGACGACGTTGCGCGTCTACTGAACCCCATTCGTCGGCTCGTCGAAGGCATCGGGCTGGTGCGTGAGGTGACGCCGCGCTCGCTCGACGAGGTGATGTCGGTGGGTGAGCGCATCAGCATCGCGCTGGTCGCTCGTGCGCTGACGGGGCGCGGGCTCGAGGCGAACGCGGTCGACGCGCGCGACGTGGTGGTGACCGACGACACGCCGCAGAGCGCGACCGTCGACGTCGCCGCCACGGGAGCCGCGCTCCGAGCTGCCGCCGCGAGCTGGAGCGGCCTGCCCGTCATCACCGGTTTCCTTGGACGCTCGAAGACAGGCCACACCACCACGCTGGGCCGCAACGGCTCCGACTACACCGCGTCGCTGGTGGCGCAGGCGCTGGGCGCGAAGCACGTCACCGTGTGGACGGACGTGCCCGGCGTCTTCACTGCCGACCCT
This sequence comes from Archangiaceae bacterium, assembly GCA_016879935.1. Taxonomy (GTDB): domain Bacteria; phylum Myxococcota; class Myxococcia; order Myxococcales; family Myxococcaceae; genus Xiheimicrobium. The sequence continues at coordinate 1,207 of JAACJQ010000152.1, read as the reverse complement.
GCGCTGGTGAGCGATGCGTACCCCGTCACGAAGCTCACCTGGTTCGAAGCGCTCGAACTCGCGCACTTCGGCACCCGCATGTTCCACGCGCGTACGGTGGTGCCGCTGCTCGAGAGCGGCGCGACGCTCACCATTCGCAGCACGACCGAGCCCGACAGAGATGGAACACGCATCGACGCGAACGGCCATGTCGACGACGGCCAGCCGACCTGCGTCACCAGCCTCGAACACCTCGCGCTGCTGAACGTCGAGTCGCGCCGCTCCACGCTACCCGCAGGCTTCATCGCGCGTGCGCTCGCCGCCCTCGACGCTGCCAACGTGAAGGTGTGGATGACGAATCAGACGGGGCTCGGTGTCTCGGCGTGCTTCGTGGTGCCGACCGCCGACGAAGCCCGCGGCCGCGCAGTGCTCACCTCACTCGCCGTCGCCGATGAAGTCGTCGTGGGCGCGCCGCGCTCCGAGGTGACGTTGGTGACGCTGGTGGCCGAGCGTATGGGCCAGCAGGCGAACGTCGCCGGCCGCTTCTTCCACGCGCTCGGCACCGTCGGCGTGAAGGTGCGCGCCATCGCGCAGGGCGCCAGTGAGCGCTCCATCTCGTGTGTCGTCGACGCGAAAGACACGGCGCTCGCGGTGCGCACGGTGCACGCGTCGTTCAACTTCGCCGAGACCGAGCTCGACGTGCTGCTGCTGGGGCACGGCACCGTGGGCGGGCGGCTGCTCGAGCAGATGGCCTCGCAGGCCGACGCGCTTCGACGGGAGCACGGCATTCGCCTCAAGCTCGTGGGCCTCGCCGACAGCACCCGCAGTGTCTTCGATGCGCGTGGGCTGCCTCCGAATGAAGCGGTCTCACGGCTCCAGGCGACCGGCGCGCGGCCCGAGGTGCTGTTGGCGCAGCTCTCACAGTTGAGCCTGCCCGTCGTCGTCGACTGCACCGCGGCCGAGGGGAACGAGCGGCTCTACGCGAAGGCGTTCTCGCTCGGCGCGCACGTGGTGGCCGCGAACAAGAAGCCGCTGGTGGCGCCGTGGCCCAAGCGTCAGGCGCTGCAAGCCGAGGCGCGACGGTTCAGCCGCGCGCATCTCTACGAGACGACCTGCGGTGCTTCGCTGCCCGTCATCGAGACGTTGAAGAACCTCGTGCGCACCGGAGACGTCGTGCACCGCATCGAGGGCTCGTTGTCGGGAACGCTCTCGTACCTCGCCGACGCGG
>JAACJQ010000151.1 GCA_016879935.1 Archangiaceae bacterium | reverse complement strand
GGTCGAAAACGAGGTCGAGGCTGATGCCCGTCTCGTCGAGCCCGTCGTGCACCAGCTTGAGCACCTCGCGGCAGTCGCGCAGGCACGCATCGACCGGAGCCGCTGCGCCGTTGCCGTTCACCAGCGCGAGCACCTGCGAGGTGAGGCGCACGAAGGGAGACTCCGACGGCGCCACGCCCGACGCCTGCTGCACCAGCGGCTGGAGCCCGATGGCGGCCACCTGCGTCGCGAGGTTGAGCACTGCCTCGCGGGCCCCCTTGAGCATCATCGCGTCGATGGGTGCCTGGTCGAGGCCCAGCGCGCGCTCGAGCCGCGTGCGCACGGGCTGTGAGAGGCCGAGGAACCACGTCACCGACGCGCGGCGGGTGAAGAGGCGCTCGAGCAGCCGACCCAGGTCGTTGCCCACCGGCGGCGCGGGCATCACGTTGTCGGCGAAGCGGGTGACGATCTCGCGGCCCATGCCGGGCTGACGCGGGAGCCCGACCTGGCCGAGCAACGACGTCGACGACAGCCGCTGCACCAGGGCCGTCAGCACCGCGCGCACGCCTTCACGCGTCTTCGGCACCTCGTCGAACACCTCGAGCAGCACACGCAGGCGCGCGTCACGCTCGGGCTCGCCTTCGCGTCGGCTCGGCACGCGACCCCGCTCGAACACCCAGCCCACCACGTCTTCGAGCCACTCGATGACGGCGTCGTGGTCGCCCTCGGGCTGCGTCGACAACAGCAGATGCAGCCGTCCCAGCACGGGCTCGCGCACGTCGCTCGCGCCGAAGCGGGTGACGAAGGTGCTCCTGTCGAGGAGGTCGACGTCAGACATCAGAGGGTGACTGTCTTACGGGCGGCAGGTGAACTCAACCGCGGTTCGAGCAGCTACGGCAGAATCGTGAACTCGACGCGCCGATTCGCCTCGCGGCCCTCGGCGGTGTCGTTCGTGTCCTGCGGCTTCTCACTGCCGTAGCCGACCGCTTCGAGGCGCGTCGCGTCGACACCACGCTGCACCAGCGCTGCCTTCACCGCGTCGGCGCGCGCCTGCGAGAGCTTCACGTTCACCTCGGCCTTGCCGGCACTGTCGGTGTGGCCCTCGATGCGCAGCTTCTTGAGCTCGGCGTGCGCGACCAGCACGGCACCGAGGTTGTCGAGCAGCCCGTTCGAGCGCTTCTGAATCGACGCCTTGCCGTTGTCGAAGAAGACCTTGTCCTTGATGAGAATGCGCTCGGGCGTGATGACGACGAGCTGCTTCTTCTCGACGGGGCAGCCCTGGTTGAGGCGCGTGCCGGAGTCCTTCGGGCAGTTGTCTTCGCGGTCGACGACGCCGTCGCCATCACTGTCGGGCCACGGGCAACCGCCGTTCTCGGTCGCGCCGGTGACGGTTGGGCAGCGGTCGAGCCGGTCGACGATGCCGTCGACGTCGGAATCGACGTCGGGGCAGCCTTCGTTCTCGACGATGCCGAGCTGGGTGGGGCACTTGTCTTTGCGGTCGATGAGGCCATCGGCGTCGCCATCGAGGTCGGGGCAGCCCTCGTTCTCGGCCGGCCCACGCTCGTTCATGCAGCGGTCCTTCGCGTCCGGCACCTGGTCGGCGTCGTTGTCGAGGTCGGGCTTGCCGTCGTCGTCTTGAAAGCCGTCTCGGTCTTCGGCCTCGAGCGGTGCTTCGTCGCGTGAGTTGGGCACGCGGTCGCCGTCGCGGTCGAGGTCGGGGCACTCGGCGAGCTCGTACGGCAGGCCTTCGATGCAGGCGGGGCGCGTGGGCTTCGCGTTCGAGAAGGCAGCGCCGAGGTACGCACGGGCCTGCGGCGTCGTCGGCTCTCCCCAGAGGCCGGGGCCTGCGGCGGCGAACAGCTCGACGTCTCCGACGAGCCAGCGCACGCCGACGAGTGCCTCCACGCCGATGCGGTTGCCGGTGAGCGGCGTGAAGACGCGAAGGGAGCCTTCTCCGCGTGGCCCGTCGAGCGAGACCGACGTCATCATCGCCGAGAGCGAGACCTGCGAGCCGTTGGTGTCGAGCGCGTTGCCCGTCAGCGCGGAGTAGTCGACGGTGGGCCGCAGCACGCCCGCGAGCTCGACACCGAACTGCAGCTCACGAAACACGTGGCCAGCGGTGATGCGCGGCGCGAACTCGATGCCGCCGTTGCCGAGCGACGCGCCCGTGCCGACGGGAATGCCGACGCCGAGGCCCGCCGAGAGCAGCAGCGGCTTCGTCGCGTCCGTCCAGATGGGGATGCGAACGTTCACCCACGGGTTGCTCAAGCCCGCTTGCGAGACGGGCAGCTCGGTGGAGCCGCGCTGGTACATCGTCGCGGGAATGACGGCCGACACCTCGAGCCAGTCGAAGAGGCCGAGCGCGCCGAACACCTGCAGGCCGAAGCGGTCGGAGACGAGCGCGCGGTTGTTCGTCGAGCGCATCGGCGCGTAGCCGAACGTGAGCGAGGCGCCGCCGCGAAACTGGCCGCCCTTGAGCGTCTGGCCGTTGCCGACCCACAAGGAGCCCCGGCCGCCCGGCTCGAGCCACACCTGCTCGAGGTCGGAGGCGGGCACCTGCGCGAACACCGAGGTGCTGATCAGCGCGAGGACCACGGGCAGCCGGCTCATGCGGCCAGCAAAAGCACAACCAGTCACCGCACTCCAGCATCGAGCACGGGCCGTTGCCGCGGCGCGCGCACGGGCCGGCCCCGGTCATCAGCGCGACGAGAGCCGCCGGTGTGCTACCTCGCGCCCATGCTCCGACGGTTGCCGCTCGCGCTCGTCATTCTCTGTGCCTGTTCGAAGCCCGCCGGCACGCCGGTCGATTTCCGCCGCGCCACGCCTCCGGGCACGAACCAGGGCCCCGCTGCGGCCACCTTCGCGGGCGACACCATCACCATCGCCGAACTCAACCAGCGCTTCGCCGAGATGAACCCCTACGCGCGCGCCCGCTACCAGACGCTCGAGCAGCGCCGCGACTACGTCGAGGGCCTCGCGCGCTTCGAGCTGCTCTCGCAAGAAGCGATTCGCCGCGGTTTGCAGAACGACCCCGACGTCGTCGAGGCCGCAAAGCGCGTCATGGTGCAGGAGCTGCTCAAGCAGGAGCTCGACGAACGCGCCGAGGCCATCAGCGATGGCCAGGTGAAGCAGTATTACGACGCGCACCACGACGACTACGTGAAGCCCGCGATGACGCGGCTCGCACACGTGGCGTTCTCGAAGGAGCACCGCGCCCAGGCCATGGAGGTGCTGACGCAGGCGAAGGCGCTGGCCCCGATGGACTACGCCGGCTTCGGCAAGCTCGCGCGTGAGAACTCCGAAGACCCGTCGACGAAGGTGCTCGATGGCGACCTGCGCTTCCTCTCCGACGAGGAGCTCGTCACGAGACTCGGGCCAGAGGTGAAGGCGGCGAGCGAGAAGCTGGAGCGCATCGGCGACGTCGCACCCGAGCTGGTCGAGACCGCGAAGGCGCTGCACGTCATCAAGCTGCAGGGCCGTCAGCAGGCGCTCAATCTGTCGCTCGAGCAGGCGAGCGCGTCGATTCGTCAGGTGCTGCTCAACGAGACCCGCCAGGAGCGCTACCGCGCGCTGCTCGAGAAGCTCAAAGCCGAAGCGCGCTTCAAGCTCGACGACGACGGGCTCGGGAAGGTGGTCGTCGACCCGAAGGCGCCGACGCTCGAGGCGAAGGGCCCGCAGCCGGGGTTCGTGCCGGGGCCCCAGTCGCCCCCGCCGACGCGCTGACCATCGATTGCGAACGTTCGACCGTGCGAGGTTGAGGCGGTGGTGGAAACCACCTATGGCGCGACGCCATGCGCACTCCCGTTCTCGTCGTCGGTCTCGCCATCGGCTTCATCTTCGCTTCGCTGGTCTCGTGCGGAACGGCGCCAAAGTGCACCGCCACCACGTGCCCCACGGGCTGCTGTGACTCGAGCGGGCTGTGTCAATCGGGCAGCTCGGCGTCGGCCTGCGGCTCGAAGGGAACGGCCTGCACCGCGTGCGGCGTGACGGCCTCGTGCGTCGCGGGAGCCTGCATGCAGAACATCAGCGGCTCCGGTGGCGGTACGTCGGGGACGGGCGGCGGCTCGGCACAGGCAGGCGGCTCGGCACAGGCAGGCGGCACGTCGGGCACCGGCGGCGGCACCTCGGGCACTGGCGGCGGCACCTCGGGCACCGGCGGCGGCACCTCGGGCACCGGCGGCGGCACCTCGGGCACTGGCGGCGGCACCTCGGGCACTGGCGGCGGCACCTCGGGCACTGGCGGCGGCACGGCGGGCAGCAGCGTGTTCTGCAATCGGCTGCTGGCGGCGCAGACGCGGTTCTTCGCCGGTCGCTCGTCTTGCCAGAGCGGTGGCACCACACTCACGCCTGGCTTCAACGCCTCGGCCTGCGACGCGACCTGGAACATCTGCACCGAGACCGACCGCGGCTACCTGAACCAGATCGCGATGTGCCTCGAGAGTGCTCCCGTGTGCACCGCGGGGAACGAGTCGGCGGCGATGTCGGGCTTCCTGCAGTGCTTGTCGCTCACCGAAGCGCTGAGCCAGCCCTGCGCGACGTCTCTGCAGGGTCCCTGAAGCATGCGCTCAACTCTGCTCTGCAGTCTCCTCGCGCTCTCGTTCGTCGGTTGCGGAACGGCGAACCGCCAGTGTTCTGCATCGACCTGCTCCACCGGCTGCTGTGACTCGTCGGGCGTCTGCCAGAGCGGCAGCGGCAGCACGAGCTGCGGAGCACGCGGAGCGGCCTGCCAGGTCTGCAGCGTCACCCAGTCGTGCGTTGCCGGAGCCTGCATGTCGACGGTGGGCACCACCGGCGGTGGCTCCTCGGGAACTGGCGGCGGAACGGCGACCGCTGGAGGAACCGCGACTGCAGGTGGAACCGCGAGCGCTGGTGGAACGGCGACCGCTGGTGGAGCGGCGACTGCTGGTGGAGCGGCGACCGCTGGTGGAGCGGCGACCGCTGGTGGAACCGCGAGCGCTGGTGGAACGGCGACCGCAGGTGGAACCGCGACCGCTGGTGGAACCGCGACCGCAGGTGGAACGGCGACCGCTGGTGGAACGGCGACCGCTGGTGGAACGGCCGGCGGCAGCACCTTGCTCGACACGCCGGCGCGTATTCTCGCGTTCCTCGACGGCAAGACGCTCACCATGCAGGGCAGCGACATTCCCGCAGCGCCGCACGGCTACGACCGCAACCTGTATTTCGGAGCCAGCACGCAGTGCTACCAGCGCCTGGTCAACGTCATCTCGGGCAGCACGTTCTCCACCACCATCACGCCTGGCGCCTGGACGACGGACGCCGGAGTTCCCACGACCGGCACTCGTGGCTTCTGCAACATCAACCAGGCCGGCGGGTCGCCGATCGGCTTCACGACCCTCAGCACCACGGTCGCGAACGTGCGCGGCAACGCCGACTGCTTCGACCTCACGCTGAACTACGGCTCGTTCATCGACGAGGGCCGCGGGTCAATCTCCGCTGACCGCCGCCGCGTCTCCGTCGAGCTGTTCTTCTCGGGGCAAGCCACTGGTCACCGCTGCGCCTCGGCCGACGCGGGCTTTGGTCAGGTCCTCGTCAACGGCCAGCCGCTGCTGCTCGACGCCGTGCAGAAGTACGACGTCTCGCCCTGATGAAGCGGGTCGTGATTGCAGGGCTGGGAGACACGGGCCTGCTCGTCGCGATGGGCGTCGCGAACGCCGCCGAGGTGGTGGGCATCACGCCCAAGCCCGCGCTCGTCAGCGGCCAGGAGCTCGGCATGCGCGTCGCCCGCCCCGACGTCTGGAGAGCGCATTACCTCGTCGACTTCCGGCGATACCGGGCGCTGCGTGGGGTTCAGGTTCGACACGGCCTCGTGCAGCAGCTCGACCTCTCCCAAAACGCTGTCACCGTGCGTGCCGCCGACGGCGCAATCGAGACGATCACCTGGGACGCCCTCGTGCTCGCGCCCGGAGTCACCAACGGGTTCTGGCGCACCCCGACCCTCGAGACACGCGAAGCCGTCGACACCGGCATCGACACGCTCGCCAGCGAGCTCGCATCGGCAAAGTCCATCGCGGTCATCGGCGGCGGCGCGACTGGCGTGAGCGCGGCCTCGAATCTGAAAGAAGCGCATGGCGCCACGCGGGTCGTGCTCGCCTTCAGCCAGGACGAGCAGCTGCCCGGCTATCACCCGCGTGTTCGCGCCGCCGTGCGCGCCCGACTCCTCGCACAGGGGGTCGAGCTGCTGCCCGGTCATCGCGCCCTGCCTCCACCCGGGTTCACGTTCGATCGGCTCACCCGTGGTGCCGTCTCGTTCAGCGATGGTCGCCCGCCGCTCGACGTCGAGGTGACACTCTGGGCGGTCGGGCAGACCCGGCCGAACACGTCGTTCGTTCCACCTCAGCTGCTCGACGAACGCGGCTTCATTCGGGTCGACGAACACCTGCGCGTGCGAGACACGACGAACGTCTTCGCGGTGGGTGACGCCGCCGCCACCGACCCCAACCGCAGCTCGGCGCGCAACGGCGGGTACGGAGTCGTCGCCCACAACGTTCGACGGCTGCTCGCGGGGCAGCGCACCGGCCTGAAGTCGTTCCGCCCCACCGCCCATCGGTGGGGCTCCGTGCTCGGCATTCAGCGCGACGGGCTCCGCGTCTTCGCGCCCAACGGCTTCGCGTTTCGCTTCGCGCCGTTCTGGGTTCGAAACGTGCTGTTCCCGTGGATCGTCTCGCGCGGCATCTACCGCGGCATCGATTCGGCGTGAGTCAGACGCCCTGCTCGATCATCCACCGCTCGGCTTCGATGGCCGACATGCAGCCCGTGCCCGCGGCGGTGATGGCCTGACGGAAGGTTGCATCGCTCACGTCGCCGCAGGCGAACACACCCTCGACGCTCGTGCGCGTCGTACCGGGGTGCACCCAGAGATAGCCGTTGTCCTGCAGCTTGAGCGTCTTCTCGAAGAGCTCCGTCGCGGGCTTGTGGCCGATGGCGACGAACACGCCCTTCGTCGGCACCAGCTTCGAGTCGCCGGTCTTGAGGTTCTTCACCACCGCGCCCGTCACACCCTTCTGGTCGCCGACGACCTCTTCGATGGCCGAGTCCCAGAGGAACTTGATCTTCGGGTTGTTGAGCGCCCGCTGCTGCATGATCTTCGACGCGCGCAGCGTGTCTCGGCGGTGCACCACGGTGACCGACGCGCAGAGCTTGGCGAGATACGTCGCCTCTTCCATCGCCGTGTCACCGCCACCCACCACCATCACGTCGACGTTCTTGAAGAAGAAGCCGTCGCAGGTCGCGCAGGCCGACACGCCGCGGTTCATGAACTCGTTCTCGCCCTTCGTGTTGAGCCACTTCGCCGAGGCGCCCGTCGCGATGATGACCGTCTCAGACAGGCACTCCTTCGATTCGCCCTTGATGTGAAACGGGCGCTTCGAGAAGTCGACCGAGAGCACGTTCTCCATGTGAATGACGGTGCCGAAACGCTCGGCCTGCTTCTGGAAGCGCTCCATCAACTCGGGCCCCGTCACCCCCTCCGGAAAGCCGGGGTAGTTCTCGACTTCGGTGGTGATCATCAGCTGGCCGCCCGGCACGCGACGGGAGTCGTGCTCCGAAGGGCCTCCAGCGAACATCACGGGCTTGAGGCCGGCGCGCGCGGCGTAGATGGCTGCGGTGTAACCGGCCGGGCCCGAGCCGATGATGGTGATCTTGTTCGTGTCCACGTGATGCTCCTGGTTCCTGGCGGCGGCGTTCGGCCGGTCGTTGCCCGCGTGAGATGCGCAAATCGGGACAACGGTTTCAAGTCTGCTACGAACCATGGTCGATGGACGTCGAATTCCTCCGGAAAGTGCCGCTGTTCGAAGGGCTGACCTCGGCGCAGCTGCGCAAGCTGATGGCGGCGCTGAAGAAGGTCGACTTCCCGGGCAGCTCGCACATCTTCCGCGAGGGCGAGCCGGGCACGTCGATGTTCCTCATCACCGACGGCAAGGTGCGCATCTCGAAGATGGTGCCCGGCATCGGTGAAGAGGCGCTCGCGATTCTCGAGAAGGGCCAGTACTTCGGAGAGATGTCGCTCATCGAAGATGGGCCGCGCAGCGCTGACGCCATCGCGCACACGTCGTGCGAGCTGTACGAGCTGTCTCGCGACAAGCTCGACCAGGTGATGTTCACCGACAAAGAGCTGGCGAGCGTGCTGCTGTGGACGTTCGTGCGCACGTTGTCGGCGCGCCTGCGTGAGACGAACGACAAGATTCGCGCGTTCTTCGCGTTGTCGTCGTTCGGCCCGCGCTGACGGCTGGCGTGCTTCCGAAGCTCACCGCGACCGACTCCTCGGGACGACGCGAGCTCACATGCCGCCGTCGCCGCTGCTGCCCCACGTGACGCGCGCATCTTTTGGCTGACTCGTCGCCCACACCATGCCGCCCGCGTCGGGCGCCTCTTTCGGCGTCGACTCCTGCGTGCGCCGCACCCCGAGCCAGCCCTGCGCATTGAAGCGACGCGTCTTGTCGGCGCCGAGGACGACGTCGGTCGCGCCCACGCCTCGCTGCTCGACAATGGAGAAGTCGAGCTTGTTCTCGCCCGTGACGATGACCTCGAGCCGCTCGTCCTTCGCGATGGGCGGGCCCTTCCAGGTGAACGAGTACGCCTTGCCAGCGGGAATCGTGAGGGCCTCCTGCACCGTCGCCTCGGGCAGCGCTGCCACCTGCACGGTGAACCGCTGCCCGTCGACGTTCGAGTACACGAACGCGCCCGTCACCCGTCCGGGAAACTCGGCTTCGTGCCACCCGGGCACGCTCTTGTACGAGAGCGGCTTCTCGTTGAACGTCACCTTCGCAGGGTCGGTCAGCTCGAGCAGCGTGCCGAGCGCATGGCCCAGCCTGAACGTCGCCCGCGCGTACGTGATGTCGGTGTTGGCGTCGTAGAACAACCAGTACTGCGTGAAGATTCTGTCCTGTTTCACGACGGAGGAGTCTTCGCCTCCACAGCCCTGCCCCGACGCGCCCGTCAGCAGCGGAAGAGCCAGGAGCAGCACCAGCAGCACACGCTTCGTCACGTTGGGTTCGGTCATGGCCCGAGCCATCGCAACAACGGCGCCACCAGCCCGCTCGAACGAACTCGCGAGCCTGCAAGAGCGCGCTGAAGACCAATTGCGACCCCGGTCGCAGGTTCGAGCGACTGCGGTATCGTGGCGGAAGCGCGGAGTCCGACGCGCGCCACCGCCGGCAGACCTCGATCATCACCCCGCTGCGAGTCTGGGGAAGATGTCGCTGCCCGGCATGAACACGCGGTCGGGCAGCCGGAACTCCTTCTCGGCCGTCTTGAGCCGCACGGTTCGCTTCATCACGAAGTCGAACAGCAGCGGGTCGTGGCGGTCGATTTCGTTCAGCAGCGCGCGCTCGTCTTCGGTGAGGAAGCCGGCCTTCACGATCGCGCCGGTCTGCTGCAGCGCATTGATGGCTGGCAACGGGTAGTCGGAGCCGTTCACCAGGCGCCCCTCGAGCGCCTCGTCTTTCAACACCGTCTCGAGCGGCCGGCCGACGCGGTTCACCAGGGCCAGGGCCGAGGTCTCTCCGAAGAGCACGCCCTTCCACTTCGGCTCTCTGATGAGGCGCATGAAGAGGTCGAAGTTGTCGACCCACGGCTGGCCGGGGGCGTCGAGGTCGGGGTTCTGCCCGAGCGAGGCGCAGTGGGCGACGATGGTCTTCAAGCCGTGGTCGAGCGGCCGCCGGAGCAGCAGCGGGTTGCCCAGGCGTTGGCGCTCTTCGGAGTGCACCGCCTTCTCTTCACCCGCGTGCGTGATGAGCGTGAGCCCGAGCCGCTTCATCGCCTCGTAGAACGCGTCACAACGTGCGCTCGACGGGTCGATGTTCATCGCGTTCGGCAACCACTTCACCGCGATGCAGCCCAGCGACGCGGCGTGCTCGAGCGCCTCGAGCGCGTCGGCGCGGTACGGGTGCACGGAGGCGCAAGGCACGAAGAGGTCCGGGCGCTCCTTCGCCAGGCCTGCGACGTAGTCGACTGGCGTGTAGAACTCGGTGTCGTCGGGCAGGGGCGCGCCGCTCTCGTCGTGCGCGCGGTCGAAAGAGAAGAGCAACAGCCGCCCGTGGGGCTTTTGCCCGCTGACGAGGCCACTCAGGCGCTCGACGTATTGCTGGTCTGCGCGGCTCAGGTCGGTGATGCCCGACGCGCTGAGGTAGATGCTGAACTTGAAGTACTCGCCCGGGTTCGACATCGACTGCATTCGCTGGCCGACGGAGCAGCCCGTGCCGCCGGTTCCGACGCCCACCACGTGAACGTGCGTGTCGAGCACCCGCTTCGGGTCGAGCCCTTCCCACGCCTTCGTCACCAGCGCCTGTGCCTCGCTCGAGAGTGGGCCTGATGGCGAAGCAGGTCGTGCGAGCCTGGCGTGCCCATAACGGAACCCGCTGAAGAGTGCCGCGCCCGAGGCCAGCACGATGAGGTTGCGACGGGTGACCAACGGCATGGCGTACGAGCGTACCCTCAAAAACGAACCGGCCCGGCGAGTCTCGAGAGACTGGCCGGGCCGGCGAACTTCTGTGGCTGGAGCTGACTGCCGACGTCGCTCACTTCCGCTGTGGACTCACCGGATGACGCTACTGGTGCAGCGGTGGGTCACGACGTCAGCTTCAGCGCAGCATTCCCCTTTGCGATTAGCTGCGACGGCGGCGGATGAGCGTCAGCATCGCGAGGCCGAGCCCGGCGATGGAGGCATCGAGGCCGCCGATGCTGCAGGCGCGGCCGGTGTTGGGCGTCGAGCCGTCCGGCGTCGCCGTCATCTTC
>JAACJQ010000150.1 GCA_016879935.1 Archangiaceae bacterium | reverse complement strand
GGATGCCGCAGCTTCCGGCGTCGATGGCTCCCGACGATCGTGACGCCTGCGTCGAGGCCTCGCGCACGGCCCTGCAAGACACGCTCGTGCACCTCACCGACTGCCACTGGGTGAACGCGCTCGAGCCGGCGATGCGCGCGGAGTCGAAGGTGCTGCAGCTTCGGGTCGCGCACGAATTGGGCTTCGACCTTCCCGACACCACCATCACCAACAGCCCCGGCTGGGTCGAACGGCTGCGCGCACGGGAGCCGCGGCTCGTCACCAAGCTGCTCGTGCCGCTCTCGTACGCGATGCAGGCCGATCGGTTCTTCTACACGTCGCAGCTCGACGACGGTGCCTTCGCGCAGCTCCACCGCATCAAGTACGCGCCGCAGATCTTCCAGCCGCTCGTCGAGAAGGCCCACGAGCTGCGCGTCGTCGTCGTCGGCAGCGAGATCTTCACCGCGAGCATCGATGCCTCGAAGACCAGCCGCGGCCGCATCGACTGGCGCCAGCTCGACGCGAAGGAGGGCGTGAAGTGGGAGCGCGCCACCCTTCCCGCCCCGCTCCGCGCACGCATCTTCCGGCTCATGAAGCGCCTTGGTCTCATGAGTGGCGCGCTCGACTTCATCGTCACGCCCGACGGCCGCCACGTCTTCCTCGAGGTGAACCCCGCTGGAGAATGGGGCTGGCTCGAGCGCGACCTGGGCTACGACATCTCGGGCGCCTTCGCGCGCGCCTTGATTCAGGGAGCACGACGACCGTGAACGTGTTGCTGGTGACGCGCAGTGACGACAACGAGAGCGTCGAGCTGGTTCGCCACGCGCTGAAGAAGCACCGCGCGAAGGGCGTTCGCTTCGACACCGATCACTACCCGACCTCGGTGGGCCTCTCGACCGAGGTCACCCGCACGCGCACGAAGCGGGTGCTGCACACCGCCGATGGGCCGGTCGATCTCGAGAAGCTGCACGCCATCTGGTACCGCCGATTTCTCGCCGGTGGCCGCCTGCCCGACAGTCTGGGCGACATGCGCGCCGCCTGCCTCGACGAGAGCCGCCGCCAGCTCTACGGCACCATCGCCGCCTGCCGCTGCTTTCAGCTCGACACCTTGCGCGCGGTGAGGCGCTGCGATCACAAGGAGCTGCAGCTGCGAAAGGCCCGCGAGTTCGGGCTCGACATTCCCCAGACGCTGTTCAGCAACTTCCCCGAGGACGTGCGGCGGTTCGCGCAGCGCGTGAAGGGGCCGATCATCACCAAGATGCAGCACTCCTTCGCCATCTGGCGCGAGGGCGTCGAGAACGTCGTGTTCACGAACACGCTCAGCCCCGACGATCTCGAGAACCTCGAAGGGCTCGCGCTCTCGCCGATGACGTTTCAAGAGAAGCTCGAGAAACGCATCGAGCTGCGCGCCACCGTCGTCGGCAATCGGGTCTTCACCGCGGCGGTCGACTCGCAGGCGCTCGACGGCGCGAAGCTCGACTGGCGCAAAGAGGGCATGACGCTGCTCGACGCGTGGTGGAAGTACGAGCTGCCCAGGCCCGTCGAGCGCGGGCTGCTGAAGCTCACGAAGTGGTTCGGGCTCAACTACGCGGCGGCCGACTTCGTCGTCACGCCCGACGGTCGCACGGTGTTCCTCGAGATCAACGCGGGCGGGGAGTTCTATTGGCTCCAGCGCCACCCCGGCCTGCCCATCGTCGAAGCGCTCGCCGAAGTGCTCGTCGGCACGGCGAAACGCGTCGACCCCGGCGAGGCCTGATCTTCCCCCACTGGATCGAGCGGGGATGTAGGCCCAGCTCCGCCAGAAGCGTGACTCGCGCCAACTCGAACCCATCGCTACACTTGTGGTGACCGGCCGGTCTGGAAGTGGGTGGGCAGATGCTGGATCTGCGACTGCGGTTTCGACAGCTGAAGCGGCAGGCGGAGTACCTCAAGGGGTACTTCGACCTCGACGCGACCAACACGGTCAAGCGGCGCACCGACTTCACGAACTGCCCGCGGCCGGTGCTGCTCCTCTACGGTTTCATGTCGACCCGCCGCGTGTTCGAGGTGCTCGAGCACCGCCTGCGCCGCGATCAGTTCTGCGTCTGGAGCATCAACCTCGGCGGCTGGAAAGACGCCTTCAACACCAACGCCATCGACGAGACGGCCGAGAAGGTGCGCGGCAAGATCGAGCGGCTCTACCAGCGCTACCCGAACATGGGCCCGCTCTCGATCATCGGGCACTCCAAGGGCGGCATCATCGGCACGTATTACGTGAAGCGCCTCGGCGGCGACAAACGGGTGAAGAACCTCATCACCCTCGGGAGCCCGCACAACGGCTCGCCGACCGCGTACTTCGGCGTCGTCACCCACGGCCTCATCTCGCGCAGCATCTGGCAGCTCACGCCGATGTCTCCCTTCATTCGGCGGCTCAAGATGGGCGCGTTCCCCCGCGACGTGAACCTCACCAGCATCTTCTCGAAGACGGACCACGTGAACCCGTTCCCCTCGTGCCTGGTCGAGAACGAGTTCGACGCGCCCAACGTGCGCAACATCGAGATCGCCGACGTGAAGCACCGCGAGTTCGTGACCAGCCGCAGCGTGTACCAGGTGGTGCGGCGCGAGTTGTTCACCGGCTACGGCCTGCCCGTTCCTGCCGAGCCGAAGCCCCGCCGGCTGGTGCCGCTGCGCTGATTCCCCTAAACGGGCCGCGTGCAGCCGACCCGGTGGGATCTCATTCTCGAGCAGAAGCCGATTCCGGTGATCGAGCACCTGCTCGAAGAGGTCTCTCGCCTCTTCACGGCCGATCTTCGCACCTGGCCTCCGCGCGTCGACGAGTTCGACCCGCAGACGGGGGCCTCGCTCGAGAAGCTGCTCACCGAACGGCCAGAGCGGCCTGACGATCGACTGTTCTCCCAGGCCTTCCGGCTCACGCGGTGGGACCTGTCGCGTGACTTCGAGGCCATCGACGATTACTGGCGGAACCAACGACACCTCGAGGTGGGTCTGTCACCCGCCGACAAGCCGATGATTCTCTTTCTGAGCCGTTTCATCTCCGAGCAGCTGCTGGCGCTGGGCGAGGCCACCGAAGGGCGTGTGAACCGCCCGCGCATGCTCGACGCCTTGAGCCGAATCGAGCGACACTTCGCCTCGAAGGGACCCCCGTGAACGTCACCGCGTCTCCATCATCGTCTGGCAAGGCGAGCTTGCCGGTTCGCCCGCCCAACAAGTTGCCGCGCCCCGCCGATGCCTGCTGGTGCGGCTCGGGCGACAAGTACAAGAAGTGCCACAAGGACGCCGACCAGGCCTACCTGAAGGACGAGCGCAAACGCCTCGAGGCCCACCGCGTCGTCGGGGGCGCCATCTCTCCGAAGCGCGAGGTGCCCATCACCATTCGGCGGCCCGACTATGCCGACACGGGCATGCCCAGCCGTGGCTCGGGTCGCAACGTGCGCACGCCCGAAGAGCTCGTGCGAATGCGACGCGCCTGCCGCGCGGCCGCCGAGGTGATGCGCAAGTCGGGAGAGCAGGTGAAGCCCGGCGTCACCACCGACGCCATCGACGCGTTCTCGCACGATCTCATCGTCTCGCTCGGCGGCTACCCGAGCCCGCTGAACTACCGCGGCTTCCCCAAGTCGATCTGCAGCTCGGTGAACGAGGTCATCTGTCACGGCATCCCCGACGACCGCACGCTGCTCGACGGCGACATCGTCAACCTCGACATCACCGTCTTCCTCGACGGCATGCACGGTGACTGCAACGCCACCTTCCTCGTCGGAGAGAACGTCGACGCCGAGTCGCGCCAGCTCGTGAAGGTGACGCACGAGTGCCTCATGAAGGGCATCGAAGCCGTGAAGCCGGGCCGGCCCATCAGCGACATCGGCCGCGCCATCGAGCTGCATGCCGACGCGTTCGGCTACGGCGTCGTGCGCAGCTACTGCGGCCACGGCATCGGTGACGTGTTCCACACCAACCTGCAGATTCCGCACTACTTCGACGCCCGCTCCACGACGCGCATGGAGCCCGGCATGACCTTCACCATCGAGCCGATGATCACGCTTGGCACCTGGGAAGAGGCGCACTGGGAAGACGGGTGGACGGTGGTGACGAAAGACCTTCGCCGCACCGCCCAGTTCGAGCACACCATTCTCGTCACCGAGACGGGCGCCGAGATTCTCACCCGGGAGTGATCGTGGCGACGATGGGGCTGGGCCTCGCGGCCCTCGGCCGGCCCGGGTACATGACGGTCGGGCACTCGGAAGACGTGGTCGACGGATCCGAAGCGGGCATGCAGCGCGCAGCCTTCGAGGTGCTCGACGAGGCGTGGCGGCTCGGCGTTCGGCACTTCGACACCGCGCGCTCGTACGGAAGAGGCGAGGCGTTTCTGGCGGCGTGGCTCGGCGCGCGTGGGCATCGCGGCGCCACCGTCTCGTCGAAGTGGGGCTACCGCTACACGGCGAACTGGCAGCGCACCGCCGACGTGCACGAGGTGAAGGACCACTCGCTGGCGCACTTCGAGGCGCAGTGGGCGCAGAGCCAGCAGCTGCTCGGTGAAGCGCTGCGCGTGTACCAGATTCACTCCGTCACCCCCGACAGCCCGGCGCTGGTCGACGCGGCGCTGCACGATCGCCTCGCCCGCCTGCGAGACGCCGGAGTCGTCGTCGGGGCCTCGGTCTCGGGCGCACGTCAGGCCGAGCTGATCGACGCACTGCTCCGGCTCGAGCGTGGCGGCGCGCGGCTCTTCGGCTCGGTGCAGGCCACGTGGAACGTGCTCGAACGATCGGCCGGGCCCGCCCTCCAGCGCGCCCACGACGCCGGGCTGCTCGTCATCGTCAAAGAAGGCCTCGCCAACGGCCGCCTCTCGGCGCGTGGAGACGTGCAGCCGGTGAAGGACGAAGCGGCCACGCTCGGCACCACGCCCGACGCGCTCGCGCTGGCCATCGTGCTGGCCCAACCCTTCGTCGACGTGGTCTTGAGCGGCGCCGCCACGGTGACCCAGGTCGGCTCGAACCTCACGGCCCGGGAGCTGAAGGTATCGCCAGGGAGTCTGGTCGACCTGACGCTCGCTCCTGAAACGTATTGGGCCCAACGCGCCACCCTGAAGTGGACCTGACCCCATTGAGGGAGCGGGCCGTTGGTTGCTACATCGGTGTTTCCCGTGCCCGGTTCGATGCCTCCCAGATTGCTGGTCGTCGACGACGACGCCGAGATCGTGAAGCTGATCGGCATCTCGATGCGCTCCCGTGGCTTTCTCGTCGACGGCGCCACCACGCTCACCGAGGCGATCGCGGCCATCGAGGCGACCACCTACTCCGTGGTGCTCACCGACAAGAACCTCAAGGGTGCGACCGGCCTCGAGCTGATCGACGCGCTGTCGCTGAAGGCGCCGACGACGGCCATCGTGCTGATGACGGCGTACCCCGAAGGCGCGCTCGGCAGGCTGGCGTCGCTCGATGGGTACGTCGGCAAGCCGTTCAAGTCGCTCGACCTCGTCGCCCAGGCCCTGCAAGACGCGATGGAGCGTCGGCAGCGCACCATCGAGCGGCAGAAGATGGCCGGCAAGCTGGGTGAAGTGCAGACCGCGCTCAGCCCGTCGACCGTGCGTCGCTGAGTTTCCTGGAGGCCCCACCCGCGGCGAACGGCACCCAACGCCTGCCGCGGGGTGCGATCGATGTCGACCAGGCCCCACCACTCTTCGTTGAAGGTGCGATCGGGGTACGGCCCGCCACCAGGCGCGATGCCGCCGACGTCGTGGCGATCGGCGCGACCATTGCCGTCCTTCCACCATTCGTCGCACCACTCGAAGATCGCACCCCCGACGGCGACGCCACCGGCACCAGACCAGCTCTGGTGGAGCTCACGCGTGAGC
>JAACJQ010000019.1 GCA_016879935.1 Archangiaceae bacterium | reverse complement strand
CAGGCGGCTCCACGGCTGGCGGCTCGACGGCTGGCGGCTCCACGGCGGGCGGCTCGACGGCGGGCGGCTCCCCGGCTGGCGGTTCGACGGCAGGCGGCTCCACGGCTGGTGGTTCGACGGCGGGCGGCTCCGCAGCGGGCGGCTCAGCGGGTGGCGGCTCGACGGCTGGCGGAGCGGGCGGTGGCTCGACTGCAGGTGGTTCAGCAGCTGGAGGTTCCGCCGCTGACGGTGGAACGCCGCTCTGCACGATCTCCGGCTCGGGCTCACGCCGTCTGCTCACCGGCACCGTGCTCACGCCCACGGGAATCGTCGCCAACGGGCAGGTTGCGCTCGAACCGGGCGGCCTCATCTCCTGCGTGGGGACGAACTGCGCCGACGGCGGTCAGCTCATCATCGCCTGCCCCCAGGCCGTCATCTCGCCGGGGCTCATCGACTCGCACGTGCACCACAACTTCAACGCACTCCCGCCGCGCACCGAGACTGGCGAGCGCTACGAGCAGCGTCACGACTGGCGCACGGGCGCGCGAATGCACACCCCGCTCGCCGCGCCCCCCGGCAGCACCGACGCCGTCCGTTGGAGTGAGGTGCGCGCCATCATGGCCGGCACCACGAGCACGCTCGGTTCAGCGGGTGTCGCAGGGCTCACGCGCAACCTCGACTCGACCCTTCGAGAAGGTGCTGGTGGCGCTGCCGCAGTGACCTCGTCGTTCCCGCTGGCTGACTCCGCTGGAACTCAGCGCACGGCTGACTGCGACTACGGCGGCGTGGCCGACACGACCGCCGCCTTCGCGACCGCCTCTGCCTACCTGGCCCACACCGCCGAGGGCATCGACTCCGTCGCGCGCAACGAGTTCCTCTGCATGTCGTCGACGACCTACGACACCATGATGCCGGGCACCTCGAACAACCTGCTCGGAGCGAAGACCAGCTTCGCGATGGGCCTCGCACTCCGCGCCAACGATCTGGCCCAGCTCGCGGCGACCGACACGTCGTTGATCTGGTCGCCCCGCTCCAACATCGCGACCTACGGCAACACGATTCCGCTGCCCGTCGCGAACCGGCTGGGCGTGCGGCTGGCCCTCGGCACCGATTGGACGGTGACGGGCTCGACGAACCTGTTGCGTGAGCTCGCCTGCGCCGATCGCCTGAACTCGCTCTACTTCTCGAACGCGCTGACCGATCAACAGCTGTGGAACGCGGTCACCGCGAACGCCGCCGAGGTCGCGGGCGTCGGCACCTCGCTCGGAGCACTCGCGCCGGGCCGCCTCGCCGACATCGCCATCTTCGACGGCCGAGTCCGCACCGGCTACCGCGCGGTGATCGCCGCTCAACCTGAAGACGTTGCGCTCGTGATTCGCGGAGGCATCGTCGTCTACGGAGACACGTCGCTCGTCTCGGTGCTTCGCCTCTCGGGCTGCGAGCTGCTCAACGTCTGCGGCCGCCCGAAGAACCTGTGCGTTCAGGCCGAGACCAGCTTCACCTTCGCTCAGGCCCAGACCGCGGCCGGAGCCGGAGCCCTGCCCGCCTTCGAATGCGGCGCTCCCGCGCTCGAGCCCACCTGCACGCCGAGCCGCCCGGTCAGTGTCGCCAGTTCGACGATCTACACGGGCGCGATCACGATGACCGACTCCGACGGTGACGGCATCGGCGACACGGTCGACGCGTGCCCAACCGTCTTCAACCCGCTCCGTCCGCTCGACAACGGCGTTCACCCTGACTCCGACGGAGACATGGTGCCCGACGCGTGTGACGTGTGCCCGCTGCTGCCGAACGCCACGACCTGCCCCGCACCGACGCCGAGCGATCGTGACGGTGACGGAGTCGCCAACGCGCTCGACAACTGCCCGCTGGTCGCCAACGCCAACCAGGCCGACAGCGATGGCGATCTCAAGGGTGACGCGTGTGACTTCTGCCCGATGGCCGCGAACCCCGGCACCGCGGGCTGTCCGAGCACCATCTACGCCATCAAGAACGGCTCCGTACCGCTCGGCACCGTCGTCGCGCTCGACAACGTGCTCGTCACGGCCAAGAGCTCGACTGGCTTCTTCGTGCAGTCGAAGACGGGTGACCCCGCGTATTCGGGCGCCGACTTCTCAGGCCTCTTCGTCAGCACCGGGAGCCCGTCGACCTTCCTCACCAGCATCGCGGTGGGCAATCGCGTCGACGTCGACGGCACCGTGAGCGATGTCGGTGGTCAGCGGCAGCTCACCAACCTCACGGCTTCGGCCATCTCGAGCAGCCTCGTCGAAGCGGCTCCCGTGCCTACCGTCGCCAGCATTGCAGACGTCACCACGGGCGGCACTCGCGCAGCCGCGCTCGAGGGCGTGCTCGTCGCGGTCGGCCCCAACACGGTGAGCTCCGTCACGGGAACCACGAGCTTCGTGACCGCGGCGAGCGGCAACTCGATCACGGTCGGCACGTTCGTGTTCGCGATCTCTCCCATGCCCGCGGTGATGCAGAACTACACGTCGATCACCGGCGTGCTCGCGTTCAGGAACTCGGCGTCGACCCTGAACCCACGCTCGATGGCCGACCTCGCGACGGGCCTCCCCGGCATCACCTCGTTCGCGCCGAACGGCTTCGCGGCCGCGGGTCAGACGAGCGGCCCCACCTTCCCCACGCCCCTGACCGTCACCATCTCGGGCCCGGCGATCGTGGCCACGCCCGTCACGATCACCTCGAGCAACTCAGACGCCGTCTCGGTGCTCGACGGAGGGGTGATCATCGCTCCCGGCCAGATCTCGGCGCAGGTGCTCGTCAGCTCGACCGACGCAGGCACGGCCACCCTGACCGCGACCCTCAACGCGAGCATGCAGACCGCCACCGTTCGCGCGATCACGCCCACCGAGCCGCGCTCCATCACGGCGATCGCTCCGGCGACGACCGTGCTCACGCCGATGGGGTCGGCCACCTTCACTGTCACCCTCGACATGCCCGCGCCCAGCGGAGGCGCCGTCGTCGCCCTGTCCGTCGCACCGACGACCGCCGCCACCCTTCCCACCACCGTCACCGTGCCCGCGGGGCAGCTGACCGCCACCTTCACGTACGCGAACAACGGCAGCGCCCCCTCGGCCGTCGTGAGCGCGCAGCTCGGGGCGACCGTCACCGCCACCGTCACGACCGGAGCGGCAGGAGGCCTCGTCATCAACGAGGTCGACTACGACAACGTCGGCATCGGTGATCCCGACGAGTTCATCGAGCTCTACAACGGCTCGGGCAGCACGCTCTCGCTCACGAACCTCGCGATCGTGCTGGTGAACGGAAACGGCAACAGCGAATACCTGCGCATTCCGCTGTCGGGCAGCATTCCGGCGAACGGCTACGTGGTGATCACCAACGCCAACCTCATGCTCCAGGGAGGCACACGAGTGGTGCCCTCGGGGTGGATGGCGGGTGACAACGTGCAGAACGGCAACCCCGACGGGCTCGCGCTGATCAACACCTCGACCGGCGCGATCATCGATCGACTCTCGTACGAGGGCAGCATCACCGCCGCCAGCATCACGGGCATCACCGGCACGGTGAACCTCGTCGAGATGGCCGCTGCCACGGTGGGCGACAGCAACACCGCCAACGGCTCGATGTGTCGAATGCCCAATGGCGCCGACACCAACAACGCCGCCAACGACTGGGCCTTCTGCTCGGTGCCTTCGCCGGGCGGCCAGAACACGCCCTGAGCCCCGCCATCAGCGGAGCAACTGTCGCGTCGCGTTAGCCGACTTCCGTTGACTCCGTGATGGTTCTCTTCGACAAGACGCGCGCTCTTTTTCTGCCCCGGAGGCGCGTGTGATCGTCGGAGTCCCCAAAGAAATCAAAACCCGTGAGTACCGAGTCGGCATGACGCCGGCCATCGCCAAGGCCTACGTCACGGCCGGGCACCAGGTCTTCGTCGAGAAGGCGGCTGGTGAAGGCGCCGGCATTCCCGACGCGGAGTACGAGCGCGTTGGCGCGAAGATGCTCGCGAGCGCGGACGAGGTCTGGAAGCGCGCGCAGATGATCGTGAAGGTGAAGGAGCCGATCGAGCCCGAGTACGAGCGCATGCAGGAAGGGCAGATCATCTACACGTACTTCCACCTCGCGGCGGTGCCCGAGCTGGCGAAGGTGCTGATCAAGAAGAAGGTCGCCGCCGTCGCGTACGAGACGATTCAGCCGGAAGACGGCTCGCTGCCGCTGCTCAAGCCGATGTCCGAAGTCGCGGGCAAGATGTCGATTCAGGTCGGCGCGACGTCGCTCGAGAAGGCGCACGGCGGCAAGGGCATGTTGCTCGGCGGCGTTCCCGGCGTTCGCCCCTGCAAGGTCGCCATCATCGGCGGCGGCGTCGTCGGCACCTGCGCGGCGAAGGTCGCCGTCGGCATGGGCGCTGACGTCACGATCCTCGACGTCAACCTCGACCGCCTCACCTACCTCGACGACATCTTCCAGGGCCGCCTGCGCACCCTGATGAGCGACTCCGAGAACATCACGCGCGCGGTGCGTGAGTCGGATCTCGTCGTCGGCGCCGTGCTGATCCCTGGCGCGAAGGCGCCGAAGCTCGTCTCGGCCGATCTCATCAAGGAGATGTCGAAGGGCTCGGTCGTCGTCGACGTCGCCGTCGATCAGGGCGGCTGCATCGAGACCATCAAGGCCACCACGCACGACAACCCGACCTACGAGGTCTCGGGCGTCATTCACTACGGCGTCGCCAACATGCCCGGCGCAGTGCCGATGACGTCGACGTTCGCGCTCACCAACGCGACCCGCCCCTACGGCCGGAAGATCGCCGACATGGGCCTGCACGCAGCCATCAAGTCCGATCTCGCGCTCGCCAAGGGGCTCAACACCTACGGCGGTCACGTCACCTACGAAGCGGTCGCCCGCGATCTCGGCTACCCCTACGTGGCGATCGACAAGGCCATCGAAGGCAAGTGAGCTGAGGCTGGCTCGCGAAGGCGAAGTCACTCGATCAGTGTCACTCTGACGCGTTGCGCATTTTCGCCCGCGTCACTGTGTCAGTCGCTTCACACCTGACGCCCGGAGACCCTCGTGGTTCCGGGCGTTTGTGTTTCTGAAACCTCCGGCATCGTGGCTGCATTTCCCCTCTGTCACGGGGCTGGGCCGACAACTTCCCCGCAGCACGAAATAGCTGAACGACTTCGTGCGTTTGCTGTTCACGGAAGTTCGCGAGGGAGTGACGACATGTTGGGGTTCTCGACGAAGAGCGACAAAGCACGAGCAGAGTTCGAAGGGCTCGTGGCGCCGTGGCTCGACTCCCTCTACGGCGGTGCCCTGCGGCTGACGCGCAACGAGCGTGACGCCGAGGATCTCGTGCAGGACACGGTGATGCGGGCCTACCGCTTCTTCGACAAGTTCGAGCGCGGCACCAACTTCCGCGCGTGGCTCTTCAAGATCCTCACGAACACCTTCATCAACGGCTACCGCCGCCAGGTGAAGGAGCGCTCGCTGGGCGACGAGTCGGAGCGTCAGAGCGTCGAGGCGCAGTTCTTCTCGTCCGACACGACCGATCAGGCGCAGAACCCCGAGGACTACCTGCTCCAACGGGTGATGAGCGACGACGTGCTCAAGGCCATCGACACCCTGCCCATCGACTTCCGCATGGTGGTGATTCTCGCCGACCTGCAGGAGTTCTCGTACAAGGAGATCGCCGACATCCTCGACGTGCCCGTGGGCACGGTGATGAGCCGGCTGTTCCGTGGCCGCCGGCAGCTCGAGGCGGTGCTCCGCAAGCGTGAACAGGTGGAGGATGCGCCCCTGGTCGACTTGAACGCGTACCGGGAGCGGAAGAAGCTGGCCTGAGGAGCGTTGAGATCACCGGATGAATTGCCGCGACGCCGAACCTCTCCTGATGCCCTACCTCGACGGCGAGCTCGTCGAGGCTGATCGTCTCGAGGTCGAGAAGCACCTCGCCGACTGTACGCCCTGCGCGAAGCAGACCGAGGTCTCGCGACACAACCGCACGCTGGTGCGAACGCTGGCGAGGGCGGCGACGCCGCCGATGCCCGAGGCACTGCGCGCGAAGGTCTTCACCAGGGTCCGCTCGGAACAGGCGGGGCAGCGTCAGGGGCGCTTCCTTCGTTTGTCCGCTGCGGCCGCGGGGGTCGCGCTCTGTGCCTTCGTCGGGCACCACCAGTGGCGCTCGTTTCAGCGAAAGCTCTACGTCGACGACGCGGCCAGCCGGCACGCCCGCCAGTTTCCCCTCGAGGTGCGGGTGCCACAGCCCGAGGCGCTCGAGGCGTGGTTCGACGGCAAGCTCGGCCACCGCGTCGCCGTGCCCCGCTTCCCCAATGCCGTTGCCGAAGGTGCGCGGGTGCTGAACGTTCGCGAGAAGCAGGCCGCGTACATTCGGTACGACGCGCCGACGCGCGCATCGGCCCAGCCGCGACAGGTCGGGCTCTTCGTGTTCGGTGACAACGGAAACGACATCGACGTCGGCGCCCGAGGCGAGGCCGAGCTCGGCAACTCGAACGGCTACAACGTCGTGACCTGGCGTGAAGGCGACATCGTCTACCAGCTGGTGACCGACCTCGAGGAAGACGACATTCGCGAGCTGCTCCCCGCCGACCCGGGTCACCGGCCACCGCCGCCAGTTCCTGTCGGAAGGCCTGCGCTTGACGTGCAGCCAGCGTCGTTCCAGCGCTGACGAATCGCCGTGGGAACACCGCGCGGCATTCGTTGACCCTCTAGAACCACGCCACTAGCCTCGGCGCGCAATGTCCAAGACAGTTCTCATCGTCGAGAAAGACGTCGCGCTCATGCACGCCATGCGCGACGCACTCGTGGGCCGGGGCTTCGCAGTCGACGAGACGACCGACGGCAAGGCCGTTCCCGATCTCGTGAAGAAGAAGAAGCCCGACTGCGTGGTGCTCGCGGTCGATCTCGACGCCGGGCAGAACGGCTACATCCTCTGCAAGAAGCTCAAGAGCGACGACGAGCTCAAGGGCGTGCCGGTGTTGATCGTGGGCGACCCGAAGGGCTTCGGTCAGCACCAGAAGCTCAAGACCCGCGCCGAGGACTACCTGGGCAAGCCGTTCGAGGCGCCCTCGGTGATCGATCGCGTCGGAGCGCTCGCGGGCTTCCCGCCTGAACCAGCAGCCGCGAGCGAAGAGTCTGGCTTCGACCCGGGCTCGTTGCTCGACGAAGGCGCCGGCTCCGACGAGCTCGCCCTCGAGAGCGCCACCAGCGAAGAGACGGTCGGCAACAGCGACCCCGACTTCGAGATGGTCGACGCGATGTTCGACGACAAGCCGCCCGTCGAAGAGGCGCCGATCGAAGAGCCGCCTGCGCCACCCGAAGAGATCTCGCTGTCGACCTCGAACTTCGACGAAGACGAGTTCCCCGCCGAGAAGACGGTCGTCGGCTTCATGCCCAAGCTCGAGACGCCGCCTCCTCCTCCGCCGCCCTCGAAGCCCGAGAAGCCTGCCGTCGTCGCCAAGCCGGCCCCCGAGAAGAAGCCGTTCTCGAGCTCGCCGTCGATCAGCGGAGATGGCTCCGAGGCCCGCGAGCTGCGCGCAAAGGTGAGCGAGCTGTCGAGCGCGCTCGAAGACGCCAACCGCCGCGCCACCGAGTTCGAAGACAAGGTGCGTGACCTCGAGAGCCAGCTCGAGACGAAGCAGACCGAGCTCGAGGCCTCGAAGTCAGGCGGCGGCAAGAGCGAGAAAGACGTCTTCAACCTCCGCGACTCCGTCAACAAGAAGGACAAGGAGATTCTCAAGCTCAAGACGGAGCTCAACGAGAAGGAGAAGGAGATCGTCGAGCTGCGCGAGAAGGAGAACTCGCTCGATCAGCAGGTCTCGGAGTCATCGGGCGAAATGGCCCGCAAAGACGCCCAGCTCAAGACGCTCCAGACCAAGGCCGATCAGCTCGCCGCCGAGCGGAAGAAGATCGACCAGCAGCTGCTGACCGCGAAAGAAGAGGCGCGCTCGGCCACCGCCCGCCTCACCTCGCTCCAGACCGACTTCGACACCCTGCAGCCGCGCGCGCAGGAGATGGAGCAGGAGCTGGAGTCGATTCGCAACGAGAAGAACGATCTCGAGAACGCCCGCCAGCAGGCCGAATCGGATCTGGCCGAGGCACGCGGAGAACTCGAGGCCGTCAAGGGCCAGCTCGACGAGCGCAGCCGCGAAGCCGACGACCTGCGCAGCCAGCTCGAGCAGTCGCAGATCGATCTCGACGGCGCCCGCAACCAGGTCAGCACCCAGGCACAGGCCTTCGCCGACGAGATCTCAGGCCTTCGTCAGCGCATCGCCGACCTCGAGGGCGAATCGAAGAAGCACGAAGATCGCGCCAGCCGGCAGCAAGCCCGCCTCAAGGCCGTGCTTCAGGACGAAGAGCGCGTGCGTGAAGTGCTCGAGCAGGCCCTCTCGCAGCTCAAGCACGACGGCGTCGACGGCGACGAAGACATCGACATCGACGAGCTGGCCGAAGCCTGAGCCAACCAACCCGAGCCTGAAGAGGTTCAGCCCTTCTTCGGCTCGTTCTTTCGCTGAATCATCTTCTTCGCCATCAACTGAATGGCGCCCGAGACGTTCTTGTCTTTGGCGAGGGCCTTCACGTCTGCTTCGGCGAGCGTGTTCAAGAAGCGCATCAGCACCTGCGCGGGCACCTTCGGGTTCTTCACGAGGGCGAGCCGCACCGGGTATTTCCGCGTCCACTCGCGGTGTGTGTAGATGATGTTCAGCACGTCCTGGTGGGCGCCCTTGTTGAGCGCCTGGGCCATGACCTCCTGATCGGTGATGCGCGGGCTGCGAATGGTGGCGACCGCGACCAGCTTGTTCGCGTCGCGAATGAGCATGCCGCGCACCTCTTTGTTGCCCTTCGTGGCGAGCTTGATCTTCTGCGAGATCGACATCCTCGCGATCTTCTGGGTGAGCGTGAGCTTCTTCTCGTCGGCGAGCTTCTGCTCGGCTTCGGCCTGCTTCTGGGCCTTCTCGGAATCGGTGGGGATCTCGCCTTCGGCACCGACGCCGAACTCAGCGATGATCTCGTCGGCCGTCGGCCCTGCGTCGACGGGAGCCGCCGCGGCCTGAGGCCCGAACAGACGAATCTTCGCGGCCAGCATCTGCGGCACGGCAGGCAGATCGAGCCCGTTACGAACGGCGAAGTCGCAGACGCCGTCGATCAGCGCGCCTTGCGCGATCGGGTTGAGCGCGAGCGCCGGAATGATGCCCTCGTACCGCAGCAGACGCAGCTGGTTCTGCCCGATGAGCTCGGCGATCTTCTGGCTGCAGTGCGGAGCGATGGCCGCGACCGCCGTGTCGGGCGTGCTCGCGTTGAGGATCAGCATCTCGGCGTACGCGTCGTTCTGCGCGTAGACCTCGAGGTACCAGCCCAGCACCACACCCTGCACACCTTCGTCTCGGAAGCCCGAGGCCGCGATGCGATCGGGCAACGTCGAGGCCGTCTTGCCGGCCGTCTCGCGGATCTTCTCCTCCGCGTCGTACATGAGCATGAACAACGCGCCGAGCATGTCGGGCGGAGACAACGGCACGAGCGCCTTGGCGGCCATCATGCGCAGCGGCACGGGCGCCTTCTGGTCGACGTGCTTCCGCATGTTCTCGGGCAGGAAGTCGGGGGTGATTGGGCAGGCGCTGACGGCCTCCTGAACTGCCGCAGCTTCGACGGGCGCTGCCGCTGGGGTCTCGTCACTCATGATCGGTTCCTCTCGTAGATGAGGCGCAGGCCGTCGAGCGTGAGGAACTCGTCGACCTCGTCGATGGCCTTCGATTCTCCAGCGATCAACGGCGCCAGGCCGCCGGTCGCGAACACCTTCAGGGGGCCGCCCATCTCACCCTTCATGCGATCGCAGATGCCGTCGACCAGCGAGACGTAGCCGAACACCAGGCCCGACTGCATCGAGTGCACGGTGTTGCGACCGATCACGTGGGGCGGGCGCGCGAACTCGACGCGGGGCAGGCGCGCGGCGTTTCGAAAGAGCGCGTCCATCGCGATGGTGATGCCAGGGCAGATCGCGCCGCCCAGGTACTCGCCCTTCGCGCTCACGGCGTCGAAGGTGGTGGCGGTGCCGAAGTCGACGACGATGAGCGCGCCCTGATGCTTCTCTCGCGCCGCCACCGCGTTGACGATGCGATCGGCGCCGACCTCGCGCGGGTTGTCGTACAGAATCGGCATGCCCGTCTTGATGCCGGGCCCGACGAAGAGGGGCTTCGTGTGAAAGTACCGCTCCGACATGCGCTCGAGGTTGAACTGCATGGCAGGCACCACGCTCGAGACCGCGACAGCGTCGACCTTCGAGGCGTCGAGGCCCGCGTGGGCGAACCACTGCAGCACGAGAATGCCGTACTCATCGGAAGTGCGGCGCGAGGTGGTCTCGAGGCGCCAGTGCGAGATCAGCTTCGTGCCCTGGTAGGCGCCGATCACGGTGTTGGTGTTGCCGACGTCGATCGCGAGGAGCATGTCAGGGGCGCAGCATAGCCAGCACGGCGCGTGGGGCGATCAGCTCTTGCGAGGCCGCACCTGCTCGACGTCGCCCGCCAGCACCCGCTCGAGCCGCCCGTCGACGCGCAGCAGCAGCGCACCTGATTCGTCGATGTCTTCGGCGACGCCCCGAAGCTCCTTCGCGTCGGAGCGCACCAGCACGTCTTTGCCCAGAATCGACGAGAGCGACTTCCACGCCTTGCGAACCGGCGCGAAGCCCTCTTCCTGCCAGGTGTCGAGCCACTGCTCGAGCTTCGTCAGCAGCGCGGCCGTGAAGAGCGCGCGGGGCACCTGCTGCTGGCGGGCGATCGCGACCGAGGTGGCCAGCTCACGAACCTCGGGCGGGAAGTCGGAGACCTCGGTGTTCAGGTTCACGCCGATGCCCAGCACGATGAAGTGCACGCGCTCGGTATCGGCCGACAGCTCGGTGAGAATGCCCGCGACTTTGAGGCCATCGAGCTGCACGTCGTTCGGCCACTTGATCTGGGCGTTGGCGCCCGCCTCTTTCAGCGTCTCGGCCAGCGCGACGGCCGCCACCAGGGTGAGCTCTGGGGCGCGCGTGGGCGGAATCTCGGGCCGAAGGATGACCGACATCGCCAGGTTCTTGCCCGCGGGAGAGACCCAGGCGCGACCACGGCGCCCCTTCCCCGCCGTCTGCGACTCGGTGATGACGACTTCTCCGTGCAGCGCGCCTTCCTGCGCGAGCTCGAACGCCTGCACGTTCGTCGACGGCAAGGCCTCGAAGTGGTGCAGCGTTCGGCCGAGATCACGCGTCGAGAGCAGCGGGCTCACCTCGAGGGGCGTCAAACGATCGGGGACCTGCAGCAGGCGGTAGCCACGCGCGGGTTGCGCCTCGATCGTGTAGCCGAGCTTGCGGAGCGTCTCGACGTACTTCCACACCGCCGTGCGCGAGAGGCCCAGCTTGTCAGACAGCGTTGCGCCCGAGATGAAGTCCGACCCGCCCTCCGCGAGGAAGGAGAGGATCATCTCTTCGTTCGACAGTTCGCTCTCGACCGTTTCCACCGTGAGGGAGGCTAATGGCCCGGCTTGGCCGCTTCAACCGGTGC
The DNA here is from genome assembly GCA_016879935.1 of Archangiaceae bacterium. Taxonomy (GTDB): domain Bacteria; phylum Myxococcota; class Myxococcia; order Myxococcales; family Myxococcaceae; genus Xiheimicrobium. The sequence continues at coordinate 18,633 of JAACJQ010000019.1, read as the reverse complement.
CGCGCCAGCGGCGGTGAACTTCAACAGGGTCAGCTGAGACTGAGGCAGACGTTTGCCCTGATCCTCCAGGGTGGTTGCCATGCGCACAATGCCGACACCAGGCGCGAGGGTGATCTCGTTCACCAGCGTCTTGGTCCCATCGATGCGGTTGCGGCTCTCGACGATGACGCAGCCTTCCCATCGGCCAGCCGGGGCGTCACAGGGTTGATCAGCAGCGATGATCTCGTAGTTCTCGACCGACGAGGGCGACACGACGTTGTTCCACCGGGTGCCGCTCTCGATGGGGTTTCGCAGCAGGTAGCGGCGCTCGTCGCGTACGCCCCACGCGTCGGCCAGCATTCGCGCGCCGGTGGAGTCTTCGGCGAGGCCATCGACCACCTTGACGATGCTGACGGGCAGCTTGCGCTTCTCACCCAGCATCGAGGCCTCGTACTCCCAGCTGCTGCCGAGCTTGAGCGAGAAGAAGTCGGCAGCGGTGCGTTCGGGCGAACCCGACTTCGGGCCGGTCGTTTTTGCACTCGTCGCGCACGAGCAGCAGACGGCGAGGGCGAGGACAGCGAGACGTCGAATCATGGCGGAGTGCCTTTCGGAGCCACGGGCTTCTGCAGCTTCTTGCGATCGCGCAGCTCGGCGAGCGCCTTCTCGGCCGAGGAGCGAACGAGGGGATCATCGTGACCCGAGGCCACGACGTCGAGATAGGCCTCGGCGTCGTCACCGCCGATGGCCGACAGCGCAAAGACGATCTCGCGCTGCACGACGGGGTTCTTCGCGCGTGACGCCTCGATGATGGCGGGCACTGCGGCGGGGTCCTTCAGCTCCACCAACAACCCGATCGTGCGACGGAGCACGCCCAGATCGTCGCCCTCGAGCCGCTTGAGCAACGCGGGCAGCGCCGCCGGGTGGTGCCTGCGTGCGAGAATACGAACGGCCGCGGCCTGAACGCCGGGCTCGCGATCATCGACGCGTTTGGCGATGGCGTCGTCGGTCAGCTTCTCGAGTTCGATGGAGGCGCGGGCTTCGGCCGCGACCTGGGCCAGACAGAGATCGAGCGCCTTCACCGCCGCGGCCTGCACGGCTTCGATCTGGTTCGACTCGGCCTTCGTCTGCTCCGAGGCTTCGACCTCGAGCCGATCGGGCGCGCCCTTCTGTCGCAGCGACAACGCGACCACGGCGCTCCCGGGAAGCTCCGCCTGGGGATCGGGCTCGTCGATTCGCGCGGCGATCGCCACTCGCCACGGCTTCACGTTGGAGCCCTTGTCGTCTGCGGGGTTGACGGTGAAGCCGGCGCGTACGAGCGCCGCGTCGAGGCGCGAGAGCAGCTGGGGCGCTTCCCAGCCGACCACCTCGCGCCCTTCGAACACGTCGATCTCGGTGCGTTGAACGACGGGCTTGTCTCCCCGCGTGCACGCACTGGCGACCAAGACCGCCAGCAGGAGGCACGCGAGGCGTCTCATCTCGTCACTCCGGCTCAGCTCGGCTCACCCGTGCCCGAAGGCGGAGCCTCGGGAGCAGGCGCTGGTGCGGCAGGGGCCTCGGCAGGCGTCGGAGCCGGTGCAGTCGCGTCGGCGACGACCGCAGGCGGCGTGGAGCCGTCAGCAGCCTGAACCGGAGCCGCACCTTCGGGCTTGTTCCCGCCGCCACGACGGCGACGACGACGGCGGCGGCGACGGCGACGGCCTCCTTCTCCAGGAGCAGCCGGCTCGCCGGGAGCGCCACCCTCCGCGCCCTCCCCGCCTTCACCCTCTTCTCCTTCTTCGTCATCGTCTCCGTCGTCACCCTCGTCGTCAGCGCCGTCGGCCGCGGCCTGCACCGCTCCTTCGGGCGCGGGAGCCTGCGGCTGTGCTTCGGGCGCAGAGGGCGGCGTGGGCTTCGAGTCGCTTTCGCCTTCGTCACCCTCGGCGCGCGCTTCGGGGCGGCCGCCGTCGCGTTCACGCTGACGCTCTTCGCGGCGCTTGGCCGCCTCGTCGGCATCGGCCTTCGCCTGATCGAAGAAGGCCTCGTCGATCTCGAACAGCTCGACGCGCGTGACGGCGACGCCGACCTCGGCGTCGAAGAACTTCTCGGCCAGGTGATCGCCGCACCAGAGCATCGTCAGGGCGCCGCTGCCGGTCGCCTCCGAGCGAGCATCACCACGCGCCTCGCCCGGCGTGAGCAGCAGACCGAGGTTCGCGCTCAGCTGACCGACGTCGCGCCGAAGATCCTGAACGACCCGGCGCTCGACCTGCGTGGAGCCGCGAATGATGCGAATCGCGAAGCGCAGCTCGAGGCTGCCTTCCTTCTTTCGCGCCGACAGCAACGCGCCATCTTTCGCGCGGCGGGCGACCTTGAGCTCGCGGAAGCCGTTGGCGTGCAGCAGCTTGACGCACGCCTTCTCGAACGTGCCGGTCTCGAGCTCGGTGAGCTTCTTGCGGAAGACCCGGGCCATCGCCTTGCGCGCGTCCTTCACGCTGGTGCGGGCGGTGTGCACGAGCGCGAGATCTTCGGGCGTCACGGCGGTGGTGCCGGTCGAGGCGACGTCCTCGCGATCGCGCTTGCGCTGCGAGCGCAGCACCACGCGGCCGTTCTCGAAGGGCAGGTTCGCGGCCTTGCAGAAGGTCTCCTGCAGCTGGAGCGGCAACACGGCCGACTCGGGCGGCGAGGTGTCGACCGACAGCTGCAGCTCGTTCGTCTCGGTGCGCAGGCCCGTGAACTGCGGGCGGCGGCCCTGATCGATGCGCTGCTGGTTGTCGTCGGCGAGCGCCTCGAGCAACGCGAGCGTGCCGAGATCGTCGACGAGATCGCGCGCCTTGAGCCGGGCGATGAGCTCGCCGGGAACCAGCGCGCCGGCCTCGGTGAGCACCTCGAAGGCGACTTCGGGCACGGGCGGGAACTTCTTGCGCTTGCCGTCGTCGTCACGGCGCCGGTTGCGCTCGGCCTGGCGACCGATCGCACGCAGGTATTCGGCGCGGGGCTCGGGGTGCCGCTCGGTCGGGCGAAGCGGCGGCAGGTTCTCTTCGGGGTTCGGGTCGACGGTGCCGGTGATCGCGAGCGCGTCGGGATCTTCGGTCAGCATCCAGTCAGACAGCGCGAAGGTGTCGCGCGCGGTGACGACGAGCTTTCGATCTCTCGAACGCTTCGCCTGTGCAGCAAGCCGCGCGAGCATCGTCTGCTCGGGCACCTTGCCCACGTGTGACAAGAGACCCTTGTCGAGCGAACGCTTCGTAATATCCAGGTAGTGCAACGGTGCGCCCGCTTCTTCAAGAACGCGCAGCGCCGCCTCGTAGAAAGTCATTCTTTTTCCCAGCGAAATCGGGGGCTTCAAAGCAGCCCACACGAAAGGGAGGGCAAGGTACGCTCCAGACCCTGACGAGTCAACGAAGTCGGGGACTTTCGGTTTGGGGGCGGCTTGCTGACGTTGAGGCTGGGAGAGCGATGGAGGAACAAGGGCGCGCTCCCGAAGGACTCGGTGTCGCTCGAGATCGAGGGCGTGTCGCTGCTGCCGGTGATCGAGGAGACCGATCTCGGCCAGTGGCTCTCGACCTGGCTCGACGCGCTGAAGGGGCTCATCGTCGAGAAGAACGCGACCGCGCAGGTCTCGCTCGAGCTGCCGGCGCTCGAGCTGTGTCTCTTGCGCCGCCCCGGTTTGACGGTCGAGCTCTCGGTCGTCGCGCTCGAGCCCGAGCCACGGCGAATCACGAACCCGGTGACGATCGATCTGGTCGAGCTGCGCTCGGCGCTCGAAGTGTCGACCCGGACGTTCTTGAGAGGCGCGGCCGACGCCGGTGTGGAGCAGGACGTGATCGTCGGGCTCGAGCGACAGCTGCGTGAAGCGACGGGCCGCGCGATCTCTCCTTTCGCCGCGCAGTCTCACGAGCCCTGGTCGTTCTCTGAGTCGATCGACGACTTGAACCTCGAGGTGTCGGACCGCGATGGCCGAACGACGATGGTCTCACGTGGCTCGGGCTCGCTCGCGGCGTTGCTGACGGGTGGCTCGCTCCGAAGCGGAGGCTCGATCTCTGCGCAGCCACCGTTCCTCGCGCTGATGGGCCTGGTGCGTCGCAAGCCCTCGGCCGCCGCCTTCGAGCTGGGGCTGGCGCTCTGCGGCGCACTTCACGAGCGGCACACCGGCTGGGCGACGAACCCGTGGGTCGACGCCCTCTTCGTTCGTTGCACCGAAGGGCTGGCGGCGTTGCGGGTGCCGAGGCGAGACGAGCAGGCGGTGCCGGCGCCCCGGCCTTCCGCGCCGCGGGTCGAGGCGCCGCTCGCTCCGGTGGGCACGCCACGTCGGGTCACGTTGACGCCGAAGTGGGCACGCCCCGTCGCGCTGGGAGAACCACGAGGCCGTATCGCGCTGAGCAAGAAGGCGGTGGTCGTTCGTGCACCGCACGCCGCGCACGTGTTCTCGGTCGCTGGCAAGGAATGGCGGCGCGTGCACGCTCCGCGCGGCGTCGCGGCCTCGGCCGACGGAACGGTGCTCGTCGCCACCGAGTCGAAGCTGCTCTGCTACGCAGGTCACGAGGTGGGCGCGCGGTGGGTGCGTGATGGCGCGGGCCTCCGGGTCGGGCCCGATCTCGAAGCGCACGAGGGCCGGTGGATCACCCGGCTGGGTGGCCGCGGAGCGCTCGCCCTCGAGGGAATGACGGGCTGTGAAGCGTGGCGCTTCGATCCTCCCCGCACCCAGCGCGCCGTCGTCTCGTGGATCGGCGGCCGGTTGATCGTCGGCACCGACGCGGGCGATCTGTACGGCCTCGACGCGACCGACGGGCAGGTGCGGTTTCGCATTCGTGGCCCGGTCGGCAGCCCGTGGCCGGTGGCGGCGCTTCAGCGAGACGCGATCGCCGTGCTGACGAACTCGGCGCAGACGGTGGTGCTGCGGTTCGCGGCGCTCGCTGGAGGAAACGCCGGGCACGCAGGCGCGGTGTCGTGGACGAGGCCGTTGCCGTTCGAGAACGCGAGCGCGCCCGTCGTGGCTCGTGGCCGCATCTTCGTGGCCGGGCGCTCCGATGGTCGGGGGGCGGTGGCGTGCCTGTCGGGCAAAGGCGAGGTGTTGTGGCTGCGACCGGTGCCGCTCGATGGCGCGACGGCGTCGCTGCTTCCCTACGAGCGCGGCGTGCTGGCGACCGACGTTCGCGGCGGCGCGGTGCGCCTGCTGCCCGACGGAGACACGGCCTGGGTGACGGGCGGGCTCGACGAAGCGCTCGCGCAACGGCTCGCGCCAACGCTGGCGAAGGGTGCCCTGGTGGTGCCGGGGAGCAGCGTTCGTCTCATCGAACCGCAGTCGGGCCGGCTGCTCGCCTCGACCCCGCGGGAGCCCGACCTCACCGACTACGCGGTGGGCCGGGGGTTGACGATCTTCACCTACGTCGAAGCGGGGGCGCTCACGTGTTTCGAGCCGGGCGCCGTCTTCGCGGTGGTGTGAGTTACTTCTTCGCCTGCTTGCTCGGGTCGATCTCTTCTTCCGGGCGAATCGACTCCTGCGCACCCTTCCACGTCTCGCCGGCGGCGAGCTTCCAGTCGGCGGGCACTTCGCCCTTCCACAGGTAGCTGGCCATGATGTCGCCACCCGACGGGCTGCGGGCAGAGATCGTCCACGAGATCTCGGCCGTCTTCGCCTCGGGCGGCAGCTTGTCGATGTCGTACGAGCCGAACACGATCATGGGCGGGAAGAACTTGATGTAGCGCTCGGGCCAGTCGACGCGCTCGTTGGGGCCGCCCTCGCCGGGGATCTCGGCGATCAACTTCCCCTTCTCGTCGAACAGCTTCCAGTTGAACTTGAAGTTGCCGTTGGTGACGACGCGACGAACCTTCTTCTCGTCGACGCGCTCTTCGCGGGGCAGGCCCCACGCGACGACGGGCATGTGAATCTGATCGCCGCGCGAGTCGGCCGAGACGATGTCGAGGCGAATGCCGTTGCTGGTCGAGCTCCACCAGGGCGAGTAGTTGCCGGACTTGAAGGTGTCGAAGAGCTTCTTGGTGCTCTCGTACGCGGCCTTCTTCTCGCCTGAGCGACTGCCGGCCGAGTCGGAGTCTCCGCCACCCTTGCGGGCGCCCTTCTCTTCGAGCTCGACGAGGTAGTCGTCGAAGTTCCGGTTGAGGCGGAACTCGTTCACGTGCTCGTTCACTTCCTTGAAGTACCACCGCATGAAGGTGCCGACCTCGTCGGAGTACGCCTTCTGCTCGGGCACCGAGCGAATCCACGCGACACGCTCGAGGTACTCCTGCTTGATCTTGGCCGCGCTCGCTTCACGCTTGGCCTCGGTCGTCTTCTCTTCCCACTTGCGCATCGTGAAGACGATGGCGACCGCCACGAAAACGATGGCGACGATGATGCCGAAATAGCGCTTCATTCGAGCGTCTGCTCCTTGCGAGGGATGCCGCCTCTTAGGCGGTGCGACCGTTCCCGACAAGCGTGATGGCCGCTTCGGCGAAGTTGGGTGTAGAGGGCGCGCTCATGGCGCTCGTGGTGGGAATCGCAGGTGGAACGGCTTCAGGGAAGACGACGGTTGCGCGCAAGGTGCACGAAGCGCTCGAGACGTCGGGCGTCTCGTTCATCGATCAAGACTCGTACTACCGCGACCTGGGCCACCTCACGCCCGAGGAGCGCCGCGAGATCAACTTCGATCACCCCGACGCCTTCGACACCGAGCTGCTCGTCACGCACCTCAAGGCGCTCAAGGCCGGCAAGGCGATCGAGAAGCCGGTCTACGACTTCGTGGAGTCGACCCGGACGGCCCGAACGACGACGGTGCAGCCCGCCGATCTCATTCTCATCGAGGGCATTCTCGTGCTGCACATGGAGCCGCTTCGCAAAGAGCTCGACGTGCGCATCTTCGTGGAGACCGAAGACGACGTGCGCATCATTCGCCGGCTCACCCGCGACATCAAAGAGCGCGGCCGCGACTTCGATCACGTGGTGAGCCAGTACTTCCGGCACGTGCGGCCCATGCACCTGGCCTTCATCGAGCCCTCGAAGCGCTGGGCCGACATCGTGGTGCCGCACGGCGGGAACAACGACATCGCGATCGACATGCTGGTCGGGGCGCTGCGTTCACGGCTCAAGCGGCGCCACTGATCAGAACGCGAAGACTTCGCCCTCTTCGCAGACGTGCACGGGCATCTTCTTCACCTCGCGCTTGAGCACGTCCACGAAGGCCGGCTTGAGGTGGTACAGAATCACCTGGCAGTCCCTGCGATCGAACTTGTTCAGCTCGGCCAGCATCGTCTGCGGCGTGAAGTGGCCTGAGATGTCGGCCAGCGCCTGCAACGCGTTGGGGAAGCTGGTCTCGAGCAGCAGCACCTTCAGGTCTGTCAGGGCGTTGAGCACCTTCCAGAACTTCTCGGTGGGGCCGGTGTCTCCCGACATCGCCATCGACGACTGGCCATCGGAGATCACGAAGCCGCACGACTCGACCGGGTGCGTGACTGGCACCGACTTCACCTTGTACTTGCCGATCTGAATCGTCGCGCCGCTCTTGAACGACTTGAGGCGAAACACGGGCGCCTTCTTCGTCGGAATGCGCGTGAAGTCAGGCCACAGCACGTTGTTGAAGAGGTTCTCGCGCAGGGTGGCGATGCACTCGCTGTTGGCCCAGATGGTGACGGGCTTGTCGCGGCGGCCCACGAGCACGTCGGCGAGCAGCGGCAGATCCTTCACGTGATCGAAGTGCGAGTGCGTGAGCAGCACGTCGTCGATCTTCACCAGCTCGTCGAGCGGCATCGTCGACGTCAGCGCGCCGGCGTCGAGGGCGAGAACTCCGTCGAGGAGGAAGCAGGTGCTGCGACAGCCGGGCAGCTCACCGCCATGAGGGCCCAGCACGGTCAGATGCACGTCAGAGATCCCCGAACTTCAGCTTCGCTTCGAGGAAGCGCAGGTAATCGAAGAGGCGCGCAGTATCTCGAACGGTGACGCGATCGCCCGAGAGCTCGATGAGGCCCGACTTCTCGAGGCGGTGGCAGAGGTAGCGAATGGCCGGCTCTCCGACTGCGAGCTCGCGCGGGAGATCACGAATCGGGAAGTCGATCTCGATGCCTTCTTCGAGGGGCCGGCCGCGCGTCTGGCAGAGCTGCAGCATGTGCTGCACGACGCGGCTGGTGGGGTCGGAGAGGAGCAGCGTCTCGATCTGCGCGTCGGCGTCGGAGAGACGCTCGGCGAGCTTCTTGATCATGCGAACTGCGATCTCGCTGTTGCCGCGAATCATCGCCTCGAACGTCTTGGGGTCGATGACCAGCAGGCGCGCCGCTTCTTCGACGGTGGCCGAGGCGTTGCGGGGCTTGTTCGAGATGATCGCCATCTCGCCGAAGAACTCACCCGGCCCGAGAATCGCGAGCACCTTCTCGACGTCGCGCACCTTCTTCGAGATGCGAACCTTCCCCGACTGAATGACGTACATCTCTTTGCCGGGGTCACCCTCTCGGCACAGCACGGTGCCGACGGGGATCTCCTTGCCGAACCGCTGGAAGAGGGCTTCTTCGGCGCTCATGAATCGGGTGGGAGACTTGCCGACAAACCCCGTAGGGTCAATTTCTTCGGGAGTCTCGGCTCCATTACTTCGTGGTGAGTGAGGCAACCCCGTCCCAATCGTTGGGGGGCGGCTGGGCTTTGAAGGTCTCGATCTGCGCGAGATAACGGCGGGTCGACATGTCGGTGGGCCAGGCCTGGAGCACCTCGCGGAACTTCACGCCTGCCTCCTCGAACTTGCGGGTGGTGAAGAGGGCGAGGGCCTCTTCGAAGAGCGCGATGACCGGGCCTTCGCTGGCCGAGGGCTTTCCGATGCCGCGCAATTCGTAGATTGCGACGGGCAGGCGTTTGCCCTTCACGCGCACCGCGCCGAGGCGGCGGCAGACGACGTCGTTCTTCACGTGCTGGTAGGTGAACTCCGAGATGATGATGCGGGTGTCGTATTCCTTGTTGGTGCCCTCGAGGCGGCTGCCGAGGTTCACCGCGTCTCCGAGCACCGTGTAGTCGACGCGCACGTCAGAGCCCATGTTGCCGACGACCATCGGCCCCGTGTTCACCCCGACCCCAATCTCGAGCTCGGGCAGGCCCTGCTCGCGCCAGGTCTTCTTCAACGAGTCGAGCTTCTCGAGCATCTTCACGGCGGCGCGGCAGGCCCGCAGCGGGTGATCGGCGACGTCGAGCGGCGCGTTCCAGAACGCCATGAGCGCGTCGCCGATGTACTTGTCGAGCGTGCCCTTCTCTTCGAAGACGATGGCCGTCATCGGAGAGAGGTACTCGTTGATGAAGCTCGCCAGCGCCTCGGGTGACATGCGCTCCGACAGCGTGGTGAAGCCGCGAATGTCGCTGAACAGCACCGTCATGTCGCGCTTCTCGCCTTTGTTGAGTCGCTCGGGGTTCTCGATGGCGATCTCGATGACGTCTTCACCGAGGTAGCGGCTGAAGGTCGACTTCATCTTCAGCTTCTCGCGATCGACCGAGAGGTAGCCGAGGAAGACGACGCCGAACGACGTGACGAGCAGCCCTGCGACCGGCGCCGCGACGGCCACCTGCACCCCCTGGAGGAACGCGACGTACGAGACCGCCACCCACGCGCTCGCGACGCCGGCGATGATCACGCCCTTGAGCGCGAAACGAACGCGGGGAATCGCGAGCCCCAGCAGCAGCGCCAACGCCACCACCATCAACATCTCGATCAGCACGACATCGTAGGGCCGCACGAGGAACCGATCGGCGAGCACGTTCGAGACGAGGGAGGCGTGGGTGAAGACGCCTGGCTCGAGCTCTTTGAAGGGCGTGACGCGTTGATCGCCCGAGCTGCCGACGACGGTGACGCCGATGAGCACCGCCTTGCCTTCGAGCTCGGCCTTGCCGACCTTGCCGGTGGCGACGTCAGCGATGGAGTACGTGGGGAAGGTGCGGCCTGGGCCGACGTAGTCGATGAGCGTGAACGGAGCGAGCTCCTCGAAAGGCACCTTGCGCGGTGACGGCCCGACGATCTCGGCGCCGACGACCTGCCCCTCGACGAAGATGGGCCGCAACGTTCCACCGAGCGCGACGGCGGCCGTCTCGAGCGCCATCGACGGCACCAGCCCCTTCGGGCCCCGCAGCTTTCCCCAGATGGCCATGCGCCGAATCGTGCCGTCGAGATCAGGCACCATGGCGAAGTGGCCGTAGCGCGTGCCCGTCGCCAGGAAACGCTCGAGGGGCATTTGGCCGGTCTCGGCCGTCCACAGCTCGAGCTTCTCGATCGGCAACTGCACTTCAATGCCCTGCCCCCTGGTGAACCCGCGAATGACGATGGGCTCGATGAGGGTGTTGAAGCGCGTGAGTTGCTCGGGCGTGAAGTCGCTGCTGCTGGAGTTCTCGATGGGAATGAAACCCTGCACCATCCTGGGGCCGAGCCGACGCAAACCCGCTTCGAGCGCGCCATCGGCGGTGTCTTGAAGGGAGGCTTCGAGCGACCGCTTCCACTGCTCGAGTTCTGGGCTCAGCGTCGGCGCAGCGGCGAGCTTCGCCAGCGACGCCTTCGCGGTCGCCTCTCCTTCGTCGCGAGCGTCGGTGAACGTCACGTCCATTCCCACCGACTTCACGTTCGCCTCGGCGAGGCGCTCGAAGGCCTCGGCCATGTGCCGGCGCGACCACGGCCACAGGCCCCACGCTTGAACGCTCTTCTCGTCGATGGCCACCACCACCACGTCGGGGTGCGGCGCGACGGGCCCACGAAACCGGAACTTGAGATCGGTGATTCGCCCTTCGGCGAGCTGTACGGCCCGTTCGAGCGGGCCGATGTCGAGGTTGGCCAGGCCCACCTTCGGCACCACCGTCATGCGGTGCACGGTCGCGGCGAGAAGACCCACGACGAGGGCGAGCACTTCGTACCGTCGCCGAGCGAGCCAGGACATGCCGAGGACGATAGCCGACGTCTTGCTGTTTCCCCCGGGCAGAAATGGATAGAAGCCCGCGCGTGGGCACCTCGTACAAAGACGCCGGAGTCGACATCGTCGCAGGCGACGCGCTGGTCGAGCGCATCAAGCCACTCGCTGCACGAACGAAGCGGCCCGAGCTGCTGTCGGGCGTGGGCGGGTTCGGAGGGCTCTTCGCGATTCCTCCCGGCACGTACAAAGAGCCCGTGCTCGTCAGTGGCACCGACGGCGTGGGCACCAAGCTGAAGCTCGCCTTCGCGCTCGGCAAACACGACACGGTCGGCATCGATCTCGTCGCGATGAGCGTGAACGACGTGCTGACCTGCGGCGCCGAGCCGCTCTTCTTCCTCGACTACTTCGCCACCTCGCGCCTCGACGTGAACCAGGCCGAGAAGGTGATCGCGGGCATCGTCACTGGGTGTGAGCAGACGGGCTGCTCGTTGCTCGGGGGAGAGACGGCCGAGCTGCCGGGCTTCTACACGCCGGGCGAGTACGAACTCGCTGGCTTCTGCGTCGGCATCGTCGAGCGTTCGCAGATCATCGATGGCTCGACGATCGTCCCTGGTGATCGCGTCATCGGCATCGCCTCGAGCGGCCTGCACTCGAACGGCTACTCGCTGGCGCGGAAGATCCTCGCGGACAACAAGCTCGCGCTCACCGACTCGGTCGACGGCCTGCACCTGGGCGACGCGCTGATCACGCCGACGAAGATCTACGTGAAAGACATGCTCGCGCTGGCCCAGGCGGTGACGGTCAAGGGCATGGCGCACATCACCGGCAGTGGCATTCCCGGCAACCTGCCGCGGTGCCTGCCCGATGGAACGCGCGCGGTGCTCGACGGCAACGCGTGGAAGAAGCCGGCCATCTTCGACGTGCTCCAGAAGCTGGGCAGCGTCGAGCGCGACGAGATGTTCAGCACCTTCAACATGGGGCTGGGCATGACGGCGGTGGTGGCGGCGGGCGACGTCGCCAAGGCGCTCGCGTTGCTGAAGGGGCGCGGACTCGAGGCGTGGGACGTCGGCGTGATCGAAGCAGGCACGGCAGGACAGGAAGCCGAGGCGATCGTTCGGTGATGAAGGTCGGCGTGCTGGCGTCGGGCTCGGGCTCGAACTTTCAGGCTCTGGTGGATTCGCTCCACGTCGAGGGCTCGCCTGCGCGCGTGGCGTGTCTCGTGTGCAACGTGCCCGGCGCGAAGGTGATCGAGCGCGCTGCGAAGGCTGGCATCGAAGCGATCGTGGTCGACCACAAGGCGTTCGCGAACCGTGAGGCGTACGACACCCGCATCGCAGACGCGCTCACCAGCCGCGGCGTCGAGCTCGTCTGCCTCGCGGGCTACATGCGCATCGTCACGCCCGCGTTCCTCTCGAAGTTCACGGGCCGCGTCATCAACGTGCACCCTGCCCTGTTGCCGGCGTTTCCCGGGCTGCATGCGCCGAAGCAGGCGATGGAGCACGGCGCGGTGATCGCGGGCTGCACCGTTCACTTCGTCGACGAAGGCACCGATACCGGGCCGATCATCGCGCAGGCTTCCGTTCCAATTCTGCCGACCGACGACGAAGCGGCGTTGACCGCGCGCATTCAGAAAGAGGAGCACCGGCTCTTCCCCGCAGTCGTTCGTGCGATCGCGACGAAGGCCGTCACCCTCGAAGGCCGCCGCGTGAAGCGAACGCAGGTGATCGCATGAGCGCGCCTTCGGCTCTCGCCAAACGGCCCTCGACGCCCGGCCGGCACGTGTACGACGTGATCGTCTTCGGGAGTCAGCTCTCGGGCGTGCTCGCGGCCTCGGTGCTGGCGAAGCGCGGGCTGCAGGTGCTGCTGATCGAACACGACGGCCTGGGCACGCCGTACACGCAGAACGAGTACACGTTCACGCACGCGCCGTTTCTCACCGGGTCGCTCGAGAAGATCGCCCCGCTCGAAGCGATGCTCTCCGAGGTCGGTGTCTCGACGCAGGTGAAGCGGCTGTCGCATGCCTCGGGCCTGCAGCTGCTGCGGCCGCGGCAGTGGTTCGAGCTGCACGCCGAGCTCGGGGCGCGCTCGAAAGAGGTCGCCCGCGCGATGGGCGACGAAGCCGGTGAGGCGTTTCTCGAAGCGCTCGATGCCGCGCACAAGACCTCGACCGCCACTGACGCCTTCTTCCAGTCGCACCCCGATCTGCCGGCCGATGGCTGGTTCGCGCGATGGAAGCTCCGTCGCCACCTCGCGCGGTTTCAGGGGCTCGACACCGACACCACGCTCGACCCGAAGTCGCCGCACGCGGCGCTGCTGCGTTCGCTCGAGCGCTTCACCACCACCGCCGACGGAGCGCTCTCGCGTTCACGCGCGTTGTCTCGCCTCTTCCCGACGCCGCACACCTTCCCAGGTGGGTTCGAGGGCCTGCGCGCCACGTTGACCGATCGCGCGAAAGAACTCGGCGTCGACGTCATCGATTCGGAGCAGCAGGTCGAGATGCTGGTCCTCGATGGACGAACCGCAGTCGGGTTGCGGTTGCGCCGGAGCGACACGGTCTATCGGGGCGGCGCCCTCCTCGCTGCGTGCGATCTGATGACCTGGAGCCCCCTCGTCCCCGAAGCCCGTCGGGCGGCGCTGCAGAAGGTGTCGCCGCTGGTGACGTCGAAGCAGGCGATCTTCACGACGCACGCCGTGCTTCCAGAGCGAGCCCTGCCCCGTGGCCTCGGAGCGCTCGCGCTGATCGAGACGACCGACGCCGAGCTCGGGCCCGTGCTGGTGCAGGTGACGACCGCGAAGAAGAGCGGCGTCGAGACGGGCGAACGCGTGTTGTCGATGTCGGTTCGTGTTCCGACCGCGCTCCGCCAGGCCGGTGAGCCCGCGGTGCAGGCATTGACGGCGCGAGTGTGGGAGGCAGTGAAAGACGTGCTCCCGTTCACGAAGCAGCACGTGACGCTCACCTCGTCACCGTGGACTGATGCGCCGCGCGTCGTCGCGCAGGTCGCCGAGCCGTGGCCCACGTTCGACCTCACGGAGCAATCCGTGCTCGGTATCTCGGGGCTGACGACGAAGACGCCACTCCCGCGCCTCTTCAACGCCAGCCGTCAGGTGTTGCCAGGGCTCGGGCTCGAAGGTGAGGCGCTCGCGGCACAGCGTGCGGTCGCGGCCGTCGAGAAGCTCCTGAAAAAGAAGGACCCGCTCAAAGCCGGGAGGCCCTCGTGAGTACGGTCAACGTGATGGCCCGCGAGGTCGCGGCCAAGGTCGTCTTCTACGGCCCTGGGCTCTCGGGAAAGACGACGTCGCTCAAGCGCATCTACGAATCGATCAAGCCGTCGCTGCGTGGCGAGCTCATGTCGCTGCCGACCGAGGCTGATCGCACGTTGTTCTTCGACTTCCTGCCCGTGCGTGTGGAGAAAGTCGGCGACTATGCGCTCCGTCTCGCGCTGTACACGGTGCCAGGTCAGGTCTTCTACAACGCCACCCGCAAGCTCGTGCTCCAGGGCGCCGATGGCGTGATCTTCGTTGCTGACTCGAACCCCGGTGCTGACGATTCGAACCGCGAGTCGATGGCGAACCTCGAAGAGAACCTCGCCGAGCAGGGCATTCGCCTCGACAGCTTTCCGCTCGTCGTTCAGTACAACAAGCGAGACCTGCCGAACGCGATGACGCTCGAGCAGATGCGCTCGTCGGTGAACAGCCGCGGCGTGCCCGACTTCGAGACCTGCGCGACGAATGGCGAGGGCGTGCTCGACACCATGAAGGAGATGGTGCGGCTGGTGATCAAGGATCTGCGGGCGCGCAAGGTGGTGCCGTCGCCGCGGCCGAAGCGGGAGCTGCCGAAGCTCGACACGCCGGAAGGGCCAGGGCTCGAGGCGAAGATTCGGGAGCAGCTGAACGAGAAGCCGGCGCCGCCGCCGCCGAAGGCCGTGCTGCCTCCGATGGGAGCGGTCGCGACGCTCGCGCCCGCTGTCCTGATCGATCCCGCGCGGGCGGCCGAGGTGTGCTTCTCGAAGGGCGACTACGACGGGTGTGTTCGTGCGTGCTCCGAGGCCGTGTCGCGTGGGCTCTCGTTCGCCGGCGGCTCGGAGCGTGGCGCGCAGGCGTTCCTGCTGGGAATGGATGGGCGTGACGTGCTCGACCTCGAGCGGCGCGCAGCCTCGGGAGCCTCGCGCGTCGATGACGCGGCGTTTGCGCTGTACGTGCTCGCACAGACCTTCGTTCGTCTCGCCGATGCGGGGCTGCCGACACCACAACAATGATCCTCCGCGCACTGATCTTCGTCTCAGCTTGCTTCGCGCTCGCGTGCGGTACTGCTCCAGTCACGTGCTCGAACATGAACTGCGTCGGCTGTTGCGACTCGACGACCTCGAAGTGTGTTGCCGGAACCGAGGCCACGGCCTGCGGCACCAAAGGCAACCTTGCATCGCCTGCCCCGCTCAGCAGACCTGCTCAGCCGGAACGTGCATGGCTCCGGCGCAAGCAATCGGCTGCGCGCCGAACAACTGCGCTGGCTGCTGTGAGAACAGCAAGTGTCTACCGGGCGTCTTTGACGGCGCCTGCGGAAACGGCGGCGTCGCATGCGCCACCTGCGGCCTCTCGAAGACGTGTCAGCTCGACCCCATGACTGGCGGCTCGTGCCGCTGAGGTCAGCTGGGCCGCTCTGAAACCGACAACACGCCCTGCCGCACCAGCTTGTGCAGCAGCTTGAGCGCGTCGACTTCCTTCTGCCCTGACGCGAGCACGATCGCCGACACGTCGAGCCCGGCCTTCGCCTGACTCACGAGGTGCCGCTCTTCGGGGCGCAGCGCCTGCATCATCGACGGTTGATCATCGACCTGCAGCCGCGCGACGGGCGGAATCTCGCGGTACAGCGACGCCACGTGCTCACGCTCGACCATGCGGGCGAAGTCACGCACGCGACGGTCTTGCGGGTCACTCTTGAGCAGCGTCATGAACACGAGCGCGGCGGCATCGAACTGCCGCTCGCGCAGCAGAATCGCGCCCTGCTCGAGCATGTCGGCGACAGGATCGTTCTGAGGCACCTGCGCGCCTTCGACCGACAGTTTCCCCGCCTTCACGAGATCGAACACGGCGCGTCCGACGAGCGTTCTCGGCAGGCCCATCGACAACCAGAGCCGGCCCAACGGAAGCGTCTCGTCTCGCCCGACCAACTTCGTGATGACCCGATGCAGCGCGTGCGAAGGCGCGGGAGAAGGTCGGCTCCGCAAGAGTCGGGTGTCATCAGGCAACAGCCGCTCGACGTCTGGCGCTTCATCGAGCCGCTTCAGCGATTCGAACACGGCGTGCCGAAGGGGCAGTTCGAGCGACACCCACTCGTCTTCTCCACGATCGGGATCTTCGGTCCAATGAAACCGCCCGGAGTGGGTCGCCGTGACGTCCGTGATCGCGCCCAGCAGATCCTCCTCGGCGAGCTGTCGAACCGCCGCGCTCATGGCTGCGCTCTTCGGAGCCCCCGACTTCAGCGAGGCGACGACCTCGACGCCCGAGAACTCCTGGCCGACGTCGAGCACGCGCGCGATGCGCTCATAGAGGCCCTGCGCCGCCGTCGCGACCACCTGCCCTGCCAGCAAGAAGAGCTTCCGCTCGCCGGCGTCCCACGTGAGGTGCAGCGCGCCCGTCTTGCGCGACGCGTCGAGCCACTGCAGCAGCTCAGGCACCGGGTAGCTCGAGCAGTCTCCGTGAAAGGCCATCGGCGCGTATTGTACGGAAAGCGCGTGCCCCCGCCCTCGAAAGTCGCACTCTTGTTCATTGACGGTGTCGGCGTCGGGAATCGTGACGCGTCAGTGAACCCGCTGGTCGAGGCAGAGGCGATGGTCTCGCAGTTCGCCGACGGCACGGGCACGGTGCTCCCGCGAGGAGGAAGGCGACACGACGTCGACACGACCTTCGGCGTTCCCGGGCGCCCACAATCGGCCTCGAACCAGACTGCGATCTTCACCGGCCTGCCCGCACCCCAACTGATCGGGGAGCACGTGCTCGGCTACCCGACCCGCCCGCTCGCCCGGCTGCTGGCTGATTCATCGATCGTGAAGACGCTGCTCGCCCACGAGCGCACCGTCACCTTCGCGAACGCGTACCCGATCGGCTACCTCGACGCGCTCGGGCTCGAGCGACGCCCCGGCACGCTCGGCGCGTTCGAGATGCCCGACAAGTTCAAGCGGCGCCTCAAGCCGTCTGCCAGCACGCTCGCGTTCTCCGCCGGAAGGGTCGCGCTTCGCACGCTCGACGACGCGGTCGCAGGCAATGGGCTCACGCACGACATCGACGGAGCCGCCGGCTCGAAGCGGAAGTTCCCCGTGCCGCGCCGAACGCCCGAAGAGGCCGCGGCGATCTTCTGGTCGCTCGCCGAAGACTTCACCCTCTTCGAGCACTACCTCGCCGACGAAGCCGGCCACGCGCAGGATCGATTAGCCGCGCTCGAGGCGCTGACGACGTTCGATCGTTTCGCCCGCGAAGTCGTTCGCCTGATGCCCGATGATGCGCAGGTGCTGATCTGCTCCGACCACGGCAACGTCGAGGATCTCTCGACGCGCAGCCACACGACCAACCCGGTCGCGGTGTTGTCGTTCGGAGATCGCCAGGCATCCCTCCAGACCGTCGCCGACGTGGGCACGCAGATCGTCAGCTGGCTGGGGCGGCCGTGAGACTTGTCTGGCTGCTCCTCGCGGTGGTGACGCAGGCCTGTGTTGCGCCGCTCTCGTCGCTCACGCGGGTCACGCCACTCGCGACGACGACCGCGCGCTTCGAACTCAAGACCGAACCGTTGGCCCTCGAAGACGAAGCCCGGGTTCGCGAGGCGATCGTGCGGGCCGTGCCGAAGCTGGCACGCTGGGGAGAGCTGCCCTCGCCCGTCACGGTTCGCGTCGCGCCCACCCACGCCGAGCTCGAGCGGGCGGTCAATCGCAGCGGCTACGACTGGCTGCGCGCGTGGGCCCAGTTCGACGATCTGATCGTTCAATCACCGGGCTCATGGGCTGGCACCGATCGCGACGTCGACGAGCTGATCCTTCACGAGCTCACCCACTGCCTGCTCTTTCAGTCGAGCGGCACCGCGACGAACTGGGCGAACAAGGCGATTCCGCTCTGGTTCCGCGAAGGCATGGCGACGGTGACGGCCGAACAGGGGTTGCGCTTTCCCTCGCTCGAAGATCTGTCCGACTGGCTCAAACGAAACCCCGACCTCGACGTCTTCACCGACGCCGAGCGGCTCTCGAAAGAGGCCTACGGGCAGATCTACGGCGTCAGCTACCACGCCATGCGGTTCCTCCTTCGCCGGCTGGGCGACAAGGCCGTGATCGAGACGATGCTCCACATGAAGAGCGGAGAGACCTTCGATCAGGCCTTCACGAAGGCCGCCGGCACCGAGCCGAAACGCTTCGAGGCCGACTTCCTGAACTACCTGCGCTTCCGCGCGTTCCGTGGCTTCGGGCTCAAGGCGAAGCCGCGCCTGCAACCGGGCGCGCCCGATTCGCGGCCGAAGTGACTACTCGGTTCGCATCACGCCGATGAACGGCAGGTTGCGGTACTTCTCGCCGTAGTCGAGGCCGTAGCCGACGACGAACTTGTCTTCGATGACGAAGCCCTTGAAGTCGATCGGCACCTTCGTCTTCGCGCGCGCCGGCTTCTCGAGCAGCGTGCACACCTTCACCGAAGCCGGGTGACGCGCGGCGAAGTTCTCGAGCAGGAACTTCATCGTCAGGCCCGTGTCGATGATGTCTTCGACGATCAGCACGTGTTTGCCGTTGAGCGGCTTGGTGACGTCGAAGCTGATGCGCACCTCACCCGTCGTCTCGGTGCCGCCGT
>JAACJQ010000149.1 GCA_016879935.1 Archangiaceae bacterium | reverse complement strand
GCGAGCGCGGGTGGAGTTGCGAGCGCGGGTGGAGTTGCGAGCGCAGGTGGAGTTGCGAGCGCAGGTGGAGTTGCGAGCGCCGGTGGTACCGCGAGCGCGTCTGATGGTGGCTCGAGCGCCTGGACCTATTTCCCCGTCTCGGGAACGAAGTGCGCTTCAGGGGCGCCAGCGGGCGTTGGCTACAACGCGGGCGTCACCGACGAACTGGTGATCTTCGTACAGGGTGGAGGTGCCTGCTGGAACAACGGCATGTGTCGACCCTCGGTCTACCAGTGGGGGCCCGTCTGCAATTACGGCATGGACTCGGTGTGCCTCGTCGACATTCCCGGTGCGACGCAACCCACGGCCGTCTACGTGGCGCACCCAGATCCGTTCCCCGGCGATGGTGGCGGCGCGTTCGCAACCGAAGTCGGAACCGTCAAGAACTCGGTGCTGTTCTCACGCCGCGCCGAGAACCCATTCGCTGCGGCGTCATGGGCGTTCGTGCCCTACTGCACGGGCGATCTGCACGCTGGCAACACCACGCGCACGTACAACACGAAGGGCGGCCTGTTCGATCCCGTCGTGCCGCGTACGCACTACTTCGCCGGAGCGACCAACATGGATGCGTACCTGGCGTGGCTGCGAACGAAGCACGCGTCGGTGCGCACGCTCTGGCTCATTGGCGTGAGCGGCGGCGGCTACGGAGCCCAGCTCAACCTGCACCGCGTGAAACAGGCGTTCCCCGAAGCCCAGGTGCAGTTGCTGGCCGACTCCGCGCCGATGGTGAACACGCCGTACTTCGATGCCATGCGCCGCGAGTGGAACCTGCAGGTGCCGAGTTCGTGCACGACATGCGACGCGGGCTTTCCCGCGATCATCGAGAATCAGATCGTGAGCGCTCCAACGACCCGCGTCGCGCTGCTGTCGTTCACCGAAGATCAGGTGATCACCCGCTTCTTCTTCGCGCCGGGCACGACCGCTGGCTGGGCGACGCCGCCGACGAGTTCGTACGTGGCTGCGCTCGGTGCACTCGAGCCCATCTACGAAGCGCACTCGAACTCGAAGTTCTTCCGCCGCCCGGGCCAGGAGCACATGATGCTCGACAACGCCGGCATCGTTCGACCTGATGGCGGCATCTCCGCTCCGATCTCGAGCCCAGACGGCGGCATCACGCTCAAGGCGTGGATCGACGCGTGGGCCACGGGCATGGGCACCTGGGAGAGCCAGCGCTGAGCCCCAGGCCGCTGTCTGTCGGACGTGAATATGTGTCGCCCAAACGAAACGTCTCGGAGCGCGATCGGGCGCTCGCGTTCGTTGGCCCGCATCGAACGACAGCAGCAAGGGAGCGCGGGTCGAGGCCGTGCCCTCCGAAGCCTCGAGTGTGGGCCGTTCCGAAGGAATCGGCGTCGAGAGGATTTCGGGACGACCGCCGGTGGACCGCCGATTCAGGGTGGAGATGGTTAGATAGACTATCTAACTATCGGAAGGTCCAGACCGAGCACGGTCCCCACGGCCCCATGAAGCCCATTCGCTTCATACCGATCGCCTCCGGCCATCCGGCGGCCGATCACATCTTCGCCGGCATCACCACGCCGACGTTCGGCCCAGCAGCTCGCGCGCTTCGAGCCACTCAGCGGGAACCTTCGTTCGATCACTCATCGCCACGATGCCGCCGACGATCGCGCAGGTCGTGTCTCGATCGCCGAGGCCAGCGACCGTCGTCCACATCGCGAGTGGGAAGTCGTCGATGCAGCGCGCCGCGCAGAAGAGCGCGAACGGCACCGTGTCGGCCGAGATGACCTGCTGCCCCGTTCCCAGCGCGATCGCTCGCGAGAGCGGTCCATGCAGCGGCAACCCCATCGCCCGCTCGAGCCCACGCCTCGTCGGGCCATCAGGCACGCGCTGAGCCACCCACTTCAGCATCGCGTCGCCATCTCGCGTCTGAGGGTTGCGCGACACGAACGCCGCGGCGAGCGCGACGGCAATGGCTCCGGCCTGACCATCGGGGTGCGCGTGCGTGACCTGCGCCGACTTCCGCGCCTCGTCGATCACCTTCGCCTCGTCGTCGAAGAAGTACGCGCCCACGGGAGCCGCGCGCATCGCACCGCCGTTTCCCTGCGAGCCTTCACCGTTGAACACGCGCCGCGCCGCGAGCTCCCACGGCACCTTGTCGCCGATGGCCTCGAGAATGCCCTGCGCCGTCGCGCCATAGCCCCGGTAGCGATTGTTCCGAAAACGCCGCGCGAACACGTCCGCCAGCAGATCGCAGTCGACCTCGCCACGCTCCTCGAGCACCTCGGCGATACCGAGCGCCATCTCGGTGTCGTCTGTGTATTGCCAGCGCCCCGGTGGAACCTCGCGCTTCTCGATGCGCTCCAGCACCGCTCGTTCGGGCCCGAAGAACTTCTCGCCGAACGCGTCGCCCACCGAGAGCCCGTCGAGCGATCTCCACGCACGGGTCAGCCGTTCCGTTGGCGTCATGGCCTCATCTTTCGCGATGACCTCGATAAAAGTCAATATGACTCTTGTGTGGCGGAACCCGAAATGGGCAGGTGCTGTCGAGAGGAGCATGACTGCAACGACGCCAGCGCTCCGCATCGCCCTGATTCACGGTGGCCGCATCATCGAGGACCGCACGCTCGATGCCGGAAAGAAGTCGACCATCACCGTTGGCGCTGATCCGAAGAGCACCTTCTGCGTGCCGATGGGCGAAGTGCCGAAGTCGGTGACGCTGTTCAAGGTGACGAAGGAGGGTGCGCAGCTGACGGCCGCCTCGCTCGAAGGCCGCGTCTCGTTGGGTGGGCCCGAGCAGTCACTCGCCGACGTTCCCGCGAACGTGACGCTGATGAAGGGCTCGAAGGGGCGCGTGAAGGTCGGCGACGTGACCGTGCTCTTTCAGATGGTGACACCGCCGGCTGCTGCGCCGCTGCCCGAGCTCCCGAAGGGCGCAAAGGGCGTGGTCGCCCAACTCGATCGCGCCTTCGTCATCGCCATGGCCTTCTCGTTCCTCGCGCACCTCGTGGGCGCTGGCTACGTGATGGCCCAGCCCACGCCCGTCGAGCCCGACCTGAGCCTCGCCGACTGGCAGCAGCAAGATCGCTTCGCCGCGACGCTCATGCCGATTCCGAAGCAGGTGCCCGAGAAGGCGCCCGAGAAGACGAAGGACCCGATCGCCGAGGCGCCGAAGAAAGACGTCGAGAAGTCGAAGGCACCCGTCGCCGAAACGCCCTCGAAGTCGAAGACGACGACCACGGCCTCGGCCGACGCGGTGAAGGCGCGCCTCTCGAAGATGGGCATGCTCGCGATCATCGGCTCGGTCGGGGGCGAGGGCGGCGTCGTGGGCGACCTGCTGAAGGACTCCAATGGCGTGGGCGGGGTCGCCGACGCGATGAAGAACGCCGGAGTCCACGTCGCGACTGCGGACGACGCGCTCAAGCTGAAATTGAAGGGCTCCGAGACGGGCACCACGGTCGGCGTGACCGCCATGGGCACCGATGGCGTGAAGAACGTGGTGCTCGAAGAGAGCAAGACGGTCGCCATCGCTGGCCGCGTGCGTGAAGAGGTCATCACCGTCGACACGCCCGAGATTTCGACCGAGGCCCTCTCGAACTGGATGCGCGGGCGCCGTGGCGCGATCGTCTCCTGCTACGAGCGCGAGCTGAAGCGCGACCACTCCTTGTCCGGCCGCCTCGTGCTGAAGTTCGTCGTCAGCACCCGCGGCCGCGTCACCGACCTCGATCTCACCGAAGGCACCATGCAGAACGCTGCCGTGCGCGAGTGCATCACCAGCATCGCCAAGAACTGGGTGCTGCCCTTCACGCCCGAAGACGAAGTGCCGGTCGCGTTCCCCTTCGTCTTCAGCCCCGTGAACTGAGCCGTGACATTTCCGGTCGGCGCGCGAGACTCCTTCGCGTGCTGGCCGAACCGCTGTCTCGTCTGCGTGAAGTGACCCTGCTGGTGGCGCTCGTGTTGTGCGGCTGCCCGAAAGCGCCGCCGCCGAAGAAGGTCGCGCCGCCCCCGCCACCAGATCCGAAGGCCGAGGTCCGAGAGCTGGTGAAGACCGTGTACTCGACGCTCGAGACCGGCGACCCAGACCCCATCAAGACGCTCATCGCTCCCGACGTCATGGCGTACGGCCTGGGTCCCAGCGACACCTTCGCGCAGCGAGATCCCCTCATCAATTTCGCCCGGCAGGAGCTGCTCTCGATCAGCCTCGAGAGCGAGGTGCTGCGAATCCGCTCCGGTCGCGTCGACGTCGGCATCGCGCTCGGAGAACAGTCGGCCTGGTTCTGGGATCTGCCGCGCGTCGAGTACGAGAAGAAGGGCAAGACCACGACGTGGCTCGCCCGCGTGACGGGTCACGCGGTGAAGCTCGACGGCCAGTGGAGCATCGACGCCGTCCACGTGAGCCTCGGTGTGCCCGACGAGAAGATCTACGCGCCTGATGCCGCGAAGAAATACCTGCCGCCCGCTGACGTGCTCGCCGAGCGGGGCAAAGACAGCGACGAGCTGGTCGGTCTCGCGCGCCGCATTCTCGATGACGTGGTGGTGAAGGTCGATCGCACGAGTGAGCGCCCCGAGGTCGTGCTGCTCGGCACGGGGCCGGGCGAGCTCTTCGAGGGCGGCAAGGCGTTCAAAGACCTCGTGAAGCCGAAGCTGAACGAGATCAAGAAGGCGGTGTTCTCGTACAAGGTCGACGGGCCGATTCGATCGCGCCTCGCGCCGGGGCAGGGCACGGGCTGGGTGGCTGCGAACGTCGTGCTGCGCCTGGGCGCCGGCAAGAAGCAGCAGGTGCTGCCGCCGTGTCGCGTGTTGTGGGTGTTCGCCGAAGAGAAGGGCCTGTGGAACCTGGTGAGTGAACACCAGTCGCTCGCGCTCAAGTAGGAGCTGCGCTCGCCCGCTGACGACGATGCCATCAAGGCCTTCGAGCTCGTCGACAAGGTTCGTCGCGCACGCTCTGACCCGAAGCCGGCCAGCGCAGCGCCTGTCGTCGATGCCGGCGTCGCCTCACCACCGGCCAACACGGGCAAGGGTGGGCGGGTGACCGCGGCCTCCGACGGCGGCATCGGAACCTTCGACTGAAACACGAAGGGCTCGAGCCTTCTTCAGGCCCGAGCCCCGAAACACCGAGCCGGTCTCAGCTCAGCGGTTCGCGCGACGTCGGCGGCTCAGGCTCAACACGCCCAGCGCCGCGAGCACGGCCGACCCTTCGAAGCTGGAGCAGCCACAGCCGGTCTGGGCCGCGGGCTGACCGACGATCTGGGCAGCGGGGATCATCTTCGTGTCGTTCCCCATCTGGCCCGCGTCGACCGGCATCATCATCATGCCGGCGTCCATCATCGGCACGCCGGCGTCGACGGGGAACATGCAGTTCACGAGCGGCTCGGCAGCGATCTCGACGTTCTGCAGCGTCGCTCCACCGCCACGCGCGGCCAGCGCGACGTAGACCTCGGAGGTAGCGCCGCACGGAACACGCACGTCGACACGGCCATCGAGGCGCCCGTTCATCGCCTGGAGCGACGCCGTCGTCTCCGCGTCGTTGGTCAGCTGGGCGGCGTTGCGCGTGAAGGTGACGGGCGCGGCGGCCTTCGTGAGCACCACGATCGCCGGCGTGTTTCCGCCGAAGCCACCACCACCACCCTGATCAGCCTTGATGGTGATGCCCTGCGCGCCGTTCGGAACGCGCAGCTTGAACTGAATCGGGCCGGGCACGTTCGCCGCACGGAGCATCGACGCGGTGGGAATCGCGAACATCGAGCGCGGCGACGTCGCGGTCGTCACGTCGAGCACCTTCGAGCAGGCGATGACTCCCTTCGAGGTGAAGATCTGGGTGAGCGCGGTGCCAGCGGCCGGCGTGAACGCGGTGGAGACCCGCGCGGCCATCACCTGCGCCACCGAGGCGAAGTCGGCGTTCGGGGCGAGCGACACGAGCATCGCGTAGAAGGCTGCGTCGTAGGTCGCGCCGTTGTCGGTGCCGAGGTTTGCGAGCCGGCCAGACCACAGCGCTGCCGAGACGTGCTGGCTGTCCTGGTGCACCTCACCCCAGAGCACGTCGGGGCACGAGAGCGTGTTGGCCAGCGAGCGCAGGTAACCGTCCTGGCGAACACCCATCACGCCCGAGCCCGCGAGCGCACGGGGCCCGAAGTACGGGCCGACCTCGGCGAGGTTGCCGAACGCGCCCGCGATGTAGTCGGCGAAGCCCTCGTGCAGCGCGCCGCCTTCGTTGTTGGCCGAGCGGTTGTCGATGGCCACCTCGTCGAACGTGAGCGCCGCGGTCGCGTAGATCACCCCGTGCCCGAACTCGTGCCACAGCACCGTGGCGTCGTAGGCCGCATCGGCCGCGTTGCCCTGGAAGATCATCAGCGTGTCGACGCCCGTCGTGAGCCCGGGGAGCGGCAGCTGGCTGAAGTTCTCGACGGGGAAGAAGGCGGCGTTGTCGAAGCGGCCGAAGTCGCGAATGCGGCAGGTGCCGGTGTTCGAGCCCAGCGGCGGCGGCAGGCACTGCGGCACGCCTTCGATTTGCATCGCCTCGGCGAGGGTCGAGGGCAACTTCGGGATCAGCACGTTCGAGAGCACGGCCACGCGACGCGCCGGCGTGCGACGCTCGTCACGCATCTTGAAGGGGCCGATGGCCGGCTGGTTCGCAGGGAACAGCGGCGCCGCACGTGACGAGAGCCCGCGCACCCAGTCGTAGACGCGGTTCACGTGGTAGAACGAGTGCGTGTGCGCGAACGTGTCGGAGTTCGCGGGATCGTTCAGCTCCACCACGGTGCGGTTGGCGGGCGGGTCGACGGGGTCGTAGCGGTAGTCGCCACCGTCACGCTGGTTCGTCGCCTGGTTCACGCGATCGCAGACGGGAATGTCGAGGTTGATGTTGAAGCCCATGATGCTGGTGGGGCCCGAGACGCGCAGCGGCCCAGCGTCGGGCACGCAGCCCGCGTTCGCACAGCAGTTGTAACTGGTGAGCTGATCGCCGCAGAGCACGCCCGCGTCGTTGTCCCGAATCACGAAGCCACCGTCGGGCAGATAAATCTCGCAGGTGTCGGTCACGTACGAACCACCGTCAGGGTGCGTGAGCGAAGCGACGATGGTCGGCGTACGGCCCACGCCGGCGTCGAGCCCGCCAGGCGAGACCGGGTAGACGTTGACGTCGTTCGCGGCGTGGTGAACGCGGTTCTGTGTGAAGAGCGTCTCACCCGTCACCGCGTCGAGGCCGACGTACCAGTTCTTCGATCGATCGACCGAGGCCACGTGCGTGAGCCAGCCGGCGTGCAGCTCGTCGTCGACCGCGAACAACACCTTCATCGCGCCACCGAACGGCCGCGCCGAGTTCGGCATCAGCGCGGGGAAGGGAATGGCCTTCGAGGCTTGCGACAGCGCAGCGGCCTCCGACATCGAGAACTCGTTCTTCACGGGGCGTTGATTGACCAGGCTCGACGACACCTGAACGATGCGTGCGCGCTCGTCGACCGTGAGCACGAGCTTCGCCTGGTAGACGTCGACGCCGTCGAGCTGCTGCACGAAGTGAAGGCTGGCGCCGAAACGCGTCGCGAAGCCCACGTCGAAGCGCAGGGTCGTCGCAGGGTGGAGTCCGAGCCGCTCGCGATTGGTCAGCGCCCAGGCCTTCGCCGAGAGCGAGAGGTCGCCCGACAGGGGCTCCGACAGCACGCCGAGCTGCAGCGTCGGTGCGGCCGCAGGTGCAGGTCTCGCCTCGAAGGCGATGGTTGGCGTGAAGACATTCGCTGCGGTCAACGTGGCGACGATCGTCGAGAGCATCGGGGGTTCCTCGGGCAGCTCCGCTCGGCCGGAGCTCGTGGCGCGTTCCCGTCACGGCACGGGAGCGGTTTTCAAAAGCGCGCGGACACTACCGCTCCTGCCGCTGGCGAGAAGCAATTGCGTCGCATCTTCGACGTGCTGCGGCTCTCAGCCGTTGAGAAACGATGCCGTTTTCTTCGGTGAAATCGGCGCCGCGCGGCGGTAGACCGCTGGGCGTTTCATCGACCTGTCGATCTGCAAAAGGAGTTCGTCGTGGCCTACGTCGTCGCCGAGCCGTGCATCAAGTGCAAGTACACCGACTGTGTCGAGGTGTGCCCCGTCAACTGCTTCTACGAGGGCGCCAACTTCCTCGTGATTCACCCTGACGAGTGCATCGACTGCGGCGCGTGCGAGCCCGTCTGCCCGACGAAGGCGATCTTCCCCGAGGGCGACCTTCCCGAGAAGTGGAAGGAGTACAAGGCGCTCAACGCCGACCTCTCGACGAAGTGGCCGCAGATCTCCGAGAAGAAGTCGCCGTTGCCCGAGGCCGAGCAGTTCAAGGACAAAGAAGGCAAGCGCTCCATGCTCGACATGGCGCCGGGCAAGTAAGTCCGTCGTTCGCTGGTTCGATGACGAGCCCCTGCTCCGCGAGTCGTCGGTGCAGGGGCTTCGTTCGTCGTGAGGAGTCGTCGTGGCTGCTCGTCGTCCGCGCTGGGTGATCGCCGTTCGTGTGGTGGCCCTGCTGCTGCTCGGCTTTCAGCTCGCGCTCATGTTCGCGCCGGGCAGGTTCCTCGGGTTGTTGCGGCTGCCGATGCTCGCGCAGTTCGCGCTGGGCACCGCAGTGCTCGCTGCGGTCGTGGTCGAGGTGCTCGCGGCTGCGGGAATGCTGGGCTCGTCAGCCGACTGAGAGCGCCCCGACCTTGAGGCCACGCGCCTCGAGCTCGTCTCGAATGCGGTTCACGGTGTCGGCGTTGGGCGGGCCGTTCTGGCCGACGAGCTTGAGGGCGATGCGGCCGGGGCCCAGCTTCTCGATCTCCACGCGGGCGCCGAGCGAGTTGTTGAGCGTGAGCGCGAGCGCGGGCCGCTGCGAACGAACGAAGGTGTCGATGCGCTCGATGAGCGCTGCGGCCTGGGCAGCACGAACTTCGGGGGTGGGGCGCGGCTGCGGGGCAGCTGGAAGCGCGAAGGGCAGCTCGTTGAGTGACGAGATGGGCTGGAGCGGGTTGCCAACCTTCTGCGACGCGGCGCCACCGGGGCGGGTCTCGAACTCGGCGACGAGCTCCTTCACGATGAGGTCGACGACGCGCCCGTTGCTCTTCTGCTCGGCGTTCTCGGTCGACTCCGCGCGAAGGGTGGTGCTGCTCTCGGCGGTGGTGACGTGGTGTGCCCGAACCGACTCCAGCCGCTGTGCCTCACTCTCGACCCTCGCGCGGGCCTGAACGGTCGCGTTCGCGCTCGCCTGTGCCTGAGCGGCGACGACGGTGGCTCGGGCGATCTTCTGCGTGGGAACCCGGCTGGTGTCGGCCTTCACCGGCGCGATGGCGGGCGGGGTGGTGTTCGGCTTCTTCTTCAGCCCCGGCGGGTTGGGTGACGTTCGTCGAACCTCGTCGAGGAGCGCCTTGAAGGGCTGGGTCGACTCGCTCCGCGAAGCGACGGCGGGAGGTGGCGGGCGGGACACGCGCGAAGACATGAGCGTTCTCGCAGCACTGCACGTGCCAGTCGTAACTCGTTGGATCTGTGAGGCTCAAAGAGCCGCGTTTGGAAACTGGCAGGACCCGCGCGTCTTGACGGACCCCATGTGTGCTCAGAAAGCCGTTGCGGAATCAGTGCTTGAAGCCGCCCGGTTGGGCGGGCCCGATGCCCGTCAGCTCATTGATGGCGGCGGGGCAGGCGGCGATCACGTTGGGGTCGGCCAGCATGGCGCCATACCAGTCGCGATCTTCGAAGAGCACCGCGTCGCGGACCTCGACCTCGGTGACGTCGCGGTTCATCTCCCAGAACTGGCCACGCACCATCATGCGCTGGCCACGCGCGGCCTTTTCGAGATCGGAGAACTGCTTCGGCGCGAGCTTCGCGATGATCTTCACCGGCGGAGGCGGCTTCTTCGAAGCGTCTCCGTAGAAGTCGATCTCGGTCTTGCGCGGGTCGGGCGGAAGCCACTCGAGAATGGCGACCAGCTCGCCGAACTCGACAGGGTTGTACTTCTTGCCCTTCTTCTTCTTCGGCGCGTTCGAGCCGGCGTCGATGAGCTGCGCGCCACCCCACGCGACCGCGCGATCGAGGTACGCGTCGCGAAAGCTCGCGGCGACGTCGGTGGTGACCGCGCTGTTCGCTCCGACGACCTCCAGGTAGTAACGCTGCTTGAGGATGGGGATCTGGAAGTAGCTCGAGTCGACGAGTGACACGCCCTCGTTGAGCATCTTCAGCTTGCCGAGGTCGATGATCTTCACCTGCGGGTTGATGGCCTTGGCCGTCTCGAGCCACGCGTCGGGAAGGCGCTTGTCGATCATCACCCGGCGCACCATCGACAGAAGGTACGCCATCGCGGGGAAGCTGGGCGTCGTGGCCTGGGTCTCGATTGCGGCCTTCAAGTTCGGGTCGAGCACGAAGTTCTCGTCGCGCTTGTGCAGCGTCGGGCCGATCTCGGCGAGGGCCACGAAGAGCGCGCCCATCAACTGCACGCAGGCCGGGTCTTGCGAACCTTCAGCGAGCATCTTGGCGAGCTTCGACTTGGCGAAGCGGCGGTCCATCGTCTCTTCGCGGAAGACGACGGCTTTGCCCGAGCCGAACAGGTCTTCTTTCTGAGCGAAGGCAGGTGCAGCGAGCAGGAGGACGAGAAGGGACGCAATCAGTCGCATGGCGGCTCCAAAGGTAGCACCGGACACGAAGGACGACTCGTCTCAGTGGGTATTCTCGCGCCGGCTGATGATCATCAAGCGGCCGGGGCTTCGGCTTGCGCGTTTTCTGCGCGATCGACGAGGAGCAGCGCGACCACGAGGGTCGGGAGCACCTCGGCGAAGCCGGCGAGCTGGAAGAGGCGATGGCCGCCGACGAGGTCGTAGAGCCGACCCGACCCGGTGAAGCCAATGAGCCCGCCGATACCGAACGTCGCCGCGACGAAGAGCGATTGGCCGGTCGACCGCAACGAGCCGGGTGCGCGCTCTGCGACCCACGAGATGCCAGCGACGTAGAACGCGCCGAAGCTGATGCCGTGCAGGCCTGCGAGGGCGACGAGCAGCGGGGCCGACGAGGTGAGGCCCATCGCTCCCCAGCGAAACGCGCTGACGGCGAACGCGAGCATGAGCACCGAGCGCGGCTTGATGCGATGGCCCCAGCGCGACCACGTCGAGAACACGAGCATCTCGCTGGTGACTGCCACGCTCGCCGAGAGGCTCAACGTCCACGGAGGGAAGCCCAGCGCCTTGAACTGCAGGCCGAGGCTGCCGTGGTACGGGGCGCTCGCGATCCAGTGCAGGGCCGTCGCGACGAGCAGCCAGCGCACCTGCGGGTTGGCGAGCAGCGAGAGGGCCCCGGCGAGATCGGCGCGTGGCCCGTTTCGTTTCACGGCCGGCACCCGCGCGAGCGTGAGGCCCGCCCAGGCGGCATAGGTGCCGATGAGCCCGAGCGTGACGTAGACGACGCGCCGATCGACGACGTCGACGAAGAACCCGAAGGCGAGCGTGGCGATGACGAAGCCGGCCGAGCCGAAGGTGCGCAGCGAGGCGAACGAGCCTCCGTGGCGCTCGACGTGCGCGAGCGCGAGGCTGTCGATGACCGTCGTGGTCGCCGCGCTGAACAGCGAGAACAACGCCAGACTCCCGAGCACGGCGGGGAAGGTGGTGGCGGTCAGCAGCAGGCCGAAACCGCAGAGGCTGCCGACCGAGAGAATGAAGAGCACCAGGCCCGGGCGGCCCGTTCGGTCAGCCAGTTGGCCCCACAGAGGCGGTGCGACCAGCGCGAAGAGCGGCCCCACCGAGAGCAGCAGGCCAATCTGCGAAGGTTGGATATCAAGTGATTGATAATAGACGGGCAGGAACGGCAGCGTGACGCCGACGGACATGAAGAAGAGCAGGTAGAAGACGATCAGGCTGCGCGCGTTTGCCATCACCTGCGAAGTGCCCTATCACGCGCCGCGATGTCGGCCACCGCCACGCCCATCGTCGTCGTCCCCGTGAAGAACGAGGGAGAGCTCTTTCAGGCGCTCGCCATTCGTGAGGTCGTCTTCATCGAGGAGCAGAGCGTTCCCGAGAGCCTCGAGCGCGACGCCGAAGACGCGAGCGCGTACCACGTGCTGGCCATGAAGGGCGGTCACGCCATCGGCACGGGCCGGCTCGTCGAGCTGCCGGAGCCTCCTCCGGGCGCGAGCGGGAAGTGGGGGCGCGTGGGCCGCATGGCGGTGCTGTCGAGCGATCGAAAGTCGGGTGTCGGCGCGAAGCTGCTCACCGCGCTCGAGGCCGAGGCGAAGCAGCGCGGGCTCACCGGCATCAAGCTGCACGCCCAGCTCTCGGCGATGGAGTTCTACAAGCGCCATGGCTACGAGGCCGACGGCGCCGTCTTCGAGGAAGCGGGGATGCCGCACCTCGAGATGAAGAAGTCTCCGGTCTGACTCGGTGGACGTCGAAGCGCGCGTTCGCAGCAGCTTCGAGCGGCAGAAGGTCATGGCCACGTTCGGCTGTGTGCTCGAAGCCGTCGCTCCCGGGGCGGTCACCATTCGCATGCCGTTTCGCGAAGACCTGACGCAGCAGCACGGGTTTCTGCACGCTGGCGTCGTCACCACGGTCGTCGACAGCGCCTGTGGCTACGCCGCGCTTTCGATGATGCCCGAGGGCGCGGGTGTGCTCTCCATCGAGTTCAAAGTGAACCTGCTCGCGCCTGCCAGAGGTGAGGCGATCATCGCGCGCGCGAAGGTCGTGAAAGCCGGCCGCACCATCAGCGTGGTGAGCGGCGAGGTCTTCGCCCTGCGCGATGGGCAGGAGCACCTCTGCACGACCATGGTCGGCACCATGATGGTCGTGAAGGACCGGCCGGGACTCTCCGACTGACGATCCATCATCTTGATATTGCTGGTTCTCGCGGGTGAGTATGTCTGGCTTACTTGACATGATGTCTGCCGCGCTTTACTTCGTGGCGTGTCAAAGATTCTCGACATGCGAGGCGAGCCGATGTCCTTCGATGAAAAGAACACGTGGGTGTTTGCAGTGGTCGCGTTGGTGGGAGCCGCCATCTACGGCGCCATTCTGATCGCGCGCTCGCAGGGCCTCGCGCTGACCGAGGTGGCCTACGTGACGCCGATGCTGGCGAGCATCGGTGGCGCCATCGTGGCGAACATCATCGGCAACGCGGTCATCTCGTTCCTCGCTCCCGAAGACGCGGGCAAGCGCGACGTGCGTGATCGCGAGATCGAGCGGTTCGGCACGATCGTCGGCCAGTCGTTCCTGGTCATCGGCGCGCTCGTCGCGATGGTGCTCTCGATGCTCGAGGCGAAGCACTTCTGGATCGCGAACGTCATCTATCTCTCGTTCGTGGCCTCGGCAGTCTTCGGCTCCATGGCCCGGCTCGCGGCGTACCGACGCGGGTTCTCGTCGTGGTGACGCCGACGCAGGTGACGAACTCCATTCGCGCGCTGCGGTTCGCGAACGGAGAGATGACGCAGGCCGAGCTGGCTGATCGCATCGGCGTCACGCGGCAGACCATCATCGCCATCGAGCAGGGCAGGTACTCGCCCACCCTCGAGATGGCGTTTCAAATCGCGCGGGTCTTCAAGGTGCCGCTCGAGCAGGTGTTCCAGTACCCAGAGACGTAGCGGTTCTTCCCCCACAGCACGCTTCTCCCCGGCGGCCATGGCGGTCGCCCTGGTCGACGTGTGCCCTGTTTCACCCAACGGAGAGACGACATGAAGGCGATCACCCAGGACGTGTACGGCGGCCCCGAAGTGCTGAAGCTCGAGGAGATCGAGCGGCCGACGATTGGCGATGACGAGGTGCTGGTGCGCGTGCGCGCGGCGGGCGTCGACCCGGGCGTGTGGCACCTCATGACGGGCAGGCCGTACCTCGTGCGGCTGTTCGGGTTCGGTGTGTTCAAGCCGAAGGCGAAGGTGCGCGGGCTCGACGTCGCGGGCGTGGTCGAGGCGGTGGGCGCGAAGGTGACGCGCTTTCGGCCCGGCGACGAGGTGTTCGGCAACTGTGACGGTTCTTTCGCCGAGTTCGCGCGCGCGAAAGAAGAGGTGCTCATTCACAAGCCGGCGGGCCTGTCGTTCCAGGAAGCGGCGGTGATTCCCGTGTCGGCGGCGACGGCGCTGGCGGCGGTGCGTGACGTGGCAAAGGTGCAGCCGGGCCAGTCGGTGCTCGTCATCGGAGCGGCCGGCGGTGTCGGCAGCTACGCCACCCAGCTCGCGAAGGCGATGGGCGCCGAGGTGACGGCGGTGTGCAGCGGCGCGAAGGCCGAGTTCGTGAAGCAGCTCGGGGCGTCACACGTCGTCGACTACACGCGCGAAGACTTCGCGGCCTCGGGCAAACGGTACGACGTCATCATCGACACGGTGAGTAACCGGTCGTTGTCCGAGCTCCGCACCGCGCTGACGCCGAAGGGCACGCTGGCGGTCATCGGTGGAGAAGGTGGCGGCTCGATTCTCGGCATGATGCGGCGGGTGTTCGCGGCGCTGTTCCTCTCGCCGTTCGTGAGCCAGTCGCTGAAGCCGGTGTCGTCGTTCGTGAAGCAGCCGGCGCTGGTCTCGCTCGTCGAGCTGATCGTCGCGGGCAAGCTGAAGGCGACCCTGGGCAAGGTGTGGAAGCTGGAGGAGACGGGCGCGGCGATCGCCGAGCTCGCGAACGGTCACGCGCGCGGCAAGTCGGTCATCGCGGTGAGCTGATTACTTCGGCGCGATCTCGGGGGCAGGCGGCGGCGACTTGAGCTTCAGGCGCTCCACCAGCTCGAGCAGGGCAGGGAAGAGAATGGTCGTGCCGATGAACGAGCAGATGACGCCGAGCACGGCGAGCCACGCGATGCTGCGCAGGCCTTCATGGCGGGCGACGAAGAGGGCGGCGTAGCCGGCGGCGTTGCTGCAGGTGGCGACGAACGAGGCGAAGCCGGTGTGCCGCAGCGCGTGGCCGATGGAGCCGGGGCCCTCCTCCATGTACCGATGGTACAGGTGCACGGAGTTGTCGACGGCGATGGTGAGCAGGTTCGGCAGCACGACGACGTTGAGGAAGTTGAGCTTCACGTCGAACAGCTGCATCGCGCCGAAGATGCAGGTGATGCCGATGTAGAGCGGCACCGTCACCAGAATCGTGCGCGTCAGCGAGCGCAGGCTGATGAGGATCATCACGAACACCACGAGGCCGGCGGCGCCCATGATGAAGGGGCCGTCTTCGCGCACGATGGTGAAGATGCGCGAGGCGATGCGGTTGGTGTCGAGGATGTGAGGGTCGATGCCCGCCTTGAGCCCACGCGCCTGCACCTCGTCGAGGTCGGCGGCCCACTTGTCGAGCGAGTCGGCGTTGTAGCCAGTGAGCGCGGGGAAGATGAGCACGAAGGTGCCCTCGCCCTTGATGGGCTGGAAGCGACGGCGCAGCTCGTTGGGCACTTCGTTGGGGCCCCACGGCTCCGAGGCGATCATCTTCGCGAGCGAGTCGAAGCGCTCCTTGTCCTTGCCGGTGCGAATGGACTCGGGCACGCGCTGGAGCACTTCGCCGAGCCGTTTGATGCCGGCGCGACGAGCCTCGGTGTCGGCAGGCGGCGGGAAGAAGTCGTTGATGGAGGCGATCTCGTGAATCGCCGAGACCGCGCCCTTCTCGACCTTGAACTCGCGCGAGATGGTGGCGAGCTTCTGTGCTTCGTCGAGCGTCTACACCGCGACGATGGCTGGCGTCATGATGATGCCGAGCTGATCGTTGATGGCCTCGTCGAGCTCGGTGGCCGGTGACTTGCCCTTGAGCCGCTTGAGGTCCTTCTCGAACGACGCCTTGGGCGCGTAGGTGGCCGAGACCGCCGCGACGGCGGTGATGCCGACGATGATGGCGACGAGGGCCGAGGTCGGAACGCGCGGGCCGCTCTTCTCGTTGCCGTCGGCGTCGAGGGCGACCTTGTCGGCCTTGAAGGGGCGAATGCGCTCGGCGAGGCGCAGAATCGCGGGCGCCATCACGTAGGCCGAGATGACGGTGGCCATCACGCCGAAGCCGGCGATGCTGCCGAACTGCTTGAAGGCGTCGAAGCGGCTCGCGAGCAGCACGAGGAAGGCGACGGCGTTGGTGGTGGCGCTGGTGAGCGCTCCGGGGAAGGTGCTGATGACGGTGGTGCGCAGCGCGGGCAGCACGTCGGCCTGGCGACGCTCCTCCCAGTAGCGCATCGCGAGGTGGGTGCCGTACTCGAGGCCGAGGCCGACGAGGATCGCTCCGAGGAAGCCGGTGACCGGGTTCAGGTGGCCGATGGTGAAGTACGCGAAGGCGAACGTGGCCGAGATGCCGAGCGCGACGGGCAGGGCGACGACGAGCAGCGCGGTGATGCGGCGCGTGGAGAGCAGAATGATGGTGAGCGCGAGCACCGTCGAGACGAGGCCTGCGCGGCCGAGGTCTTCACGCATGACGTCGTCTTCTTCGACACGCGCGACGTAGGCGCCGGTGAAGTCGACCTCGATCTGCGGGAACTGCGGTGCCATCGACGCGGTGACCTCGGTGACCTTGCCGAGGATCTGCCGGTTGAAGTCGAGATCGCCGGCCTGCTTCGTGGGCTTCACGAACATGTACAGCTCGGGCGCGGTGCGGCCTTCGATGTACTCGCTCTGGCGGGCCTGACTGCCGTACTTCTTCTCGATCTCTTCCAGCGTCGGGGGCGGGGCTTCTTCGAGCAGATCGACGAAGCCGGGCAGGGCGCGCTGCTTCTCCCAGGTGATTCGCGCGTCGACGTCTTCGCCGAGCGCCTTGAGCTTGTCGGAAGAGAGCAACCACAACGCGCGCGTGGTGAAGAACGACGCGTCGAAGTGGTACTCGACGTACGAGACGAGGTCCTTCTGCTCTTCGAGCTTCTTCGCGAGAGCGGCGGCGTAGGGGCGTCGGGTCTCTTTCGAGTCTCCGCGAACGCGCACGACGAAGTAGCCGCCACCGCCGGCCATCTCCTGAACGACCTTCAGGTCCTGCACTTCGCGGGTGGAGTCGGGCAGCAGCTCGATGAAGTCGCCGCGGAAGCCGAGGCGGCTGGCGATGAATCCGAACGTGCCGCCGATGGTCAGCAGCACCATGACGACGAGCACCGGCCGCGAGAAACTGAAGTTCGCGAGTTTCGTCAGCAGCTGGGAGGTTCGGGATTCTGGCGACACGACTTCACCTCGTGCGGGGCGCGCTGCGACAACCCCCGAAGACGACTGGGCGGCGGTGCGGTTAGCACCATCGTTTCACGGGCGCTACACTCGGCGTCTCGTGTCGCGCGTCTCTGCCAGCTGGGTGTTCGCGCTCCTGATTTCGGGAGCGAGTCTGGCCGACGAGCCGAAGTGGGAGACGGTCGTGACTGGGCCGGTGACGGTGAAGAACCGGCCGGTGACGGGCACGGCGATCAAAGAAGTGTGGGCCGAGGGCGAAGTGAACGCTCCGCTCATCGACGTGCAGGATGCGCTGATGAACGTGCCGCGGCTGAAGTCGTTCATGCCGTACATGGTCGACGCGCGAATCATCAAGGAGCAGCCCGACGATCAGAGCATCTTCATCTACACGCTCATCGATCTGCCCGTGGTGGGGAAGCGCGATTACGTCACGCAGCTCTGGCAGCCGCAGGCGGTGAAGGCCGACGGCACCGGCACGTTCGAGGCGAAGTGGGTGGCGCGGCCGAAGTTCCTTCCCGAGCGGTCGGGCATCATTCGGCTTCAGACGAATGACGGCATGTGGCTCGCGACGGCGAAGGAGGGCGGGAAGACGTGGCTCGTGCACAAGTTCGCGGTGGACCCGGGCGGGTGGATTCCCGCGTTCGCTGCGAACATGGGCAACGAGAAGGGCGTGACGGACACGTACAAGAACGTCGAGCGTGAGGCGCAGAAACGGATGAAGGAACGAATTGCCGCAGAGTCAGCGGCGGGATCGAAGTGATGGCACTCGAGCTGCGACCAAACTGTGAGTGTTGCGATCGTGATCTGGCGCCAGACGCCGAGGCGTTCATCTGCAGCTTCGAGTGCACGTGGTGTGCGGCGTGCGCGAAGTCGCTCTCGATGAAGTGTTTGAACTGCGGCGGAGAGCTGGTGCGTCGGCCCGTGCGCCCGGCCGAGAAGCTGGCGAAGAACCCACCGTCGACGAAGCGGGTCGTGCGCGACCAGCCGTGCCCGGCGTGAATCTCAGAGACTGAGACCCACTGGCAGCGTGTCACCGAGGGCGCGCGCTTCATCGGCGGCCGACAGCTGAACCACCTGCGCGACCATCTGCGTCCACGACTCCGGAGCGTTGATCACCTTGAAGTGCGCGAGCACTTTCGCCCGCGTCGCCTCGTCGACGTCACGAACGCGATCACCGGTCCGCCGGGCCAGCAACGCGAGCGCGAAGCCGGCCGTGTCGTGCTTCTTCGGATCGAGCGACAACAGCTGCGCAACCCACGCCTCGGCCGTCTCTGCACTCACGACCTTGTGCGCCGCTCCGTGAACGGGAACGCGGGCGCCGAGTCGACCGCGCGCCCACGCCCAGGGACCACCCGCAGTCTCGGGGCTGCCCAACCGTGACGCGACCCAGGCGCCGAGCTCGGCCTTCTTCCCCACCGGCAACAGCTCGAGCGACGCCGCGCAGCGCACCATCTCTTCCAGCGCCTCGGGAACGATGCCCTTCAGCTTCGTCGTCGGCGTCGGCAGGCCCACGGGAACCCGTCGCGCGAGATGCGGCTCGAGCACTGCGTGAATCTGCAGCTGCGCCGTCTCGTTCAGCCCGCCCGCGATGCGACGCCAGAGAATCCAGAACTCGGCCCACACGGGCTGCTCTCCGTGGTTCGTCACCAGGTCTTTGAAGAGCGAGAACGTCTGCTCGCACCGCCACGCATCGAGCGGGTAGCCGACTCCCGGACGCAGCGAGTACCCGAGCAGCTGGAACATCACCTTCTCGTGATCGACCGAGCGGCGACGCTTCGACACGCCCGCGAACAGCGACGTCCACAGCTCGCGGAGCACCGGCAGTCGCCACGTCTCACGCGGCCCGAGAATGCGCTCGAGCGTCTTGAACAGCTGCTTCACGTCTTGCGGCTTCACCGGCAGCGGCTTGGTGCCGAAGACGCGCTCGACCTCGGTCGTCGCCTCGACGAACTTCGCGGGCATCGACTCCGTGACGGTGATGTCCTGCGTACGCGCGGCGCCGCGAAGTTCGAACTCGAGGCGCCAGCGCTGATCACCCGCGACGCACGAGAGCGCGAGCGTTCCCACTTCCGACAACGTCGAGAGCAGGTGCACGCCAATGGTGCTGCCCTTCGCTCCCGCGAGGATGGTGTGGATCGGCGGCAGCGCTTTGAAGATCTCGTCTTCGAGCGACACGACCGCACCCGGCGCATCGAGCCTGTCTGCCGTCGTCGAGTACAACTGGAACTGCACTGGCTTGCCGAGGGTGAGCTGAAACTCACGCTCCTTCAGCTCGACCGTCGAACCTTCCTCGAGCCCGCGCGGAATGAGGCAGAGGCCCTGCTTGCCGCCAGCTCCACCAGCGACCAACGCGTAGAACGCACGCGGAGCCCCACCACCGATCTTCTTCCCCAGCGCCCGACGCGCGAGCCCCGAGTACGCCGCGCCACGCGCCACCGCGAGATCGAGCGAGTCGTGTTTGAGCAACGGCACGCGCGGAGCGTTCGGAAACAGCGCCGACACCGCATCGACCAACGCCGTCGCGAGCGTCGGTGAGTTGAAGACACCACCGTTGAGCAGAATCGCGTCGGGTCTCGGCAGTCCGTCCGCCGCCTGGCCCAGCGCCTTGAAGCCCGCCTCGGCGTGCGCGCGAAGAAACGCCACCAGGTGCCGCGTGATGGCCGGATCCTTCGCGAACGGGAGGCCGAGCTCGACGACGCCTCCACGCGCAGCGCTCGCGACGACTGCATCAGCCGCGACCTTCGGGAAGAACCCGTCGACGACGGTCTGCGTGATCTCTTCTCGCGTCAGCTGCGACGACAAGGTGCCGCCGATGAGCTTGCTGCCGCCCGCGACGATCGACACCGCGTGAACGTCAGGCCCGCCCTTCGACAACACCGCTTCTTTCGCGCCGCGCGCCTGCTGAATGGCCTGGGCCCACTGCGCGGCCGAGAACGTGCGCCCATCGGTGAAG
Source organism: Archangiaceae bacterium (assembly GCA_016879935.1). GTDB lineage: Bacteria > Myxococcota > Myxococcia > Myxococcales > Myxococcaceae > Xiheimicrobium. The sequence continues at coordinate 27,931 of JAACJQ010000149.1, read as the reverse complement.
AGCTTGCTCTCGAGGCGCCGAGCGAGCGCCGCGTCCATGTTGTCGCCGCCGAGCAGCAGGTGATCGCCAACCGCGAGCCGCTGGAGCGCCGGCCCTTCAGGCAGCATCGCGACCTGCACGAGCGAGAAGTCCGTCGTTCCGCCGCCGACATCGACGACGAGCACCAGCCGCGTGCCCTGCAGCGCCTTGTCGAGCGAATCACGATGCCGCGACGTGAAGTCGTAGAACGCGGCCTGCGGCTCTTCGAGCAACGTCAGCCGCTGCAGATCGAAGCCAGCTTCTCTCGCGGCCTGAATCGTCAACGCGCGTGCGGCCTCATCGAACGACGCGGGAATCGTCAGCACCACGTCTTGCTGAGCGAGAGGCGCTTCAGGGTGCGCGGCGTTCCACGACTGCGCGAGGTGCTTCAACAGCTCGGCCTGCGCTCCGACGGGAGACAGCCGCGGCACCTCGGCCGGCGCGCCCCACGGCAGAATCGGAGCCTGTCGATCGACGCCCTGGTGAATCAGCCAGCTCTTCGCCGAGGTGATGGCCCGCTGCGGAACACGGCCGGCCTGCCAGCGCGCGAACTCACCGGTGACTCGCGCTCCGTCGTTCCACGGCATCGCGGTCGAGCCCGCAGGGAACTCACCGTCGAACGGCTGGTACACGACCGATGGAAACAGCGGCCGCGCCGATTGCTCGCCGGGCCGCACGAGCTGGGGCACGGGGAAGTCGACGATCTTCGCCTTCGCGCCGTCCTTCGGATCCGTGAAGGCGACTGCGCAGTTCGACGTTCCGAGATCGATGCCGATGATGAACGACATGAGGGGTTACTCCCGCTCGCGCACGTTGAGCTCGAGCTTCCACTGGCCCTTGCCGCCGCGCTCCAGACAACGAACTTCGAGCGCGCCGAGCTCGGTGACGGCCGCCTGCAGGTTCACGGGCACGAGCTGCCCGACCTGATTGCCCGCGAGCGAGGTCTCGATGGGCGGCAGCTCTTCCAGATCCTTCGCGTGCTCGGCGTCTTCCACCATCGAGCCCACCGCGTCGTCACGGCGCGTCGACGACGAGAAGAAACGGAACCGCGTGGGCTCTCCGACGACCAGCCCGAACTCCTGCGGCGGAACGTCGGCCTGCGTGCCTTCTTCCATGCCGAACGGCGCGACACACAGCGCCTTCACGGGAGGCACGTAGCCGGGCACCGCCAGCATCGCGGCCTCGACACCCACGTAGTAGCTGCGCGCGGTGCCGCCACGAATGCGAATGCCGTGGCCGCTCTTCACCCAGCCGTACGCTGCGGCGCCACGCGCGACGGCGAGATCGAGATCGGCGCCGGGGAGTTCCTTCGCCGGCTTCGCGCCCGCGGTCGACAGCCACGTGTTCAACACCTCGAGCACGCGCGACTTCAGCGGCGCGGCTTTGAACACACCACCGTTGAACAGCACGGCCGTCGGCTGCGCGAACGTCGTCGACAGCTGCAGCGAACCCGCCTGGCGCGACAGGAACGCCGCGAGGTGCTTCGTGATGCCCGCGTCCTGCGCATACGGGAGCGCCACCTGGGCAAGACCGGACCGCCGAGCGGAAACGGGAACGTCGCTCACCTGACACTTCGGGAAGAAGCCATCGGTCAGCAGCGTCGTCAGCTCGGCGCGTGTGACTTCACCCTTGAGCGTTCCGCCGATGAGCGAGCTGCCTCGACCGGGCACCGTCACCGCGGCCTTCTCGAGCTTCGGGTCGAGGAAGAGCTGCTCCTTCGCGACGCGGCAGGCCTGCGTGAGCGCCGCCATCTGCCAGGCGTCGAGCGTCTTGCCGTTCGCCTTGAAGCGCTCGTTCACCGAGAACGCGAGGGCGAGGTCCATGTTGTCGCCGCCGAGGAGAATGTGATCTCCCACGGCGAGGCGCTCGAGCGAGAGCGTGCCTTCCTGCTCCGCGACGCGAATCAGCGAGAAGTCAGACGTGCCACCACCGACGTCGACGACGAGCAGCACGTCACCCGCGACGAGGTGTTTGCGCCAGTCGTTCCCCATCGCTTCGAGCCACGCGTAGACGGCGGCTTGCGGCTCTTCGAGCAACGTCACGCGCTCGAGGCCTGCCTGCTTCGCGGCTTCGAGGGTGAGTTCCTTCGCGGCCGCATCGAACGAGGCGGGAACGGTGACGATGATCTCCTGCTCATCGAGCGGCGCCTTCTTGCCGAGCTCCTTGTTCCACGCGCTGCGCAGGTGCTCGAGCACGCGCGCGCTCGCTTCGACCGGAGACACCTTCGTCACGTCGGCCGGCGCCTGCCACGGGAGGATCTTCGCGCGGCGATCGACTCCGGGGTGACACAGCCACGACTTCGCGGACGCGACGAGACGAGTCGGCACCTTCGCGCCGTGCGTGCGGGCGAACTCACCCACGACCGTGCGCTGGTCGCTCTTCCACGGCAACGCGAGCGCGTCTTTGGGGAACTCCGTCTCGGCCGCGAGGTACACGAACGAAGGCCAGAGCTGCTTCGGCTCGGTCGTGCCCGGCGCCGTCACCTGCGGAATCGGCAGCACGGCCTGATTCGCGCCACGACCTTCTTTCGCGTCGAGCGCGATGTACGAGATCGCCGAGTGCGTCGTGCCGAGGTCGATGCCGATGGAGAACGTCGCGCTCACGGCAGCTCGACTTCGGCAGGAGCGATGACCTTCACGTCGACCGTCGACGGCACCGCGGGCAGCTCGATCTTCGTCGCCACCCAGCCGTGGTGCTTGAGGCTGCCATTCCACGGGCCCTGACCGGTGACGTTGCCGGTGAGCCGGAAGCGGCTCGCGTCGAAGCCTTGCGGCACCGAGACCGACGCGCCCTCGACGTCTTTCACCACGGGCGTGACGGCCAGGTACTGCGCCAACACCTTCTTGCAGCCTGAATGCACGACGCGCGAAGCGGCACCGATGTCTGCGTCGGAGAACGAGGTGATGTCCTCCTGCAGGAAGTCGAGCAACCGGCCTTCACGCTGGAGCAGGCCCAGGAAGAACAACGCGGCGCCGTGCTGCTGTTCGGCCGTCAACACGGGGGCGGGCGGGGGCAGCGCAGGCTTGGGCTCGGGGGCCGGCAACGAGGGGGCGGCCGGCGTCGCGGAGGCCGGTAAATCGCCTCCAAACAGGAAGGACAACGCGAGTTTCAGGCGCGTGAAGAAGCTCATGAGGGCCTGCGTCCGGTAGCCGAAATCTTCCTCACATGCCAATGGTTTACACTTGCGCTAGACCCACCCGCGTTGGCCGGAGCACCGGAGATCGAATGACTCGTCTGACCCTGCTCGTGGTGTTCCTCGTCGCGACCGTCGCTTCGGCGGCCGACGTCTTCGTCAACGGCGTGAACGTCGATGGCCTGGTGAACCAGAACTTCACCAAGGTGAACGTCGTCATCGACGAGAAGGGCAACGTGCACATCGACGCGCCCGGCTACGCGGTGAAGAAGGTCACCATCGCGAACGAGAAGCCGAACGCGGCGGTGAAGGAAGAGGGCCTCATCACCAAGAAGTACTTCGTGGTCACCGAGCAGAACGTGCTGGGCCGCACCGAGTACGACATCGACCTGTACATCAACGGCAAGTTCGTTCGCACGCTGCGCAGCGACGACGAGCAGATCGTCAGCGACATCACGAAGTACTTCGCGCCCGGGAAGAACTCGGTGCTGCTGCAGGCGCGCAAGGTGCAGGCCCACAAGGATCAGCCCAAGTCGACGCGGGCCGATCACTTCTTCCGCGTCATCGTCGGAGAAGGCTCGATGACGGCCGACCAGGTCACCATCGAGATGCCGCTCATCAAGTTCGAGCGCACCGCGGCGGACTCGAACGACGTTCGCCAGGAGTTCAGCGTCACCACGCGCTGAACCGAGGAAAGGGAAGTCACGACGTGTACACGATCGACGAGCGCCTCAAGGGCCTGCCCGCAGTGAAGGAGCAGGTGGTTCAGCTCTACCAGTCGCTCAACCAGCCCCACCTCGCCGTGCCCGGTCGCAGCGCCGGTCCCGCCACCGCCTACGTGCTCGGCCTGCGCGGCCCCAGCGGCTTTGCCGTCTTCGTGTACCTGTACCTGAGCGAGGCGGGAGAGTGCGCGGTGTACGTGCCGACGAATGGCACCGTGCCCGCCGACAAGTACCAGGCCGAAGAGGCCGAGGCGCTCGGCTTCGTCGAGTCCATGGGCTTCATCATGGACAACCTGAACTTCCGCGGCCGCCCGCCCGACGAGCAGGAGACGTTCATTCGCACCGCTCCCGTGTTTCAGCGTGAGCCGCCCGCGCCGTCGGCTGTGCCCGGTGTTCCGCTGCAGGCGGGCCAGAAGCCGCCCACGGGTCAGAAGGCCGGTGTGGTGAACATCGGCAAGCTCTTCTCGGCGTTCTGTCTCGCGTTCGTGATGTCGTCGTGTGCGCACTACGTGAGCCAGGAGAACCGCGACAAGGCACAGAGCGCGTACGACCTCGCCGTCGGCCTCGTGAGCCGCAACGCGCAGCAGTCGTACGTCGAGATCGAGAAGGCGCTCGAGCTGAACCCCGAGTACGCCGAGGCGTGGCACGTGCGCGGCATCTTGCTGCACCACTCGTTCGGCAAGCTCGACGAGGCGAAGCTGGCCTACGAGAAGGCGCGTTCGCTCAAGACGCCGTTCTCGGAGGCGACGACGAACCTCGGCAACCTCTACATGGACCTCAAGCAGTACGACGAGGCCATCGCGCTCTACAACGAGGCGCTCAACGACGTGCTCTACGGCGCGCCCTTCATCGCGCAGGGCAACATGGGCTGGGCGTACTTCAAGAAGGGTGACGTGAAGAACGCGCTGGAGCACCTGAAGGCGTCGGTGACCATCAACCCGAAGTACTGCCTCGGCTACTCGCAGCTCGGCCAGCTGTACGACGTCGAGGGGCAGGGCGACGAGGCGTGCAAGCAGTTCGGCCGCTACCGTGACGCGTGCCCCGAGTCCGCCGATGGGCACCAGAAGGTCGGTGTCTGTCAGCTCAAGGCGGGCAAGACCGAAGACGCGCAGAAGAGCTTCGCGGCGTGCATCGAGAAGGCGTCGAACCTCGACCTGAAGGACCTCTGCCTGAAGCTCAAGGAGCAGAAGTAAGCCGTGGCCGTTCAAACGCAGGCGTCGGCCGAACAGGCGCGGCTCGAGTTCGGGAAGTTCCTGGTGGCGCAGCGGGAGCGCAGAGGCCTGTCGCGCTCCGACCTCGTGCGGGTGACGAAGCTGCCCTCGCTGCTCGTCGGCGCCATCGAAGATGGTGAGACCGAGAAGTGGCCCGAGCGGGTGTTCGTGGTGAACGCGCTCAAGTCGTACGCGGGCGCCGTGGGCCTGAGCGTGGACGAGACGTTGTCGCGCTTCGATGGGTTGCCCGATGCTCCGAAGGACTCGAGCTTCGACCCGAAGGCGCTGGAGCTGCAGCGTCGCGAGCATGCGATCTCGGCGGTGCTGGTGACGGTGGCGCTCGTGCTCACGGTCGCGCTCGGTGGCTGGCTGCAGACCGTGTGGCTCTTCGCGCAGCGCGCCGCGTGGAGCGCGAGGTGAGCTCGCCCATCGTCGACGAGGCGCTCGTGCTCTCGAGCGTCGACTACGGCGAGGCCGACCGAATCGTCACGCTGTTCACGAGAGAGCGTGGCCGTCTCTCCGCCTTCGCGGCCGGTGCGCGCAAGTCGAAGAAGCGCTTCGCTGGAGCGCTCGAAGCCGGTACGCATCTGCGCGCGAGACTCTCGGAGCGGCGCGGTGAGACCTTCAGGCTCGACGGCGTCGACATCGTGCAGAGCTTTCATCGGCTGCGTGACGATCTGCCGCGCATCGCGAGGCTCCTCTATTGCCTCGAGCTGATTCGCGAGCTCACCCGCGACAACGAGCCCCACGCGGTGTTGTTCGACGGCCTCAAGGACTACCTGCAGAAGCTCGAAGCGAAGCAGGCCGGGCCAACGTCGCTGTTGCTCTTCGAACTCGATGCGCTCGCGCAGGCCGGCTTCATGCCGAACTTCTCGCCGTGCGCCTTGTGTGGGCAGCCGACGGGCGAACGCCCGCGCTTCGATCCCGAGCACGGTGGCGTCGTCTGCTTTGCGTGTGCGCCGCGCGTGCCGAACGGTTTTCCCGTCTCTCCTCAGGTCGTCGAGGCGCTGGCGCGACTGCAGGCAGGAGAGCGCACGCCGATGGAGCCAGCCTTGCGAGCGCGCGCGCGAGAGATGCTGAACGTGTTCATCGCGCACCACCTGGGCCGCAAGCTCAAGTCGGTCGAGTTCATGGACCAGGTGGGTGCCGATTGAGCGGCCACGACGTCATCTGTCTGGGTGAAGCGCTGGTCGATTTCCTGCCGGACCGCCGCGGCCAGAAGGTGCGTGACGTCGCGACGTGGAAGCCGTGTCTGGGGGGCGCTCCGGCGAACGTGACGGTTGGCGTGTCGCGGCTGGGTGGAAAGAGCGCGCTGGTCGGAGTCACCGGTGACGACGAGTTCGGCTGGTTCCTGCAGCAGGGGCTCGCGAACGAGGGCGTCGACACGGCGTTTCTTCGGCACACGAGCGAAGGCAAGACGGGCCTCGCGTTTCTCTCGCTGACGGCGACGGGCGAGCGCTCGTTCACGTTCTACCGAACCCGCGCGGCCGAGACGTTTCTCGACGAGCGCGACACGAAGGCGGCGGCGAAGGCGATCTCGCGCACGAAGATCCTCCACGTCGGCACGAACTCGTTGCTGCAGCCGAAGGCGCGCGCGGCGGTGAAGGCGGCCGTGAAGCGCTCGTACGCCGCTGGTCACATCACCTCGTCGGATCCCAACCTGCGGCTGCACCTGTGGCCCGACCCGTCGGTGCTTCGCCGGTTGTTGGATGAGCTGGTCGCGAACCTCGCGGTGCTGAAGCTGTCGGACGAGGAGATTCACTTCGTCACCGGCACGAAGGACGTCGACGAGGCGTTGCTGCGGCTCGAGCGGCGAGGCGTGGTGCTGGCCGTGGTGACGTGTGGCGCGAACGGCGCGGCGTTTCGGTTTCGGGGTGAGACGCGGCGGGTGGCGGCTCCGAAGGTGAAGGTCGTCGACACGACCGGCGCAGGAGACGGCTTCACGTCGGGGTTGCTCACGGGGCTGTCGGCGCTGGCGGGAACGAGGCATGCGCTCGAGAAGCTCGCGATCGATGACGTCACGCGTGTGGCGAAGTTTGGTTGTGTCGTCGGTGCGCGTGCAGTGACGAAGCTAGGCGCGGTCGCAGGCCTGCCTCGCCGCTCGCAGGTGTCGGTGCCGTGGTGAGTGGAGGCGGAATGAGAGCGTTCTTCGCAGTGCTCGTGACTGGGCTCCTGGTGTCGGCGTGCTGCATTCAACCAACGCCGATGCCGACGCCGCGTCCAACGATGGTGAACGGCGTTCCGATTCCGTCCGGCACGCCGAGCTGGGACGCGGGCGTGCTGCTCATCGGCACCACCGGCTACGACAGCGTGGGCGAGTTCCGGCCTCTCATGAACGACTTCACCCTCGCGACCGGTCTGCAGGGCGGCGGAGGGCGGCACGTCTTCGTCGCCTTTCGTGTGAAGGGCCAGACGCCGGGTGAACTCACGATGACGACGCGAGTGACGCGCGCGAGTGATGGCGTGCTCGTCGGCGCCGGCGTTCAGCCGGTCACGTTCTCAGCGAGCGATGCAGGGTTCGACAGCAACTACTCACCGCGCGTGGTGCTCTGCCCGACGCCGGCCGGTCTGAGCATCGTGGGCCAGTCGCTGAAGTTCGAGAGCTGGGCCCAGTCGAGCGAGAACGGGCCGGTGCTCGGCTACGCGACGGTGACTGCCACGCCCCTCTGCTCGGGAGATTGTGCCAATGACTGTGGAGGCTGACGCGATCATCCGCACCCTCGGCATGCAGCAGCACCCCGAGGGCGGTTGGTACGTGGAGACGTTCCGCGACGTCGCCGGCCCCGATGGCCGCGCGCGCTCGACGGTCATCTACTTCCTGCTGAAGGCGGGAGAGTCGTCTCACTGGCACCGCGTCGATGCCGTCGAGACGTGGTTCTTTCACGCCGGCGCGCCGCTCGAGCTGCGCCTGTCGGACGACGGCAAGACGAAACGAACTGTCGTGCTCGGGCCCGATGTGCTCACCGGCCAGCGCCCGCAGGGGCTCGTTCCGAAAGACAGCTGGCAAGCGGCGCGTACGACGGGCGATTACACCCTCGTCAGCTGCACCGTGGCTCCCGGCTTCGAGTTCAAGGGCTTCGAGCTCGCGCCTCCAGGGTGGGAGCCGGGCTGATCAGTGCAGCGCGCTGACGAGCTCGTTCGTGTGCTGGCTCGCGCCCGGTGAGCGGAAGATGAGCGGGTCCATCGGCGTGCGGTTGAGCTCGAGCTGGTAGTGCAGGTGCGGGCCAGTGCTGCGGCCGGTGTTGCCCGAGAGCGAGACGGTGTCTCCGAGCACCACCTGCTGGCCCTCGACGACGAGCAGCTTCGAGTTGTGCAGGTACGCGGTGGTGACGCCGTGGCCGTGATCGACCACGACGTAGAGCCCGTTCACCGAGTCTTCCGCCGCGCGAACGACCGTGCCTTTCCCCGTCGCCTGAATCGGCGTTCCGATGGGAATCGAGAGATCGATTCCGGTGTGCAGCTTCATCGAGCCGAGCGTCGGGTGAACGCGGTTCCCGAACGGAGACGTCACGCGCGTCGACATCGGCACCGGCCAGTCGAGGGCGAACGCGGTGGTGAACTGCATCGCGAGCTCGGCGGCGGGCGCAGTGTCGCGGTGCGAGGCGGGCAGGGCGTGCACGAGCCCATCGAGCGGTGAGAACACGCCGGCGCGTGCGATGGCGAGCTTCGTGGCGGAGGCTCCGGCGAAGAGCATCAGCGCCGCGGCGTCATCGGTCTCGACGTCGACGCGAATTCGGTCGACGAGGGTCGCGAGGTCTTGCGGCGTCGAGACAGGCTTGAGCCCGTACTGCGCGGCGAGCCGATCGACCTCGACGCGGGCGCTCGGCGGCTGGCTCATCAGCGAGACCCAGCTGCCTTTCGCGAGCGACGAGCCCAACGCCACCAACGCCGCGCTGCTCGTCACCGGCCACTGCGCCCACCCACGTGATGGGTCGGGCGCGCTCTCTTCACCGGCCCACGCGGCCCACTCCTTCTCGTCACCGGGAATGCCGCGTGCGGCGACGGCCTTCTGCAGCTTCGGCATCGGCGGCGGCGGAGGTGGACGGCGCTGCTGCTCCTTCCACGCCTCGACATCGGGCCCGCCGCGCGCGACGAGCTGCGCCACCCACTTCCGCTCGTCGACGTTCGGTTTGTACGCGCCCTGCTCGACGTCGAAGCTGATCTTCGCGCAGTCACCGTTCGGCGCGTGCAGGTTGACGAAGGTGAGGTCGAGCACCGCACCCTTCTCCAGACCGTACGGCACGCTCAGCCGCTCGTTGGGCCAGCTCGCTTCGACGACCAGCTCGTTGCCGGTCACCGTGAACGACTTCAGCGGAACCGGGCGCGAACCGATGTGCAGGCGCGCTTCTCCGGTGATGGCCGAGGGCGCGTTGACGTTCACTCGCAGGTACTCGCCCCAGCGACTGCCGAGCGCCGCGCGACGAATGCCGACGGGGCCACAGCGAGGGTCGGCGGCCTGCTGGAGCACGCGCTCCCGCATAGTCTCGAGCCCCGGTTGCCGAAGCGAGCAGGCACCCAGGAGCACGATCAACGGGAACGACCGGCGGAGCACGCGCGTTCAGACGAGCCCCACCCGTTTCGATTCACTCCGCCGTCAGATCCGCAGCAGGTCCGGGCGCTTCTTCGTGAGGTGCGTGAACAACAGGTCGGTCTGCTTCTCGAGCACCGAGTTGCCCCGCAGGCGCATGTCGAGGTGCGTGAAGTCGACGGTGTCGAGCGTCTGGTCCTGGTTGAAGCAGGAGAAGACGAACGACTCCTTGCCGGTGCGCGGGTCGACGTGTCGCTGCAGGCACTGCGCGCAGATCTCTTTCATCATGCATTGCATCGGTGAGTTGATGCTGCCGATGGCGCAGTGCTCGGGCTTGAGGAACGGCTTCAGCACGCCGTGCCGCGCGTCTTTCACGGCCTTCATCATGCGGTCGGATCCGATGGCGATAATCCGGTCCACCGTCTTCAAGTCGAACTCGCGCGTATCGAGCTTGCCTTCGGCGTACGCGACCATCGCCTGCACGATGTTGCCGACGAACGAGCGATCCTGGGGCCGACGCGCAGGCAACGGCTCTCCGGAGTCGACGGCCCAGATCACCTGATCAGCCGACTGCTCGAGCTCGTCCAGTTTGTAGACGTCGGAGTGTTTCCGGTAGCCCGCGAAGTAGAGCACGCGGCACCCGACGGCCCGCAGCGCCTGGCCGATGGAGAAGAGCACTGCGTTGCCGAGGCCTCCGCCCGCGAGCAACACCGTCTCCTTCACGTGGGGAATCTCGGTCGGTGCGCCGGTTGGGCCCATCAGCACCACGCGCTCGCCCGGCTTCAGCATCGCGCACATGCGAGACGAGGCGCCCATCTCGAGCACGATGGTCGACATGAGGCCCTTCTCTTTGTCGACCCAGGCGCCGGTGAGCGCGAGCCCTTCCATCGTGAGTCGCGTGCCATCGACGATCGGCGCGGTGCGCTCGAAGTTCTGCAATCGATAGAACTGCCCAGGCTGGAAGTGCTGGGCCGCGTACGGAGCGCGCACCACCACCTCGACGATGGTCGGTGTCAGGCGGTTCACCGTCTCGACCGTCGCGAGGAAGACGGAGTCGAGCTTCGCGAAGAAGTTCACGCGGGCCGCGTCGCGCTGCGGTTGGTCGGCTTCCTTCAGGCTCGAGAGTTCGGTCTCGAAGATCTTCGCGACGTGCGGGTAGCCGTCCTTCGCCGACGCCATCGCCTTCACCACGTTGCCTGCGTAGGTCGGGTGGTTGTCGCCGTAGAACGAGATGAAGCGGCCGTCCTTCTCGTACGAAGTGAAGAAGCCCGCCTCCTTCCCGATGTCGTCGATGGCCGGGACTTCACGCAGCGTCTGCTTTCCGCCCGCTTCGTCGACGACGTGGTTGCGGAAGTACGAGTTGCGCGCGTCGAGCTTGAAGGTGCCCGGGTACTCACGCTCGTACGTGACGTTGGGTGACGTCCCCGCCGCGATGCAGACGGTGCGCGCCGGCAGCTCGTCGAACGTGCCGCTGCTCTCGAGCTTGCCGTTCACCACCGTCATGCGCTCGAAGGTGAGCGCCTTCACCGCTCCGAACTCGTCGGCGTGGGCTTCGACCGGCGTCACGCGCTCGACGAAGCGAATGCCCTCCTCGAGCGCCTTCGCGACCTCTTCGTGGTTCAGCCGGTACGCCGGAGCGTCGGTGAGCCCACGGCGATAGCAGAGCGAGACGCCTCCCCAGCTGCGCACCAGCGGCACGAAGTTGGGCAGCTCGCCCGCCTGCTTCGCACGTTCACGCTCGGCCCGAATCGCGCGGCCGTGCTCGAGGAACTCTTTGTAGATGCCGAGCTCTTCGGCCGACATCTTCGCGAACACGGCGGCCTCTCCGATGGAAGCGCTCAACGTCTCGTGCCGCTCGAGCACCTTCGAGACCTGCACCGGGTAGTACGCGAACAACTCGGTCGCGGTGTCGACGCCCGTGAGCCCGCCGCCGATGACGATGGCCGGCAGCCGCACCTGCATGTTGGCCAGCGAGTCTCTCTTGAACGCGCCCGTGAGCTGCAGCGCCATGAGGAAGTCGCTCGCCGCCCGCACGCCGCGCAGCAGGTTGTTCTTCATCGGCACGAGCGTGGGCTTGCCGGCGCCAGCAGCGATCGCGATGTGATCGACGCCCAGCTCCCACGCGTCGTCGATGGTGAGCGTGCCGCCGAAACGAACGCCGCCGTAGGCCTTGAAGCCCTCGCGCCGCGCGAGCGTGAGGTGAATGAGCGAGAGGAACGACTTGTCCCAGCGAACGGTGATGCCGTACTCGCTCACGCCGCCGAACCCCTCGAGCACGCGCGTGTCGAGCGTCGTCGCGATCTGCTTCCAGTCGCGAATCGGCGTGAGCGGCTTGCCGTTCTTGCCGGTCAGCTCGTCGGCGTACGGCTCGACCTTGAGGCCTTCGATGCCGGCGACGGTGAAGCCTTCGTTCAGCAGGTAGTGCGAGAGCGTGTAGCCGGCAGGCCCAAGGCCCACGACCATCACGTTCTTGCCGTTCGCCTTCGCCGCGAAGGGCCGCTTCACGTTGAGCGGGTTCCAGCGCGTGAAGAGGCCGTACACCTCGAACCCGTACGGCAGCGCGAGCACGTCGGTGAGCGCGCTCGTCTCGATCTGCGGAATGTTCACCGGCTCCTGCTTCTGGAAGATGCAGGCCTTCATGCAGTCGTTGCAGATGCGGTGGCCGGTGCCCGGGCACATCGGGTTGTCGAGCATCACCATCGCGAGCGAGGCGAGTGAGTCGCCGCGCGACTTGAGCAGGTGCATCTCGCTGATGCGTTCTTCGAGCGGGCAGCCGGCGAGCGGAATGCCGAGCGCGTTCTTCTTGAACGTGTGCTTCGCGCCGGCCTCCTTGTCCTTGATGCCCTTGCTGCACGAGTCCTTCTCGCGCTCGTGGCAGACGACGCAGTAGTCGACCTCGTTCATCACCTCGCGCGCGCCGTAGCGTGGGTCGGTGAGCGCGAAGCCGTCGCGGCGACGCAAGTGCACGTCGGGGCCTTCGAGCGTCTCGGGCTTCGAGGCGTCGGGCACCTTCAGCTCCACGAGCTTGTCGGGAATGAGCGGGAGCGGCTGCCGAATGGTGCTCCAGCCGTGGAACGTGTGCGTGAAGCTGGCGCGCGCCCAGGTCCACCGATCGGCGAGCGAGAGCAGCCCGCGCACCTGCGTCAGGTCGTCGCCCACCAGCGTGGAGCCGAACGCGTCGGCGCCGGCCTTCGTCGACAGCAGCGCCGTGCGAAGCGTCGCCCACCGCGCGACCGCGACCTCGGAGCTCTTGTGGCCACCGAAGTGCCGCTCCACCTGCATCAGGGTGAGCACTGCTTCTGCGAGCGCGCGTTCGTGATCGACGCCGTGGTGCAGGTGCCCATCGGGAACGGGCGGCAGCACCGCGCCGAAGCCCAGCTCGAGCAGCAGCGCCATGCGCGCATCGAGCGCTGGCAGTTCGTCACGCGTCGGGCGATCGACGGTGCCCTTCTTGAAGACGCGCCGGGTGACGAACTCGCGCTTGAACTCGAAGAGACCCAGCTCTTTCGTCAACGAGGTCGAGAGGGCGCCGAGCTCTTTGTCGAGGCGGAACAGCCGGCTGACGAACTTCGAGGTGAAGGCCGCGACCGCGACGAGCAGGTCCGACTCCTGAGGCCCTGGCAGTCCACCGCGCGGCGTGCCGGCGAGCATCGCGCTGCGATAGCGATCGTACTGAATGGCGACGTCAGGGGAGAGCGCGCGCAGCTCCATGAGGAACCGGCCGTAGAGCCGCTCGAGACCGGCAGGAGCGTAGAGATCGTCGAAGGAGAAGCCGTCGATGCCCAGCGAAAACATGGGCCGCACCTAGCACACGGCCTCGCGACTGCGATTCGTGCGAGCAGCAAGCACTGTACGAGCGCTCACCGAATGGAGAAGCTGCTGCGCCATGGCTGCTCCCCGCCCGTGGACCGTGCATCACCCCAGGCCGCTCACCCAACGAAGCCCGTCGTTGTGGACGGTGGATGACGACGTGCCCGGGCTTCCCGGCGCGGACCGGCGCATGAGCGTGATCCGTCGCTCCGACGGCAGCCTCGTCTTCTTCAACGCGATACCGCTGCCCGAGGCCGCGCTCGAACAGGTCAAGGCGCTCGGCACGCCGGCACACCTGCTGCTCCCCAACCATTTTCACGCGCTCGACGCTGCGGCGTTCGCCGAGCGGCTGGGCGTGACGGCGTGGGCTCCCGACGTGGCGGTTCCCGTGCTGCGAGAGCGGGTCGCGTGCCAGCCCATCAGCGCCTTTCCCTCGGGCCCCGACCTTCGGCTCTTCGCGGTCGACGGTTTCGCCACCAAAGAGCTCGTGCTGGTCGCTCGAGAGACCTTGTTCACCGCAGACCTCGTCACCAACTCGCCTCACGGTGCCGGCGTGATGGGGCTGGTGATGCGGCTGATCGGGTTCACCGGGCCGTCGCCGAAGCTCCCGAAGCCGGTTCGTCGGCGGGTTCAGCGCGATCGCGAGGCGGTGAAGGCGCTGCTGCTCGAGCTCGCGGCGCTCCCCGGGCTCACCCGGTTGGTGCCCTCGCACGGAACCATCGTGGAAGGCGACGTCGGGGCCGTGCTTCGTCAGGTCGCAGCGGAGATCTGACGCCCGGAATCATCTCGATCGGGGAGCAGGTTCTGCTAGGTCGCCACGCGATGCCTGCGTCCATCGACCTGTCGGTCGTCGTCCCGTTCTTTCAGGAAGAAGACAACGCCAAAGCGCTCTACACCGAGCTCAAGGGCGTGCTCGACACGTTCGGGCGTGAGTACGAGATGATCTTCGTCGACGACGGCTCGACGGACAAAACGTACAGCGTGCTCGAAGAGATCGCGAAGGCCGATCACAAGGTCGTGCTGGTGAAGTTCCGGCGCAACTTCGGGCAGACGGCGGCGCTGGCGGCCGGCATCGAGCGCGCGAAGGGCAACGTGGTCGTCCCCATGGACGGCGACCTGCAGAACGACCCCGCCGAGATTCCGAAGATGCTGGCGAAGATGGCCGAGGGCTACGAGTGCGTCTCGGGCTGGCGCAAGAACCGCCAGGACTCGGGCCTGCGCGTGCTGCCGTCGAAGGTGGCCAACGGGCTCATCTCGTGGCTGTCGGGCGTGCAGCTGCACGACTACGGCTGCACCCTGAAGGCCTACCGCCGCGACGTCATCGAAGGCGTGCGCCTGTACGGCGAGATGCACCGCTTCATTCCCATCTACGCCCACTGGCAGGGCGCCCGCGTCACCGAGATGGTTGTGAACCACCGCGCGCGCGTCGCCGGCGTGTCGAAGTACGGCTTCGGCCGCATTCCGCGCGTGGTGCTCGACCTCATCGTCGTGAAGTTCCTGTTCCAGTACCTCACCAAGCCCATCTACGTGTTCGGTGGCTTCGGCATGGCGTCGCTGGTGCTGTCGATGTTCGCGCTCATCGCCGCGGTGGTGCTCAAGCTCACCGGCCTGAAGGACTTCGTGAGCACGCCGCTGCCGCTCTTCTCGGGCATCGCGGCGCTCATCGGCATTCAGGCGGTGCTCACGGGCCTGCTCGCCGAGGTGCTCATTCGCACGTACTACGAGAGCCAGAACAAGCGGCCGTACCTGGTGGGCTCCGTCATCGAGAAGGGTGAGACGAAGGCGCCGGAACGCAGGGAGTGACCCATGTGCGGCATCGTCGGCTTCGTCACCTCGCAACCGAAGGCTGAAGAACGAATCGTTCGGGCGATGGCCAAAGCCATCACGCACCGCGGGCCTGACGACGACGGGTTTCACCTCGACGGGCCGTGCGCGCTCGGTTTTCGCCGCCTGTCGATCATCGATCTCTCGGGCGGCCACCAGCCGATGACGGCGGCGCACGCGACGATCGTCTTCAACGGAGAGATCTACAACTTCCAGCCGCTGAAGGTGGAGCTCGAGCAGAAGGGCCACGTCTTCGCGAACAAGTCAGACACCGAGGTGATCCTCCGCGGGTACCTCGAGTGGGGCACGGCCGTCTTCGAGCGCATTCACGGCATGTTCGGCGTCGCCATCTGGGACGCGAAGCACCAGCGCCTCGTGCTCGCGCGCGATCGGTTCGGCAAGAAGCCGCTGTACGTGGCCGAGGGCGCGTTCGGGCTCATCTTCGGCTCCGAGCTCAAGGGGCTGCTCGAGCACCCGGCGTGTCCCCGCTCGGTCGATGCTGCTGCGCTCCGGCGCTATCTCGCGTTCGACTGCGTGCCGTCGCCCGACTCGATTCTCGAAGGCGTGCGCAAGCTGCCCGAGGGTCACCTCGCCGTGTACGAGGGCGGCCGCCTGCGCGTGGAGCAGTTCTACCGGGTGCCCGACGCTCCGCCGCACTCGTTGCTCGAGCAGCTGCCGGCCTCCATCGACACCGCGTGCGAGCGCCTGCGTGAAGAGCTGACGGGCGCGGTTCGACGCCGCCTGGTCTCCGACGTTCCGCTCGGCGTGTTCCTGTCGGGTGGCATCGACTCGAGCGCGGTGACGGCGCTGGCGGCCAAAGAGGTGCCGCGTGGCGCGCTCAAGACCTTCAGCATCGGCTTCTCCGAGGCGAGCTTCGACGAGAGCAGCTACGCGCGGCTGGTCGCCAAACAGCTCGGCACCGATCACCACGAAGAGACGCTCTCGGCGCAGGCCTGCGTCGACCTCGTGCCGCAGATCGCCGATCAGCTCGACGAGCCCTTCGCCGACCCGTCCTACGTGCCGACGTACCTGCTCTCGAAGTTCACGCGAAAGCACGTGACGGTCGCGCTCGGTGGCGACGGCGCCGACGAGCTCTTCGCCGGCTACGACAGCTTCCTCGCCCACCCGCTGGGCGTGGCCCTGGGGGGCCTGCCGCGCTCGTTGTGGAATCAGGCGAGCGCGCTCACGTCGTTGTTGCCCAAGTCGGGCAACTACATGAGCCTCGACTTCCGGGCGCGGCAGTTCCTGGGTGGGCTCGGCCGACCGGCGCACCACCGCCACCAGGCGTGGATCGCGTCGTTCACGCCCGAAGCCCTGCAGGAGGTGCTCACGCCTCGGTGGCGCGCCGCAGGTGATGGCGTGGCCGACGTCTACGCGCCGCTCGATGCGTTCGCCGCGAGCCGCAAAGAGACGGGCGTCGAGCTGGCCGAGCGCTTCTACGTTCACTTCTACATGAAGGACGACATCCTCGTGAAAGTGGACCGCGCGTCGATGGCGGCTTCGCTCGAGGTGCGCGCGCCCTTCCTCGACACGCGCGTCGTCGAGTTCGCCATGGGCCTGCCGTTCACGCTCAAGATGCGTGGGCTCAGCCGCAAGTGGCTGCTCAAGAAGGCGCTCGAGCCGCTGCTGCCCGCCGAGATTCTGTACCGCAAGAAGCACGGCTTCGCGTTGCCGGTGGCGGCGTGGCTCAAGGGCCCGCTGCGGCCGCTCATCGAGGAGCTGCTCTCGGAGCAGGCCGTCGCCCAGGCCGGCTTCTTCGAGCCGCGCGTCGTGCGCCGACTGATCGATGAACACGTCAACGGCCGGGTCGATCACCGCAAGCCGTTGTGGGCGCTGTTGATGTTCGAGCTGTGGCGCCGGCGCTGGCTCGGCAAGGGGACCTCGTCATGAACGTGCTGTTGACCGGAGGCGCAGGCTTCATCGGCTCCCACGTGGCCGAAGGGCTCGTCAAACGCGGCGATCGCGTGACGGTGCTCGACTGCTTCGACACCTTCTACGACCCCGCCATCAAGCGGCGCACGGCGGAGCGGCTCTCGAAGCTCGGCGTCAGCTTCGTCGAGGGCGATCTGCGCAACGTGGGCGACGTCGAGAAGGCGTTCGCGGCGGCAGGGCAGGGCGCAGGCGTGATTCACCTCGCGGCGCGTGCAGGCGTGCGGCCGTCCATCGCGCAGCCGCTGCTCTATTCAGAGGTCAACGTCGACGGCACGACGAACATGCTCGAGGTCGCGCGCAAGTCGAAGGCGTCGCGCTTCGTGTTCGCGTCGTCGTCGTCGGTGTACGGCGCGCGGTCGAACGCTCCGTTCTCGGAAGAAGACCGAATCGATCGGCCCGTCTCTCCCTACGCGGCGACGAAGATTGCCGGCGAGATGCTCTGCGCCACCTTCGCGCACCTGTACGGACTCGAGACCTGCGCGCTGCGGTTCTTCACCGTCTATGGCCCCCGTCAGCGCCCCGACCTCGCGATCGCCAAGTTCGCGCGCCTCATCGGCCGGGGAGACACCGTGCCCTTCTTCGGCGATGGCAAGTCGGCGCGCGACTACACGTTCGTGAACGACACCGTGCGTGGCGTCATCGCGGCGCTCGATCATTCGTGGAAGCAGTTCGAGGTGCTGAACCTCGGCGGCTCGCGGCCCGTGACGCTGACCGATCTCGTGACCGGCATCGAGAAGGCGCTGGGCAAGAGCGCGAAGCTCGATCGCCAGCCGGATCAACCCGGCGACGTGCCGCTCACCTGTGCTGCGACCGAGAAGGCCGAGAAGCTGCTCGGGTGGAAGGCCACGACGCCCATCGACGAAGGGCTCGCGCGCTTCGCCGAGTGGTTCAAGACGAGCGAGGCCGACGGCTGGAAGTAGGCCGTCGGGCATGGCGAAGCGACCGGGCTTCGCGCTGCCCGAGGATCTCGCGGGAGAGAAATCGAAAGTGAAGGCTGCAGCCAACGAGTGGCTGCAGCAGCACGGCTGACTCAGCTCGGGATCTGCGCCGTCCCCGTCCAGCTGTACTTGCGATGCCAGCGCACCTCGACGTTGCTGAACGGCTTGCCCTCGAACCACGCCCGCACTTCGTCGCCGCGCAGGTAGTACGCGACGGGCGTCACGAGCTGGTCGAACACGATGCTGTGCAGCTCATCGAACGGGAAGTCGTGCATCGAGGCGAAGTACTCGCCGTAGGGCAGGCTGCCGACGAAGGGGTTCCGCTTCTTGTCGTAGGCCACCTTGATGAGGCCGAAGAGGCCCGCGGTGGGAACGGCGGAGAGCGCGCGGAGCACGTTCGAGTCCAACCGCGCGGTGAGCTGCTTGCGCACGGGGTCGACGAAGCGAGTGATCCACTCGTTGTTCTCGTGGCCGTACACCCAGAACACCACGCGGCCCCCCGGCTTCACCTTCGACGACAGCGACACGAAGCCCGCGCGCGGATCAGGCAGGTGGTGCAGCACGCCGACCGAGAACGCGAGATCGAACACGCGCTGCACTGGCGGCTGGAGCAGGTCGCCAATCACCACGTGCGCGTTCGGCAGGTGGCGCGTGTTGCGGAAGGCGACGTACGCCGAGGTGCCGAGGTCGACCGAGACGATGGCTTTGACGCCCATGTTCGCGACGACGTGCGTGTGCCGGCCCTTGCCGCAGCCGCCTTCGAAGACGACCTTGTCCTTGAAGTCCTCCTTCGAGACGGGCGCCACCCAGTCGAGGAACTGCTTCTCGTAGTAATCGCGCAGCTCGCTCCAGCGGTGCCACTCTTCGGCGAAGCGGTCGGCGGTCTCTTTCTCGAGCGACGTCGTCGAGCCGGGAATGAGCACGGGCACACCGTCGACGATGTCGTAGCGCTTGCCGCCCCTGGTGGTGAGCACGCCGCGCATCACGTGGCCGTCGGAGGCCGTCTCGGCGCCCGGGGCGAGCTCGAGCGGTTCATTCGTCTCGGGACACTGCAGCCACTGAAGGACTTCGACGCGCATGGTGTTCGACTCCAGCTTTGGAAAGTGCGCGCCATGTACCCGGTTGCCCTCGGCCTTCCAAGGGAAGGGTGATGGTTTCAGCGGGCCCCGGTGGAGCGCATTGTGTACGGTGCCCGCGCTCATGATCGACGTGCTCCGGGCCCTCTGGTTGCTGGTGGCGACGCTGGTGCCGGCGGTGGCGGGCTACGGCATCTCGGTGCGGTTCTTCCGCGACCGCGGCGTGTTCGATCGCCTGCTCGTCGCGATCATGAGCTTCGTCTCGTTGATCGTCGTCACCTTCCTGCTGGCCGATCAGCTGCGGCCGATCGGCCCGGTGAGCCTGTTCCTCATCTCGCTCATCGGCTCCATCGGCGTCTTGAAGTGGTTGTCGGTGAAGGGCACGGGGCCGCGCGAAGTGCTGGGGCAGCTGCGGGAAGACCTGCGGGTACCGAAGCGGCTGTGGGCCGACGCGCTCGAGCACAAGGAGCCGACGGTGCTCCTGATCATCCCAGCCCTGCTGATCCTCGGCTGGTGCGTGTTCATGGTGCTGTTCTTCCGCTCCTGGGGCTGGGACGTCTTGATGTTCCACACCACGATCACGAACACGATCGTGCAGGACGGCTCGCTCGCCTTCATGGACACGGGCTTTCACCAGGCGCGCGGCTACCCGCGAAACGTGCACCTGCTCGCCGCCTGGAACGGGTTCTTTCTCGGCAACACCGCGCTCGACGATGCGCCGCAGCTGCCCTTCGGCCTCATCGGCATGCTGGTCTCGGCAGCATGGGCGCGCCGGTTCGGTGCCTCTCGTTCGCTCGCGACCGGGCTCGGCGCGGCGTGGCTGTGTTTCTCACCCGTGTTCCTGCAGCTGCCGTCGGTGCACGTCGACGTGGCGTGCGCCGCGTTGCTCGGAACCGGTGCGTATCTTTCGGCGTTCTCGCTCGAGAAGCGCGATCGCTGGGCGTCGGCGATGGCGTTCGGTCTGTACCTCGGTACCAAACACACGGGCTCGTTCCACCTCGCGCTGTACGCGCCCGTTCTCGTCGGCCGCGCGCTCTGGGAGCTGAAGGGCTCGACCACCCGTGGAGCGCTCTTTCTCGATCAGGTTGGGTCCGCCGCGTTGCTGCTGCTGCTCGGTGGCCACAAGTACCTGCAGAACGCGCTGGTGATGGGCAACCCGGCGTGGCCGTTCAAGATGACGGTGCCGATCTTCGGAGCACTGCCCGGAGAGAACGACGCGTCGAGCCAGTACGGCGGGCCTCCCGGTGGACGCGCGGCGTTCTTCGGCATTCCCGGCGAGCTCGAGCGCTTCGTCGATCAGCTGCGGTACTGGGACAAGGCCGTCTATTTCCCCGACGTGCGCGACGGCTATCTGGGCATCGCGTTCACGTGTGTGGCGATTCCGTGTCTGGTGCTCGGGCTGATCGCGCTCGTCAACAAAGAGCGGCGGTGGCAGCCGCTCGCGCTGTGGTTCCTCGTGATTGCGTCGGTGGGCGTGCCGTCGGCGTTCTGGCCGCGCTACTCGATGGGCACGTCGATCGCCGGCGTCGCTGCCATCGGCCTCGTCTGGTCACTCGCTCCGTGGCGCGCTGCGAAGCTGGCGCTCTCGGGCGTCACGCTCGCGTTCTTCGGCTACTCGTTGTTCCTCTGCGAGTCGGAGCTGGCGAAGAACCCCGCGTACGGCTGGCCCGCGATGATGAAAGACGCCCCGTCGTGGACGTCGCTGCAGCGGAGCACGAAGCAGGTCGTCTCGTGGAACTGGCCCGAGGCCGAGGCCATCTTCCGTGAGCAGAACTTCCAGGCGGGCGACGTGGTGACGTGGGACGAGTCGGTCGCGTTCCCCGGAGAGCTCTTCAGCGCCGACCTGCGCACGAAGATCGTGTTCGTGAAGTCACGGCCCGATCTCGCGACGCTCGCACAGCGCACGAAAGAGAAGGGCGCGCGCTGGAGCATCGTGGCTCCGGGCGGGCCCGATCAGATGCTCGAGCAGGCCGGAGCGCGGCGAGCCGGCATGATCGCTGGCGGTCAGATGTGGCTGTTCGAGTGGCCGAAGCCCTGACGCTCAGGCGCGCGTCGAGATGGCCAGCACCGACACCCCGAAGGGCACCGGCAGCCGCGACGCGACGTGCCGCTCAGCCGAGAACAACTTCGTCAGCGCCCAGTTCGCGATTCCGCCGCCTGAGCCGTAGTCGCTGTCGGCTTCAGAGCCCGGCACCACCTTGCGGAACAGACGCACCGCAGCCACCGGCCCGAACAAGAGCGAGTTGAAGTAGCTGTGAAAGCCCACCTTCATGCCGCCCTGCTCGAGGTGCTTCGTGAGCTCGGTGAAGTCGTAGCGGCGTTTGTGGTGGTTCAGATCGTCGTGCTTGCTCCACAGAAACTGGAACGCGGGCACGGTGATGACGAGCTGGCCCGTCGGCGTGAGCAGCTCACGCAGTGCGTTCACTGCTCCGACGGGGTCGTCGAGGTGCTCGAGCACGTCGAACATGGTGATGACGTCGAACGACTCGCCCCTCGGCAGGCCGTCGGGAATGCCGCCCTCGAGAATGCGCACCGAACCGCCCGTGCGCTTGCGCGCCGCCTCGACGGCCACGTGCTCGAGCTCGATGCCGGTGACGTCGCCGAACTCCTTCAGCATGGCGAGGTTGCCGCCAGTGCCGCAGCCCGCGTCGAGAATGCGGCGCGTGCCGACGAGCGGGTGCAGGTGGCGCTTGAGCGTGTCGCGAACGATCGACCGCCGGCCCAGGAACCACCAGTGTTCGTCGTCGAGCCGCGCGTGTGCGTCGTAGAGCTTCGTGTCCATCGTCGTTCCTGTGTCAGGCCAGCGCAGGCGGTGTCGGCTTCCACCGCCTGAAGAGAAAGACCATCACACCGAGCGTCACCAGCGTACCGAGCAGGCCTACCCAGAAGGTCGTCGGGCTGTAGGTGAACGTCACGACCGTTTCGCCGGCCTGCACGTCGGCGCCGAGCAGGCCCTGCTGATTCACCAGCGTGCCGCCCGAGACCTTCCAGTCGGTGCTGTAGTTCTGGTTCACCAGCACGCGCGACGGCTTGTTCAGCACGGCCTTCACGGTGACTTCGTTCGGCGTCCACTTGAGGCGGGTGACGGTGCCGGCGCCGGGCTCGATGAGGAACTCCTCGGGGCGGCCGATGGCCAGCACCTGCGAGACGTCGAGCGGAGACTCTTCGAAGCCCATCAACGAGCCGCGGTTCGCGCGCGGGTACGCGTACATGCGGTTCGGGTCGCCCATGTCCTGCACGAAGTCGGGTGACTTCGGCAGCCAGTCGGGAGGAGGCGTGCCGAAGGTCTGGTTCCACTGCTGGCGGTTGAACGTCGCCGCGTCGAAGCCCCAGCCGAGCCCCGCCGCCGTGAGCAGCGCGACGCCAGCGATGGCGATCGGCGCCGGCTTCGTCTTGAGCCACTCGAACAACGTGTGCAGGCCGTAGCCGACGATGATGCAGGCGAAGACGCCGACGAGAATCGTGAAGCGTGAAGGCACCCGCAGATTCTCGATGATGGGCAGCTTGCGCAGCGCCGACCACGGACCGAACTGGTGGTTGCCCATCTGAAACGCGATGAAGAGCGGCAGCGCGAGCAGCGCCGGCAGAATCGGGCGGCGCGTCTTCCACGCGAGCGCCACGACGATGCTGAGCACGACGAGGCCGAAGCCGAGCGGCCCGAAGTAGTTGCCGTACTCGGGCCACACCCAGCCGTGCGTGCCGAACTGCCGCTCGGTGTGCGGCGCGACGTAGATCTCCCACAGCTCGCTGAAGTGCAGGAAGTCGGAGTCACTCACGCGCCGCGGGTGCCCGCGCACGAAGTCGAGCAGCGGCACCATGCGCACCAGCATCACGCACACCGCGAGCACGCCCATGATGGGTGGAATGGTGAAGAACTTCTTCCACGTGCCCGGCGTCTTGCGCTCCACGAGGGCCCAGGCCAGCGCGTAGAAGCCGAAGCCCAGCACCGCGTAGGGGAACGGGTAGACGCCGAAGTGCCCCAGAATCCACGCGAGAAAGAGCGCGCCGTACAAGAGGTGCCGCTTCGAGCCCTCGAGCACGCGGTGAAAGCACCACAGCACGTACGGAAAGACGCCGAAGCCGAGCCAGCCGACGTGACCGCCGCCGAGGTGCTGGGCCATCGCGCCGCAGACCGCGTAGCCCGTGCCCGCGAGTGACGAGGCGAGCGGTGAGAAGCCGAGCACCCGGCAGGTGCGTCGCACGCCGTCGAACGCGAGCAGAATCGCCGCGGTGATGGTGAGCCGAATGCCGATGGGCGTGCCGAAGAGCAGAATGAAGGGGAACGTCGCCGAGAGGAAAAACGTCTGCGGGTTCGCGAGGTGAACGGCGCCGCCGAAGTAGTACGGGTTCCACAACGGGAACTGGCCGAACTCGAGAATGGTCTTCCGCTCGACCTCGCTCAGAAAGAAGAAGTAGCCCCAGTCACGGGTGCCGCCCCACGAGGTCGTCTCACGCCACAGCGGCAGGCAGTGAAAGCCGAGCACCATCGCGGGCAGCACCCACGCGAGCCAGCGCTCGATCTGCTCCCACCGCTTCGGCATGACGCGCGTGTCTGTCAGACCCATGGCGCGGAGTGAACGGTTTTCGCGTCGACTCCCCTCGGCGCTGAGGTACACCCCGCCCGTGCCTCTGCTCGCCTTCCTCGGCGTGTCGATCGTGTTGACGTTCTCGCATGGTCACTACGGCCCGAGCTTCGTCATCGGCCTCACGGGTGTGCTGGTGAGCCTCACCGCCATCGAGCTGAAGCGGCCGAAGAGCGTGCTCAACGGTGCGCCGCCCACGCTGATGTGGATCGCCGCGGTCATCGTCGGCACGTTCCTGCTCGGGTCGAACTCGCAGCTCATCTACGCGCAGCAGGTACCCGAGACGAAGTCGCTGGTGAACTCGATCATCGCCGCGCTCGCGCTCGCCTCGTTGATGCCGCTCGCGCTGCTGTTCGGCAAGCCGTGGCGAACGCGCGTGCTGTTGGTGCTGACGGGCGCCGTGGTGCTGCTGCTGCTCGTCACGCGACGCCACGTCTTGTGGGCCTCGCCGCAGCCCTTCATCGACGTGTGGACCTCGAGCGTGCAGGCCGTGAAGTACTTCTTCGACGGGAAGAACCCGTACATGGAGAACTACGTCGACATCTACGGCGGCCGGTACGACTACATCCCCAGCTTTCCGTACCTGCCGATGTGGCTGCTCTGGTCGTCGCTGTTCGCCTGGTTCGGCAAGGGCGCGATGGACGTGCGGGCCTCACTCGTCGGCGCCGACGTCATCATCACCGCTGCGCTCGTCGGTCTCGGCCGCGTGTACTGGAAAGAGTGGGAGCGCCCGCTGCTCGCTGCCGCCGCCTGGCTCGCGTGCCCGATCTCGCTCTTCGTGCTCGAGCAGTCGTGGATCGACACGTTGCTGAGCGCAGCGCTCGCGTTGTCGTTCTGGTTCCTCGCGAGGCGCTGGTGGTGGCAGGCCGGGCTCGCGGTCGGAGCAGCCGTCGCGACGAAGCAGTACGCCGTCATCGCGGGTGGGCTGTTGCTCATCTGGGTGTGGCGCTCGGGCGGCAAGCAGGCGGCGCTCCGTTTCTTCGGCGCTGCGGCGGGCTTCGGGCTCGCGCTGATCGTGCCGTTCATGCTGTCTGACCCGGCGCGCTTCACGAAGTTCACCTTGAGCTCGTGGGCCGACGCGAAGCCGCGCCCTGATTCGTTGTCGCTCGCCGCGCTCATCGCGCACTCGCTCGACTTCGGAACGCCCGAGGGCATGCAGGAGCACTACGCGAAGATCGGGTGGATCGGCCCGGCCGTCGTGCTCGCGTTGCTGGTGGTGCTCTGGCGCCGGAAGGCTCCCACGCTGCGCAGCGCGATTCTCTTCATCGGCCTGGCGTATGGGTGGATGTTCGAGTTCGCGCGACAGGCGTTCTGCAACTACTACCACTTCGTCGCGTTCTTCTTCCTCGTCGCTGCGCTGTTGCCGACGCTGAAAGATCCTCCACCGGCTGCCGTGCCTGCCGTCGTGAAGTGAGCCTCACGTGACCGAGCCCGTTCCCGCGCCACCGCCGCCTTCGCCCTCACGTCGCCAGACGATCGCCGAGGTCGTGTTCCTCGTCGTGGCGGCCATCGTCTGGTTCGGCCTGAACACGCAGTGGCGGTTGCTGAACCCGTTTCACACCGAGTGGATGTTGAACGGTGACTGGGCGGCGACGTACCACGGCTGGCTGTTTCACATTCGAGGGCCCATCACGCTGCCGCCGGGGCTGACGCCCGATCTGCTCGCGCCGTGGGGCTCGAGCGTCTTCTACACGAACAGCATCTTCTGGCTGTGCGAGCTGGGGCGGGTCGTCGCGCTCTTCGTGAAGAGCGACTTCCAGCTCTACGGCCCCTTCATGGCGTCGTCGTACGCGGGCCTCGCCATCGTCGGTTGGTGGCTGCTGCGCCGGCTCGAGGTGCCGCTCGTGCTGCGCCTCGCCGGAGCCCTCATTCTCATGGCCGAGCCGATGCTCATCGCGCGCTTCGGTCACGTGGCGCTGACGGCGCAGTGGCTGGTGATGCTGCAGTTGGTGATCGGCGTGCTGCTGGTGACCGACGCGAAAGATCCGGTGCGGCTCACGTTCTTCGCGGCGGGCGCGGCGGCGTTCGCGGTCGGCGTCGAAGGCTACCTCGCGGCCATGACGATTCCGCTCGCGGCGTCGAACCTCGTCATCGCGCGGTGGCGGCGGCAGGTGGAGTGGAAGGTGATCGGCCAGTCGGCGGGTCTGCTCGTCGGTGGCGCGGCCCTGATGCTGTGGTTGGTCGGCGCCATCATGGTCGAGCCCGTCAACCGCACGGCCGATGGCTTCGGTGACTTCTCGGCCGACCTCGGCACGCTGTTCAACTCGCACCAGCTCTCTCGGTGGATTCCCGGCTTTCCGGTGCAGTCACGCCAGGGCGAGGGCTTCGGCTACCTCGGCCTCGGCACGTTGATGCTGGTGGTGACGGCGCTCGGCGTGATGGCGACGCGGCTGAAGGCGACGGCGCGGCTGCTGGTGCTGTTAATTCCGCTGCTGGCGATCGTGATCGGCGAGGCCATCTACGCGGCGTCGGCGCGCGTCACTTTCTCGGGCCAGGTGCTGTTCGAGGCGTGGCGGTTCTTCAAGTTGCTCGAGCCGCTGCCGTCGATGTTCCGCGCGTCGGGGCGCTTCGTGTGGGCGATTCACTACCTCATCGGCATCGGCGCGGTGGCGTCGGTGGCGGTAGCGGCGAAGAAGCGCGCGCTGTGGGGTGCTCCGCTGCTGGTGGCCTGCGTCGTTCAACTCGTGGAGCTGCCCGCGCGCCCGCACGTGTTCGACGTTCCGCAGCTGCCGCCTCCGCTCGGCGCGGAGTGGACCGGCCTCGAAGGCAAGTACCGCCACCTGCGCGTGGTGCCGATTCAGGTGCAGTGGGTGTGTGGCTACAACGAGGCGTTGATCGCGCGGCTGTCACAGGTCGCGGTGCGTGAAGGGCTGTCGATCAACTCCGGGCTCGTGGGCCGAGTTCCTGCTGCGGTGCCGTCGCTGTGCAACGCGCACTTCAGCGGGCCCGTCGAGAAGGACACCATCTACGTCGTGGACCCGAACTACGTGGCCGAGTTCCATGGCGCGAAGTGTGGTGCGCTCGAGGGCATTCCGGTGTGCGTCGCGGCCGACACGGCGCTCGCGCCGAAGCTCCAGTACGTCGTTCCGTGACTCCGTGCGCTGGTCGCGTCAGCGGCCTCTGAGACCGCGCGCGGAACGACCACCACAGAAGCCCAATGCGTCACATCGGGAGCACTGTCGCTCACAGCGAACGCAGATAGTCCTCGAGATCGGCGAGCTCCTGCGCCGTCAGAATCGAGGTGCGGCCGTGTCGATCGCTCGCGTTCTTCGCGCCGAGTACGTCTGCGATCGTCCGCGCGGAGCCGTCGTGCAGGAACGGCGGGTTGCGCCAGAAGCCCACGAGCGACGGCGTGTCGAGGCCGGTGAGCGTGCCGTTGAGCCGCTTCCCTGAC
This sequence comes from Archangiaceae bacterium, assembly GCA_016879935.1. Classification (GTDB taxonomy): domain Bacteria; phylum Myxococcota; class Myxococcia; order Myxococcales; family Myxococcaceae; genus Xiheimicrobium. The sequence goes on along the minus strand of JAACJQ010000149.1, from coordinate 762 downwards.
GCTGGCGTCAGCGTGCCTACGTCGTGGAGCAGGGGAACGCCTGCGTCGATGAACTGACTGTCAGTCAGCCGCGCTCCGGCGTGACACGTCGCGCACTGCACGTCGGAGCGTTCGAACACGGCTCGGCCACGCGCGGCCGAACTCGAGATTCCGCCATCGCTCGCGAGCCAGGGGCTGGGGGGAGGATCGCTCAAGCTCGTGACGTACGCGGCGACCGCATCGAGGTCGGCCGATCGCCCGGCCTTCGCAGGGCCCATCGACGCGCTGCTCGCCGCCCAGTCGGCCGCGCTCAACAGGCCAGTGCCACCGAACGCGTTGCGAATGTCTCCCTCGAAGTCCTGCACCTCGTCGAAGTTGCCCGACCAGTGAATCGGCCCGTCACCCGTACCGCGGCGGCCGAGCAGCGAGAGCGTGTTGCGCAGGCCCTCGCCGCGATCGGTGAAGTCCCACACGATGCCGTCTTCGTCGCCGTCGGGGTGGCAGTGCGAACACGCGATGTAGCCCTCGCGGCTCATTCGTGGATCGGACGCGTCGTTGAACAGCTTCTTGCCGAGCAGCAGCTGCGGCGGGAGCGGCTCGTTCGTCACCGTGCGCACCCGCGCGATCGGGTCTGTCGGCAGCGCGCCCATGCTCGACACGTCGTAGATGACGACCTCGCGGCTGAGCTGCGCGTCTGCATAGAGCAGGCGGCCATCTTCCGAGACCGCGAGCCCGCGCACGTCGGCGCCGACATTGGTGATCTCTCCCGCGGGCGCGTCGTTC
>JAACJQ010000148.1 GCA_016879935.1 Archangiaceae bacterium | reverse complement strand
GAGCGATTGGCAGCGAATCCGCGACGCGCGCGGGTTTTCTGCCTCGTCGTCGTTCTCGTCGGAGTTCCCGTCTTCGCGGCCACGATTGATGTCGGCCCACGCGCTCCATCACGCAGCTGTCGGCGGCGCAGCAGAGCACCGTGAACGCGGGTGACGTCGAGGATATCGATGGCAACGCGACGTACTCATTGATTCCGCGATCGCGGCTGAGGGCAGCCGATGCGCGAGACGTGTGGTTCATCGATGAGCTGCGGGTCGATTGGCAGCGCTTCCGCGATCCGCGCGGGTTTTCTGCCTCTCGTTGATTCCGCGCTCCGTTGCCGCGGCGGCTGAGGGCAGCCGATGCGCGAGACACGCGCTCAACGACCGCGCCCGATTCGCGATGGTGCGGAGCGATTGCCGGTGGCGCCCGCACGGTCAGAATCGCCCGCCCGTCGCGCCGCCGTGGAACTTCTGCCTCTCGTCCACACGATCTGGGGGCGGCCGACCCGTCGAACCGGAGCCGCGTGGACCACAATCAGCCGAACGTCGCGACGGCGTCGATCACCTGCGCCTCGCCGAGCGCCTCGGGGCTCTTCACGCCGTGCGCACGCGAAGCCGACAACGCGACCGGGCCTGACTGCAGCTCGATCACCACCAGCAGCGCCTCGGCCTCGGCGCCCGTCAGCGAAAACGCCGGCACCAGCCGCTGCTGATGCATCAACACGCCGACGAACGACCCCACACCGGGTGCGGCGTTGAACATCGGCCCCTTCGACGCGACCTGCGAGACGTCCGCGAGCGGGAGCGCCAGCTTCAAGGCTCCCGACTCGAACATCAGACACGGCCCTTTCGCCGTCGTCGTGGCCAGCTCGAGCTGCTTCGCCTGTCTCGGCAACCCACGGGGAATCTCGGCGGCGTCGAGCTCGAACGAAAGCCCTGCCTCCGACACGAGCCCCTGCTTCACCACTGGCGCCACCAGGTGCACGAGCCGGTTCGGCAGCGGCAGCATGAGGTGCGGCGCTGCGTCGAACACGCCATCGACCCGCTTGGTGCGCGCGGCGACGGTGGGGCTGGTGTCGAGCAGCACGATGGTGCCGGGCCGTTCTTCCGCATCACCGCCGAGCAGCGTCGAGAGATCACGAATCGCGAGGTGGCCGCGCAGCGTCTCTTCGTCCTGCGTGGCGCGCGCAACCTCGACCACGCTGGTCGCCTCGATCGCGTAGCGGGTGCGGCCCGCCTCGAAGAACACGCACAACCGACGCTCGGAGACGTTCACGGCGAGCCCCTGCTCCGAATCAGATTCCTCATGGGGAAATGTCCCCGGCATCTGGTACGACGCCGCGGCACCATGGCGCAGATTCTCCTGGTCGACGACGAAAAGGTCGCGCGAGCCCTCTACGCAGACTTCCTGACGGGCGCGGGCCACCAGGTCACGCCCTGCGCTTCGACCACCGACGCGCGCGCGGCCTTCGCGGCCCACCGCTTCGATCTCGTCGTCACCGATCTCATCTTCCCGCAGTCAGACGGCCTCGAGCTGCTGCAGTGGGTGAAGTCACAGCACCCGGGCGTCGAGGTGCTCGTCATCACGGCGCTCGACAAGGTCGAACCCGCGGTGCGCGCCATCAAGAGCGGCGCCTCGGACTACCTCGTCAAGCCGATCACGCCCGAGACGCTCGCCCAGGCCGTGAACCGCGCGCTCACGCAGAACTCGTTGCTGAAGGAGCACGAGGCCCTGCGCCGGTACGTGACGCTCCTCGAGGCGGGCCAGCGCATCGCCACCACGCTCGACCGCGATCGCCTCGTCGAGACCGCGACCAGCGGCTTCCTCACGCTCTGCGGCGCCGACGCGACCGCGCTGTACGTTCGCGAAGAAGATCACCTGAAGCTCACCGGCTGGGCAGGCGTGCCGGGCGACAACCGCGAAGCGCTCGAAGGCGTCGTCACGCCGCAGGTCGGCGAAGCGCTGAAAGATCTCACGCGCGCGGGTCAGGAGCTCGAGCTCACCGACGTGCCAGGTCCGTACGAGACGGCGTTTCTGCTGCCCATCGTCGACGGCGAGAACCAGCTCGGCGCAGTGCTGCTGCTCTTCGCGGGCGACATTCCCGAAGCGGGCGTCGAAGCCGGCGCGTACCTCGGCCGTCACCTCGCGCTCGCGCTCAAGAACCTGGGCCGCTTCGCCGAGGTCGAAGATCTCGTCTACCTCGACGATCTCACGCACCTCTTCAACAGCCGCTACCTCGAGCTCGTGCTGGACAAGGAGTTCAAGAACGCGACGAAGGCCGAGAAGCCCTTCTCGCTGCTCTTCCTCGATCTCGACTACTTCAAGAGCGTCAACGACACGCACGGCCACGTGGTGGGCTCGAAGCTGCTGGTCGAGGTCTCACGCGTGCTCAAGGCCTGCGTGCGCGACAACGACGTCGTCTGCCGCTGGGGTGGCGACGAGTACGTGCTGCTGCTGCGGGGCACCGACTCGGGAGGCGCGCTCAAGGTGGCCGAGCGCATTCGCCGGGCGGTCGAGAGTCACCGCTTCCTGGCGCGTGAAGGCTTCGGGCTCAACATCACCACGTGCATCGGCATCGCCAGCTACCCCGAGCACGCGCAGGAGAAGGACGCCCTGCTCGACTTCGCCGATCGCGCCATGTACCGCGGCAAAAAAGGCACGCGGAACATCATCTACATGGCGTCGAAGGGCCTCGAAGCGACGCCGGCCGCACGGCACCAGACCCAGCCGCCAGCCACGTCCGAGAGCTGATCACTCCACGTCGCGCACGATGAGCGTGTTGGTACGCGCGTCGACCGTCACGCTGCCTCGCGGAGAGAGCATCGGCCGCACCTGCGCTGCCATCTCCTCCGCCGACGCGTAGTTCACGGGAATCAACCGCACCGTCAGCGGCTTCGCGGCGAACTCGAGCTCCTTGATGCGCTGCCGGGCCTGCGCCTCCTCGGTCAGCCGGGTCAGCGGGGCCACGCGCACGATGCTGCCCGTCTGCTCCGCGCCCAGCCCCTTGGAGGCCACCACCACCTTGAACGCTTCGTCCCATGGCACGTTGCGCAGGCTCACCGTCACCTTGCCCGTGACCTCTTCACTCACCACCAGGTTGAAGCCGCCCACCTGCGAGAAGAGCCGCAGCACCGAGTGAATGTCGGCGTTCGACACCTCGAGGCTGATGCGCTTCGGAGCGGCCGCGAACACCGTCGACGACAGGGCCAACAGCACGACGAGAGCGATGCGCATTTCGAGGCCTCCTCGGGAAGAGAAGGCGAGGCTAGACGCGAGCCGCGGGGCGACGCACTCCCACCCGAACCGACAACTACTTCTTGCCGGGCTCGGGCAGCGAGAAGAAGAACATCACGCCGCCCGCGACCGCGACGGCACCGCCCGCGATCATCAGGGTGTTCGCCGGCAGCGCCTTCGCATTCGCCGAGTTCGCGAACGCCTGGCGCTCGGCACGGCTCAGCTGGGTGTTGCGGGCCTGCGCCGCGTCGCTGCCCGACATCACGCCGAGCACCGCGCCGCCACCAGCCGCAGCCACACCCACGCCCATCGCGATGATCGACACGATGCGCAGCACGTTCGCCGGAGGGCCTTCGTCGGCCGTCTGGCCTTTCGCGATGGCGGCCTCGGGCAGCGCCTGTTCGGCGGAGAGCAGCGGCGGCTGCACGGGCTCGAAGTTGATGGTGGCGACCTGGCCCGACTTCACGCGCAGGCGCGTGGTCTTCTTGCCGGAGGGAAACACGGCCTCGACCTCGTACTCACCGGGCACCGCGAACATCGCCACCGGCCCCGTGGGAAACTGCTTGCCATTCACGCTGATGCGCGAGGCGCGGGCGGCGAAGATCTCGACCAGCCCCTTCCCTTCCGAGCCGGCCTTGCCGAGCAGCGTGCCGACCTGCTGCGCGACGGCGGGAGAATCGGAGGACTCGGGCGCTCGAGACAACGCGATGCGGTAGTAGAGGGTCGCGAACGCGGGGTCGCCCACCTTCTCGAACGCCTTGCCCAGGCGCTTCGCAGAGTCGGCGGTGCCTTTGTAGAGCTCGGCTTCGCGGTACAGCGCGATGGCTGCCGCGTCTTCGTTCTTCGCCGCCATGGCCTCGGCGCGCGCGAAGAAGTCGGCATAGCCGGCCTCGCCCTCGGCCTCTCCGGGAAGACCTGCCAGCACCACGCTTGCGAGCAACGAGACGATCACGAAGCACCTCGGACATCGAACGGCGTTACGAGTGACCTCCTCTACACGAGAGCGGCCACGGCGCCCAAGCGCTCGTCACTTCTTCTCGACGGGCTTCCCGGCCTTGTCGACCTGCTCGCTGTTGGAGATCGAGTAGCGCACGAGCTCCCGCAGAATGCGGTTGCGCTTCACGTTGCCGAGAATCTCCTTCAGGTCCTCGTAGACGGTGGGGTCGTTGATGATGGCGCCCAGCGAGCCCTCGCCCTTGTTGATCTTCGCCGTCATCGACTTGATGTCGGCGGCAGCCTGCCCCAGGTCGGTGAGCAGCACGCGCGAGTCGCCGTAGACGAGCTGGTAGACGACGCCGTCTTTGCGGGTCTTCGCGTCGTTGATGAGCGTCGAGACCTCGTCGGCGGCCTTGCCCAGGTCCGAGATCGAGCTCGCCACCTGCTTGTCGTAGATGAGCGCGTGGAGGGTGCCGTCGCCCTGCTTGACGTCAGCGAGCAGCCCGTCGACGCGATTGATCGCCGAGTCGAGCTTCACCGCGCTGGCCGAGACCTGCGTCAGCACGGCCTTCACGTCGTTCGTCACGCCCTTGTCGTAGACGAGCATGTGGAGCACGCCTTTGCCCGCCTCGACCTCGTGCATGATGTTCTTGGCGCTCTTCAAGACCTCGGCGACGTCTCCGACCATCTGCGGGTTCGTGTACGAAGCGACGCCGGTCTTGAGATCGCGCGTGATGTTGACGGTGTTGTCGATGATCTCGCCGGTGGCCTTGAGGATCGAGCTGATGTCACCCGACGAGCCCGTCGCCAGCTCGGCCTTGTCCTTCATGACCGCCTGATCGGGGCTGCCGATGGAGATGTCGACGGCCTTGTAACCGAGCACGCCGCGGTTGGTGATGCGGGCCACCGAGTCCTTGCGAATGCGCTCCTCGTACTTCTTCACGACCTCCATGGTGACGATGATGCGCTTGTCGCCGAGATCGGAGCCGAACTTGATGCTGGTGACGCGGCCGACGGTGACGCCGCCGAGGCGAACGGGCGAGTCGAACTGCAGGCCGTCGACGTTCTCGAACGCGCCCGTGTAGGTGTTCTCTTCGTCGAAGAGGTTGCGCTCCTTGCCGATGACGAAGACGACCAGCAACGCGAGCGCGATGCCGAAGGCGATGAAGAGCCCGGCGCGCACGATGATGCGGCGCTCACGCTCGGCTGGGTTCAGGGGTTGGGGCGTGCTCATGTCGGTTCAGCTCGCTCTCGCGTCGAGAAACGCGCGCACGTCGGGGTTGGTCGAGGCCTTGAACTCTTCCACGGTGCCCTGCGCCACGATCTTTCGGTGGGCGAGCATGGCCATGCGATCGGAGATGCGAAACGCGCTGTCCATGTCGTGGGTGACGACGATCTGCGTGCAGCCCAGCTTGTCGTTCATCGAGAGAATGAGCTCGTCGATCACGCGGGTCGAGATGGGGTCGAGGCCGGTGGAGGGCTCGTCGTAGAGGATGATCTCGGGCTCGATGGCGATGGCGCGCGCGAGGCCGACACGCTTGCGCATGCCGCCCGAGAGATCCGACGGGCGCATGTGCTCGATGCCGGGCAGGTTCACCATCTTGAGGTTCTTCGCGATGCGCTCGGTGAGCTCTTCGTGCGAGAGCTTCAGGTGCTCGTTGAGCGGGTACGCGATGTTCTCTCCGACGGTGAGCGAGTCGAACAGCGCCGCCCCCTGGAACACCATCGACACGCGCTTGCGCACCTCGCGCAGCTGCTTCTCGTTCATCTGCGCCACGTTCTCGTCGTGCAGCAGCACCTGGCCCGAGTCGGGGTACAAGAGGCCGATGAGGCACTTGAGCAGCACGCTCTTGCCGGTGCCCGAGCCGCCGATGATGGTGAGCGTCTCGCCCTTCTTCACCTCGAGATCGAGGCCCTCGTAGATCTTCTTGGGGCCGAAGCTCTTCCAGAGATCGACGAACCGAATCACCACCTCGTCAGAGGTGGGCGCCTTCTCGCGGCGGGTGACGTCGGAGTCGCTCATCAGAACGCCAGGAACAACTTCGTCATGAAGAAGTCAGAGAGGCAGACCGACACCGACGCGATGGCCACCGTCTCGGTCGTCGCCTGGCCCACGCCCTCGGTGCCGCCCGAGACGCTGAAGCCCTTGAAGCAGCCGACGATGGCGATGATGAGGCCGAAGATGAACGACTTGAAGATGCCGCCGCCGAAGTCGACGAGCGACACGGTGTCGATGGCCGAGCGGAAGTACTGATCGAAGGGAATGTCGTACTGCTGGTTCACCACGGCCGACCCGGCGAGCAGGCCGAACACGTCGGCGAGCGCGGTGAGGGCCGGCATGACGATGGCGCAGGCGATGAGACGCGGCGTGACGAGCTTCTTGATCGGGTCTGCGCCGAGCGCCGAGATGGCGTCGATCTGCTCCGTCACCTTCATCGAGCCCAGCTCGGCCGTGATGCCCGAGCCGATGCGCGCGCCGACGGTGAGGGCGGTGAGCACGGGGCCCAGCTCACGAAACAGCGTGAGGATGACGACCTTGCCGACGGTGTGCTGCACGCCGAACTTCGCGAGGAAGTAGGCGAACTGGAGCGAGATGACGAGGCCGGCGAAGAGCGCGACGAGCGTCGCGATGGACAACGACCGAACACCGAGCATCACCACCTGGTAGGCCGTCGCTCCGAGCGCGAGGGGCGGCGTCACCGCGCGGAGGCACGCGCGCGCGAACATGAACACCATGCCGCCCAGCTGGAGCCACGCGCGGTTGATGCGCGCCGTGAACGGAATGATCGACTCGAGCTCCTGCTGCACCAGCTCGGCGAGCTCGGTCTCACCCGTCGCGGGGCCACGCGGAGCAGGCGTCTCGTCGGGTGAGCTCACGGCCCCTGCTCCTGCGCGAACCCCGCGATGAGCGCGTCGAAGGTGGGCTGCTGGGTGCTGCGCTGGCCACGCGGCGAGACGTACGTGAAGTCGTGCACGCAGCCGTTCTTCTTCATCACCACGACCTCGACCTCGGCCGGCACGCCGTCGATCGACACGTCGAAGTTCGACCGCAGCGCGGCCCGGCCATCGAGGGTGAAGCTCTTGCGATCGGTCAGCACCCGCTCGTCGAAGCCGATGAGCAGATGCCCGGTGAGCACCTCGAGCGACGGGTCGCCGTGATCCTTGCAGGTCGCGTTCATCGCGATGATGTGGCCGGAGTCTTTCGTGGCCCAGGCAAGGTCGTTCTCGGCGAAGTCGATGCGGCGCCAGGCCGGCTCGGCGGGCTGCGCCACCTTGTACCGAACGCCGTCTTTCACGAAGCGGCCTTCACGAAGGCCCGGGCCGCACCCGAGGAGGAGAACGAAGAACACACCTGCCGACAGCCGACGCATCGCGCGGGAGCTAACCCCGAGAACCCCACCTGAGCACGAAAAGTTGACTCTACACGGACGTTCAGGGACCATACTGAACGCACGTTTCCGACTGAAAGGGTGTCCCGTGGAAGAGCTCACCGACCGGCAGAAAGAGATCCTCGCCTTCATCACCCGCACCTCCGAGGAGCGTGGCTTTCCACCGACCATTCGCGAGATCGGCGAAGAGATGAGCATCGCCTCGACCAACGGCGTGAACGACCACCTCAAGGCGCTGGAGCGAAAGGGGTACCTCACGCGTGGAGAACAGCAGAGCCGCTCGCTCGTTCCCACGAAGCGCGCGCGCATGGTGCTCGGCCTCGGCACGGTGAAGCGTGACGCGAACATGATCGACGTGCCGCTGCTGGGCCGGGTTGCGGCCGGCGCTCCCCTGCTCGCGACCGAGAACATCGAAGACTCGGTGCGCATCGACTCCTTCCTGCTCGGCGGCGCGGGCGGCAAAGAAGTGTTCGCCCTGCGCGTGAAGGGCGAGTCGATGATCGAAGACGGCATCTACGACGGTGACTTCCTCTTCGTGCGCAAGGCGCCCAGCGCGTCAGCCGGCGACATCGTGGTGGCCCTCATCGAGGACGAGGCCACGGTGAAGCGCTACTACCCCGAGGGCGACAAGATTCGGTTCCAGCCCGCGAACAAGACGATGCAGCCGATCTACGTGCACAAGTCGCAGTTCAAGCAGACGATGATTCTCGGCAAGGTCGTGGGCGTGTACCGGAAGATGCCGGTCTGATCAGACGCGCTTCACCGCGCGCAATCGAACGTTGCAAAGCGATCGAATTCGAAAGACACGGTCGGCTCTTCATGTTGGCCGAGAAGATCAGAAGGCGTGAGTCGGGCATCGTGCTCTACGGCATCACGCCCCCGCGAGCCGAGACGCCACCCGAGAAACTGCTCGAGATCGCCCGCACCCAGCGCGAGCGCCTCGCCGGGCTCCCGATCGATGGCCTGATCGTCTACGACATTCAGGACGAGAGCTCGCGAACCGACAAGGTGCGGCCGTTTCCGTTTTCGTCGACGATCTCGCCGCTCGACTACTGCAACCAGCACCTCGACACGCTGGCGGTTCCGAAGATTGTCTACTCGGCGATCAGCCATTCCACGCCGGAGCGGCTCACGGCGTTTCTCGAGCAGTGCCGTCGCGAGCGGCACCTCACGGTCTTCGTCGGCGCCGCCAGCCGCGCGCAGCCCGTCGAGTTGACGATGAGCCAGGCCTACGCGGTCAGGCGGGGCTGCGCAGGCGACGTGCTGCTCGGGGGTGTCACCATTCCCGAACGACACCAGGCGCGCGGCGGGGAGCACGAACGGCTCTTCAGCAAGGTCGAGCAGGGCTGCAGCTTCTTCGTGTCGCAGGGCGTGTACGACGTGAACGCGTCGCTGAACCTGCTCAGCGAGTACTTCTACGCGGCGCGTGAGCGGAAGCTGCCGCTGGTGCCCATCATCTTCACGCTGACCCCGTGCGGCTCCGTCAAGACGCTCGAGTTCATGAAGTGGCTCGGCATCGCGGTGCCGCCGTGGCTCGAGCGCGATCTGCTCGACACCACCGACATTCTCGAGACGTCGCTCGAAGCGGCGATGGGGAACTGGCAGACCCTCAAGCGCTTCGCCGACAAGAAGGGCATTCCCATCGGCTGCAACGTCGAGAGCGTGTCGATTCGACGCGAGGAGATCGAGGCGTCGCTCCGCCTCCTTCGGCACGTCGCCGAATGGCGCTGAGGCACATCACCGCATCGTTCAGGGGCACTTCACGGGAGCAATGCGGGTGCAGGCCGTCTTCACCAGGTCGGTCTTGCCGAGCTCCTTCGCGAGCCTGGCCGTGGCGAGCTGCAGCGCTTCGTTCTTCACCTGCTCTTCTTCGGCCGACACGCTCTCGAGCAGCTTGAGCCCGTCGGCCTTGCGGTTGAGCAGCCCGAGGAAGTGGGCGATCTCCATCGACTCGCGCACCTCTTCACCGGTCGCCGTCGTGAGGGCCTTGTCGAGCTCCTTCTCGGCACACGCGGTGTCCTTGCGGGCCAGACAGACGCGGCCGAGCCCCACGTGGTGCAGCGCCTGATCCTTCGCGGCGATGGCCTTCTTCCACGCAGCCTCTGCCTTCTCGAGGCGGTTCTGACGCAGCTCGAGCTCGGCGATGAGCTCCCAGACCGAGGGATCTTTTTCGGCTGCTGACGTGTACGAGGCGATCGCGTCGTCCCAGCGATTGGCGTCGACGTACCGATCGCCCAGCTCCTGGAACAGCTCGACCGAGGTGACGCCCTTGCCCTTCGCCTGCTCGAGCACCTCGAGCGCCTTCGCCGACTGCTTCGCCTTCACCAACTCGGTCGACGCCTTCACCACGAGCTCGGCCTGCGCTTTGCCCGGAGCCGCGTCACTCGCCAGCAGGTAGCGCCGCACGGCCTCGTCGAGATCGCCTCTCTCGAGCGCGGCATCGCCAAGTGACTCGTGAGCGTTGAAGTCACGCGGGTTCAGCTCGATGGCCTTGGCGAGCGCCTCGGCCGACTTCTCCTTCTGGTCCTTGATCGCGTACAGCACGCCCAGACGGCTCCACGTCGTCGACCGTTTGGGGTCGAGCTTCGCCGCCGCTTCGAACCGCGCGAGCGCCTCGTCGATGCGCTGCTCGGCCATCAGCAGCTCACCTGCGGCACCGGGGAGTCGTTTGTCGTCGGGGCTGAGCCGCCGAACCTCGTCGTACTGGGCGTGCGCCTCTTTGAAGTCGCCCTTCAGGTACGCGGCGGTCGCCGCCACGTAGTGGCCCTCGGCTTCGTCCTTCGGGTTGACCGGCGGGGGCTCGTCCTTCTTGCAGGCACCGCAGCCGACCGCGACCACCAGCATCAGCACCGCGGCCTGACGCATGGTTCAGGCCCGGCCGAGCTTCTCGAGGAGCCGCTTCTTGCTGGCGAGGGCCTGCGCATGAGCGGGCTGCGCCTTGAGCACGGCGTCGAGCGTGGTGAGCGCCTCGTCGAAGCGGCCCAGCGCGTTCAGAGCAGCGGCGCGGTTGTAGCGGGCCGTCACGTGGCCACCATCGAGCGCGAGCGCGTCATCACACGCCTTGAGCGCCTCTTCGTTGCGGCCTGCGAGGAGCAACGCGAGCCCATAGTTCACGTACGTGTCAGGCAGCGTCGCGCCCCAGCGCATGGCCGCTTTCATGACCTCGAGCGCCTTCGGCCCCGCCTCTGCGTCACCTTTGCGCGCACGCTCGAGGAGCACGGCGCCCAGGTTCGAGCGGTACTCGGCGATCTCGGGCTCGGCTTCGATGGCCTTCTCGATGAACTTCTGGGCCGAGTCGAGATCGCCCTGACGGAACGCGAGGCTGCCCCGCGCGTAGTTCCACAAGCCGCGATCCTTCATCGGCTCGGGCGCGCCCTGCAGCGCGTTCACGGCACCGGCGAGGTCGCCCTTCGTCTCGAGCGAGCGCACCTTCTCCAGCAACGAGTCGAGGTTCGCGGTCGTCATGTCAGAAGGTCCAGGCGACGGTGGAGAGCGCCCACTGCTTGAGGTTGGTGACCCAGCTCTCTTTCTTGAGCTCGGCCATCGTCACCTGCGTGGTCTTGTCGAGGCCGCCTGCGAAGCGCTCTTCCAGCGACTTGGCCGTCTTCGGGTCGGTCACGGCCATCGCGATCTCGGCGTCGGTGTTCTTCGAGCGGCCGTTGAGGTTGACCGAGCCGACGATGGAGAACTCTCCGTCGAAGGTGGCCGTCTTCGCGTGCAGCGTGCCGCCGTGCTTCTCGTAGATCTTCACGCCGGCCTTCATCATGTCGTCGTAGAAGTGGCGGGCCGCGTCCGAGACGAAGCCCATGTCGTTGGCCTCGCGGCTGTTCGTCATCACCTTCACGTCGACGCCACGCTTGGCCGCGTCGATGAGCGCCTTGCGCAGCTCGGGGGGCGGCAGGAAGTACGCGTTCTCGATGGTGATGCTCTTCGTCGCCGTCTCGATGGCCGTCTTGTAGAGCCGGGTGCTGGCCTCTTCGATGCCCTTCACCTCGGGGTTGTGCTGCACCACGCGCACCGAAGGCCCACCGTCTTTCGGAACCAGCGGCGGGTAGAGCTTGGCCTTGGCGGCCTCGGAGATCGGCGTGCCGACCTCGTTCCAGTTACGCAGGAACGCGTTCATCGAGTCGCGCACCGCGGGGCCTTCGAGCTTCACGTCGGTGTCACGCCACGCCTCGGTGCCCTTGCCGTCTTTGCCCGCGCCACGAGACAGCACCATCTTGCCCGAGCCGCCGAGGGCGTACTCGTCGGCGATGTTCATGCCGCCCAGCACGGCCGACTGGCCATCGACGATGAGGTTCTTCTCGTGCCAGCGATCGTTGATGTCCCAGACCTTCCACTTCTCGCCGTAGGCGCGCACGTCGACGCCCGCATCTTTCATCATCTGGAACATCTTCGGGTCGGCGCGGCCAGAGCCCATCGCGTCGTAGATCACGCGAACCTCGACGCCCTCTTTCGCCTTCGCCGCGAGCTGCTTGGCCAGCTTCCAGCCCGTCTCGTCGGAGTTGAAGATGAACGTCTGGAAGCAGATGGAGTGCTTCGCGCCGCCGATCATCTTCTCGCGCTCGGCGAACGAGTGAACGCCGTCGTAGAGCATCGACACCGAGTTGCCCGCCACGCTGCGTGACTTCGTCGCCGCGTCGAGGCGCGCCTCGAAGGCCTGCGACTTGAACCCCGAAGGCGGCGGCGCGGTGGGCGGCGCGGTGACGGTCTTCGCGACCTGAGCGCCCTGAGCGCCCCAGGCCTTCTGAGCGGCCGGCGTCACCGGCGTCTCGACCTGCGCGGGGGCCTTCGTGGTGGGGGAGCTGACGACCGGCGTCTGGGGGGGCGTGTTGCGCTGAACCTTCATGGACACGAGGTCTTAGCCAACGCCAACCCGTGCGTCACGTGGGTGCACGCGCGTGGGAGCGCTACTCGGCGCCCGTCGTCATGCGCACGACCTCGTCGAAGCCGGTGACGCCTTCGTACAGCTTGCGCACGGCGGCCTCGCGGAGCGTGCGCATGCCGGCCTTGCGGCCTTCGGCGACCAGCGCGGCGTGCGGGGCCTTGTGGGTGATGAGCGACTTGATCTCGGCCGTGGCCGAGAAGATCTCGAACACGGCGGTGCGGCCGCGATAGCCGGTGCCACGGCACTTCACGCAGCCGGCGCCCTTCATGAAGCGGGGCGCGCCCATGTCGGTCGGCAGGTGGGTGCGCAGCGAGTCGAGCTGCTCCTTCGAGAGCGAGACCGGGGCCGCGCACGACGGGCAGATGCGGCGAACGAGGCGCTGCGCCATCACGCCCAGCAAGCTCGAGGCGAGCAGAAACGCGGGCACATCGAGGTCGAGCATGCGGCCCACGGCTCCGACGGAGTCGTTGGTGTGCAGCGTCGAGAGCACGAGGTGGCCCGTGAGCGCCGACTGAATCGCGTTCTCGGCCGTCTCGGGGTCTCGAATTTCGCCGACCATGATGATGTCGGGGTCCTGCCGCAAGATGTGGCGGAGCGCGTTCGCGAAATCGAGGCCGATCTTCGGCTGCACCTGGGTCTGGTTGAAGGCGTCCCACACCATTTCGATGGGGTCTTCGATGGTGGTGACGTTCACGTCAGGCCCGGCGAGCGCCTTGAGGGCCGAGTACAGGGTCGTCGTCTTGCCGGAGCCCGTGGGGCCGGTGACGAGGATGAGGCCGTGGGGTTCGGCGATCCACGACTCGAAGAGGTGCTTCTCGGTCGGGTCGAAGCCGAGCGCGGCGATGTCGACCACCAGCGTCTCGGGGTCGAAGATGCGCATGACGACCTTCTCACCGGAGGCGGTCGGCAGCGTCGACACACGAATCTCGACCTCGTGGCCGTCGCGATCGATCTTGATGCGGCCGTCTTGCGGCTTGCGCTTCTCGCTGATGTCGATGCGGGCGATCATCTTCACGCGCGAGACGACGGGCGCGTGCACCTGCGGGGGCAGCGTGTAGACCCCGTGCAGCACACCATCGATGCGGAAACGAACGATCGACTTGTCGCGCTTGGGCTCGATGTGAATGTCGCTCGCGCGGTTGTCGAAGGCCGAGCGCAGCAGGTGCTCGACGGCCTGAATGATGGAGCCGTCTTCAGGTGCGAGCTCCTTCGAGCTGTTGCTCGACAGCGTGACGAGCTGCTCGAAGTTCGAGACGCCCGAGGAGCTGGTGGCGAACTCGTCGGCCGCGGCGGCCAGCGTTCGGCGAAAGCCGTAGACGTCTTGAATGCCCTTCAAGATGTCCTGCTTCGCGGAGAGGACGGGCGTGATGGGCGTGTTGACGGTGCGCTCGAGGTTCTCGAAGAGCGCTTGATCGAACGGGTTGGCGACCGCGACCACGAGCGGGGTGCCGGGGCCTCCACCCTCGAGGGGCAGCAGACAGTGGCGCACGGCGTACGGCTTGGAGATCGTGCGCGCCGCGAGGTTCATGTCGAGGCGGAGCGGGTCGATCTTCTTGTACGGAACCCCTGCAGCAGCGGCGACGATCTCGGTGATGCGATCTTGATCGAGCAGCTCACCGGGTTTGCCCGGCATGGGCACCTGGAACAGGGCGACGATCTCGACGGGCGAGACGGCGTACTTGTCGTCACCGACCTGCTTGAGCACGCGCTTCTTCGCCTGCGCCTCGCGCTGCAACACGTCTCCGGCCTGACCGCGCGTCAGCACCTTCGCCGCGACCAGCGCGTCGAGCACGAACGACAGAGAGAACTCGTTCGCGCGTCGGTCTTCGAGCTTCGTCACCTGCGACGCCTCCTGGAGGCCACCACCGCCGTGGCCATGAGCATCAGCATGGGGCCGAACGCGTCGGCCGTCGAACAAGCGCACCCGGCATTTCCGCCACCGGTCGGAACGCCGGCATCAGGGCGCGGCACGAACGGGCGACCGGCGTCGGGCACGTTGCAGAAGGTGCAGCCTGCATCCATCGGGTCGACGGGCAGCTCGCACTCCTGATCGCGGCAGGTCTGGCCCACCGGGCAATCGGTGTCCGCCTGGCACGCGGGAATGCAGGCCTTCACGCCGGGGTAGTCGGCGCACCGCAGGCCCTGACCACAGCTGCGAGGCGCGGAGCAGGTCTTGAGGCAGTAGAGCTCTCCGCGATCGTCGGGCACGCAAGCCGAGCCAGTGGGGCACGTGCCGCAACCGCGCGCGCAGCTCAGCGTGCACTGCTTGGTGGTGAAGCGACGATCGGCCTGACGACAGAGTTGGCCCGAGCCGCACTGGGAGTCGGCGGTGCAGATCGTGCCGACCGAGACGCCCGGGGTCTGCTTGGGCACGCACCGGCCGTCGCACTGGCGGCACTCGTAGTCGACCACTGCACCGTTCTCGACCGGGTCGATGCAGTCGGCCTCGACGCGACAGTTGGGAATGCAGATGCCGGCGTTGCCCGACGCGGTGGTGGTGTCACAGGTGTAGCCGGGCCGACAGTCTGACAAGCCGACGCGACAGCTCGCGATGCACAGCTTCATGCCCTGCGCGCTGGGCAAACACACCGAGTTCGCCGGGCACGCCGGCTGGCCCAGATCGCACCCCTGCGTGCAGTAGCCATCGGCCCAGAAGACCGTTCCTGTCTGCGCGGTGTTCGGCCGCAGACAGAGCCCGATCGCCGAGCCGCAGTCGGGCTGGTTGTTCGTGCACGACTTGCCGACCTGGGTGACGTTGCTGCTTGGGTACTGGCAGGAGTTGTTCGACGCGAACAACGTCGAGGGCTGGCAGTCCATCGGTAACGCGCACGGCACGGTGTTGGGCACGCAGCCGTTGGTGCAGTAGCGCGAAGGGCCGAGCGTGCCGACGCGCGACATGCACTTGAGGTTGGTGTCACAGCCGCCGTCGGCGAAGCACTGCGCACCAGCCTGGCCGAAGGCCGGGTTGCGCTCGCAGATGCCGCGCACGTCGAGCTGGGTGAGCGAGCGCTTCTGTTCTCCCTTCACGATGCTGCCCTGCATGAGGCCGAGGCCGAAGTGATCGAGCCCCAGACAGTGCCCTGCTTCGTGCGTCATCACCGTCTGCAGGTCGACGTCGTTGGGAGCGGTCGGCGTCTGGGTGCTGTACGAATAGATGAGCCCGTTGAGGAAGATGTCGCAGGTCGTGAGCACGCCCGCGTACGCGCGAGGCACCGTGACGGCGAGGGTAAAGCCGCTGTCGAGCAGCGACCGCGCGTCGGGGTCGGAGGAGTTCGTGATCCACGCTGGCGTCACGCTGTACGCGTCGAACGTGTCCTGGGGGTTGGCGACCTGCGCGCCGGTGTAGCCCTGGCTCTGCGTCTTCGGCATCGAGCACTGCACGCCGTTCCACTCGTTCCACGCGGCTTCGATGGCAGGCGTGGCGGCGGTGATGGAGAAGCCACCGGGCGCCGCGACGCGATTGTCGATGTAGTACGGGAACGGCGCCTGGGCCGTCGAGAGCATGCGAAAGCCGAGGTACTTCGGGTCTTGCGCGAGGGCGGCCGACGAGAGCATCAGCAGCACGACGAAGAGCGCCCGCTTCATCGAGCGCCTCCCTTGTCGGCGGGAGCGAGCGGGCCCCTCACCTTCCCCGGCGGCAACGCGCGCAGCTCGGCGATCACCTCACGCAGCGGGCGCCGCGCGTTCTCGTTCGTCACCATGTCGTGAACGATCACCTTGTCGCCGTCGACGACGGGCAGTTTCCCCTCGCCCATCGCGACCAGGTAGCAGCGGTCAGACGAGGTGCAGTGGAGGAAGACGAGGGCGCGCTCTCCGACGGCGAAGTCGGCATCACCGGGAACGAAGAGCTGCTGATCGCCGAGCTTTCCGCCGAGCTGAACCAGGGTGACGCTCGACGGGCCGGTGCCGCGCACGTTCTCGCGAATCTGCAGCTGGGTGTGCGTCTTGAGCGCGTTGGGGTTCGAGGGATCAGTGACGGTCTTGCGCTCGATGACCTCGACGACCGCGACCCGATCGGAGGCCATCGCGCGTTGGGAGATCGTGTGCGGAATCTGGGTGGTGGCCCAGGCCGCAAACGACAGCAGCGCCGGGAGCGGCAGCAGGAATCGCCTTCTCATTGGGTACAGCCTCCACGAATGGCCCTGCGTGAGAGCGTAGCGCGCTTTTCAGGCCCGGGCGTTCACTCGGCGTCGAGCGCCTGTCGGGTGGCTTCGAACAAGCCTTCGGTCGTGGGGCGGGTCGCGGTCGCGGCGATGGCGACACCAAGCTCGCGGAGCGCAGATGACGTCGACGGACCGCTGGCGACGACCTTGTGCAGGGCGCGCCACTCGGGCTCGGTCGACGACGCGAGCGCCTCGGCCGCAGATGGAGAATGCACGACGACGATCGAGCCGCCTGGCACGTCTGGCAACGCGGGCACCTCGACCTCGTCGTAGAGCGAGACCAGCGTCGCGCGGCCAGGCACCTGCCCGAGGAGCGCACGCCACTGCGGCTCCTTCGGCCCGCCGACCCACAACACCTCGTCGTCTTCGGTGAGCAACGAGCCGAGCGTCTCGAGGCGACCCTCTTCACGTTCGGGCAACACGTGACGCGCCTCCCAGCCGTGACGGCCCAGCGCACGAACGGTGTCGAGGCTGGGCGCGAGGAAGGCGGCGCGGCGGGCAGCGGTCGAGGCTCCGGTCGCGCGCACGACCTCGGCGAGCACGCGCACCGCCGTCGGAGATTCGGGGATCACCCACGAGAAGCGGCCGAGCTGTTCACCCAGCGCCTGCGTCGAGAGGCGATCGTGCGCGACGAACGACAACACCGGCCAGTGCACGACGGCCGCGCCTTCTTCTTCGAGCAGGAAGGTGAGATCGCGAACCTCCGATGGCTCACGCAGGAGCAGAACAGTGGCCATCGCGAGCGTCGGCTAGAGCTTGTCGAGAATGAACGCGGCCAGCAGATCGGCCTCGGGGTTCGCGGCCTTCTTCTTCGGGTCGGCCTTCGGAGGCGCGGGCGCCTGCACCTCGGTGACGTAGCCCTCGGCGACCTCGTACGCGCTCTCGCCAATGATGCACGAGTCGGCCATGTGTTCGCCGCCGAGCGCTTGAATCTGCTCCTGCGTCTTCACGCGGCCCACGAGCGAGTTCGAGTCTTCACCCGAGACGACCTTGACGAAGTGCACTGCCGGCGTGGCGGGGTGGGTCGACGTGCCACCCTCCTTCACGACGAGCTTGCCGTCCTGGAGATCGGCCCGTTCGGCCATCATCCATTCTTCCAGGGCTTTTTGCGGCAGAAAGAGCTTCAAAGACGACTCCGTAGCCTGCGCGGTCAGAAGTTGCGTATTACACCGGGTAACTGCCAACCAAAGCCCCCGCCGGGGGAAGGGTCAACTCCATGAAAGACACCGTCGCCGTTCAGGATGCCTCGTTCAAGGCCGAAGTGCTCGACTCCAGCGTTCCCGTGCTGGTCGACTTCTGGGCCACCTGGTGCGCGCCGTGCCGCGCCATCGCGCCCGCGCTCGAAGAGCTCGCCACCCAGTACAAGGGCAAGCTGAAGATCGCGAAGGTCGACGTCGACGAGAGCCAGCAGGTCGCGCAGCAGTTCGGCATTCGGTCGATCCCCACGCTGCTCCTGTTCAAGGGCGGCCGGGTCGTCGATCAGCTCGTGGGCGCGATGCCCAAGACGAAGCTGGAAGACGCGATCAAGAAGCAGCTGTGATGCGTCGTCGTTGACGCAGTGGTGCGAAGGGCGCGAGGCGTCTGGAGCGTGGAGTTGCGCAGGTCGATGCGCACTCGCGAGCCGGGCGCCTCGTCGTGTTCGGGCCCTCACCATTTGGGCCGGAGTGGCCAGCGGGCTGCATCGCGTCGGCGGCCATGACGCCCCTTCTGTTCTCGCTGATGGTTCATGCCGCGCAGTCCGCTGAGGCTCCGAAGAAGACGGGGCTGTCGTTCGGAGCGGCCATCGTCGCGGTCTCTCCGTCGATCGAGCTCGAGTACGCGCCGCTCGAGCACCTGTCGCTCTACGTCGGCGGTGATGGCTCGGCGTTGCTCAACGGCTTCGGCGCGCAGGCTGGCGTGCGGCTGCGTCCGACGAGCTGGCTGTCGGGGCCGTTCCTGGACGTGCATCTGCGGGTGTCGAGGTACCAGTGGTTCGGCCTGGGCAGCACCTTCGAGGAGAAGCCGAGCCCCGGCGTGATGCTCGGTTACACGTGGGTCGAGCGGCACGGGTTGATGGTGTCGGGCGGCCTGGGCCTGAGCCTCGCGGTCTGGCGCACGTCGCGGGAGCTCGACTTCAGCGGGTTGTTGTCGCCCACGTCACAGAAACCGTTCGAGCCCTGGGCGGGACCGTTGCCCGAAGCGCGTCTCAACGTCGGTTGGGCGATTTAGCTCGCCTGCACTTGCGTCAGGCGTTGGACGGGAGCACAAGGCGCCCGCTCCCGACTGGCCCGGGAGCGTCGGCAGGAGTCCCCATGCTCGGTCACCTCCTCAAGGCAGACTACGAAGAGCTGATCGCGAAGAAGGACTGGGAGTCCCTTCGCATTGCCTTCGAAGATCTCGACCCAGCCGACATCGCCGAGGTGCTCGAAGATCTGCCGCCCGAGGACGAAGGCGTCATCTTCCGCATTCTGCCGCGCGACATCGCGGGCGTGGCCTTCGAGTACCTGCCGCTCGATCAGCAGACCGAGCTCGTGCAGATGCTGGGCAGCGAGCAGCTCGCCAACGTGCTCAACGAGATGGCGCCTGACGACCGTACGCGCCTCTTCGAAGAGCTGCCGGCCGAGGTCACCCGCCGCGCGCTCGAGACGCTCAAACCCGACGAGCTGAAGGTCGCCCGCCAGCTGCTCGGCTACGCAGAGGGCACGGCCGGCCGCTTCATGACGCCCGAGTACCTGGCGCTCAAGCCCAGCCTGAGCGCCGCCGAGGGCCTCGCGTTTCTTCGCGCCAACGGCCGCGGGCGCGAGACGCTCAACGTGCTCTACGTCGTCGACGAGAAGAACTCGCTGCTGGCCGATCTGCGGCTCTCCGAACTCGTGATGGCTGCGCCCGACGCGCGCGTGGGCGAGCTGCCAAATCGCCCGCTCGTCTCGATCCCAGCGACGGCCTCGAAGGACGAGATCGTCTCGACGTTCGAAAAGTACGACCGCGTCGCGCTCCCCGTCACCGACTCGCGCGGCGCCCTGCTCGGCATCATCACCGCCGACGACGTGCTCGACGTGCAGGAAGAGCAGGCCACCGAAGACATCCAGAAGCTCGGCGGTATGGAGGCCCTCGAAGCCCCGTACATGGACATCACCACCTTCGAGATGCTCAAGAAGCGTGGTGGCTGGCTGGCCGTGCTCCTCATCGGAGGAATGCTCACCGCCACGGCGATGGGCTTCTTCCAGGACGAGCTCTCGCGTGCCGACGTGTTGTCGCTGTTCCTGCCGTTGATCATCGCGTCGGGCGGCAACTCGGGCAGCCAGGCCACCTCGCTCATCATTCGCGCGCTCTCACTGCGGCAGATCGAGCTGAAGGACTGGTGGCGTGTCGCGGGCCGTGAAGCGAAGAGCGGTCTGTTGCTCGGCGTGATGCTCGCGACCATCGGCTTCATTCGCGTGATCGTCTGGGAGCAGCTCTTCCGCGCCGGCATCTTCAGTCGTGGCTACGGCGAGCACTACATTCTCGTCGCGTTCACCGTGTCGGGCAGCCTCATCGGCGTCGTGCTCTTCGGAGCCCTCATCGGCGCCATGTTGCCGTTCGTCTTGCGTCGAATGGGGCTCGACCCTGCAGCAGCGTCGGCACCGTTCGTCGCGACCATCGTCGACGTCACGGGCATCGTCGTCTACTTCACCGTGGCGAGCGTGATTCTGCGCAGCACCCTGCTCGCTCCAGCGGCGCCTGGTTGACCGGCGTTCAGCCCTTCACCTGACGAAACACCCAGGAGAGGTCACGGCCAAGCTGCTCGACGCGCTCGTCGTAGCGCTGCGTCTCCTCTGGCGTTCCATCGGCGGCCTTCGGGTCGTCGTAGGGCACGGAGACCCGCTGGGTGGCGCCGTTCACGAAAGGGCACGCGGCGTCGGCCTGAGTGCAGACCATCACCGCGACGAAATCGGAGGATGGATTGGAGGGGTCGCCGATGATCTTCGAGAACGCCTCGATGGCCGGAGCCGTGCTCGACCACTTCACCTGGTAGTGCGGGTTCTTCTCGCCCGAGCCGTCGATCTGAAACCCGACCCGGGTGAGCGCCGCGATTGCGCGCGGGTTGAACGCGGTCGCTTCGGTGCCGCCCGAGAACGTTCGAACGGGAACCCCGGCGCGGGCCGCAGCGACGGCGCTCAGCAGCTGGCCCATGTGGCTTCGCCGCGAGTTGTGGGTGCAGACGAACAACACGTCGATGGAGCCACGCCGCGTGTACTCGGCCTTCGACGCCGTCACGAGGGTCTGCAGCTTCGCGCGATGGGCCTCGTCTCCGGTCGGGCCCGCGGCTTCCCAGGCGGTGAACTTCTGCTCGAGCGTGGCGTTCGGCGTCGGAAGGGCTGCAGGCATGGTTCGGCACCCGAGAACGGCAAGGCAGAGCAGCGTGGCGTGTCGCACGCGCCGAACCTACCCGTGCTCGGGTGACGACGGTGTCACTTCGTCGGCCAGTCGAAGACGAACCGATCGGCTTCCTTCGAGCGGAACCACGCGAGCGTGACCGACTGCCCAGGCACGTGCTTCTGCACCCCGACCAGCGTGATGAGCCGCGAGTCGTCGTCGGCCGTTCGCACCCAATAGACGTGACCTTCCACGACAGGCACGTAGTCGCGCTGGCGCACGTCGTCCTTCGAGACGTCGCCCATGTTCACCACCGTCTGCGGCGGAATCGTGAGCGGGTCGATGGTCGCAGGCGCGTCGCGGAACGGCAGCTCTCCGAGATCGACGATGAAGCTGCGATCGTCGACGACCGTGTTCACCTGGAACAGATCGACCTGAGCCTTGCCGTTGCCGAACAGCAGGTCCCAGTCGTTGTTGCTCTTCTCGATGCTCCCGGTGACGCCGCCCTTCTCGAAGCTGGCCGAGGCCTTCCAGTAGGTCTCGTCGGTGTCGGGGCCAAGCGATCGTGCGCGTAAGGTGACCGTTCCAGCCGACGGAACCTCGGCACCGACAGTGCAGCCGCAGGCGGCCGGGTCGTCGGTTTCGCGCCCAGGCGCGTGCCCGCAGGCGGTGAACATCGAAACGGCGGTGAAGGCCCCAAGGAGCAGCTGTCGTCGCATGCCCACTTCGATGCCGGGAGCACGCAGAACGATCGACAGCGATGACATGATGGGCCCATGCGCGCACTCCTCGCTCTGGGTCTGGCCGTCACGACGGGCTGCCAATGTGGCGGCTCCGAGGTCGTCATCGCCGGGCGCGATGCGGGCCGGCCCATCGACGCCGGCCTCCCTGACGCGGGGAGCCTGGGTGGTGGCGCTGGTGGCGGAGCGAGCGCGGGCGAAGGTGGCGGCTCTGCCGGCGGTGGTGATGCAGGCGTGCCCTGCGACGTCATCATCGCGAGCCTTCGTGACTTTCGCGACGATCACCCCGACTTCGAGACCTTCTCGGGCTCGGGCGCGACGACCGGCCTCGTGCGCGAAACGCTCGGCAGCGACGAGCTTCCGATTCACGCCGCCAGCGGCCCGACGAGCCAGACCACGGGGCCCGCGAACTTCGATCAGTGGTACCGCGACGCCGGCGTGAACCTCGCCTATCGCGTGCAGCTGCCCGCGATGCGTACACCGGGCGGCGATCTGATCTTCGACAGCAACGCGTTCTTTCCGCTCGATGGTGAGGGCTTCGGCAACCAGGGGCGCGCCCACAACTTCCACTTCACGACGCTCATTCGGTCGAGCTTCACCTACCGCGGCGGAGAGCGCTTCACGTTCCGCGGCGACGACGACGTGTGGATCTTCGTGAACCGAAAGCTCGCCCTCGACCTCGGCGGCCTGCACGCCGCAGTACAGGGTTCCATCGACTTCGACGCCGAGGCCTCGCGCCTGGGCCTGGTGCGCGGCCAGACCTACCGCTTCGATGTGTTCCACGCGGAGCGGCACACGACGGAGTCGAACTTTCGCATGCAGACGTCCATCGACTGCTTCCGGCCGCCCGAAATCCAGTGAGGCTTGCGCAGCGGCGGGGCTCCTCGTGTCAGTCGGTGCATGAGTCTCGACTCCATCGCCCGTCTCATCCAGTCACCGACGGCCGCCGAACGAATCGAGGGGTTTCGCCTCGCGATGAAGGCCCCAGAGGCGGAGATCGTGCAGCTCAACGGCCTGCTCGATCAGCTCGGCCCACCCGCTGATGCCGAAGGCGCCGACGCGTTCTGGGCCGCCTCGAACCTGCTGACCCGGCGGTGCTTTCTGGGTTCACCTCACCCCGCGCAGGCCCACGTCGATCAGATGGATGACGACGCGGCGGTGGCGGTGGCGACGATCTTCCTCAACACCGCCGACGGCTCGGAGCGCGAGGCCGAATACCTCGACGCGCTCCTTCCCATCGCCCTGCCCGCGCTCGGCCTCGACGTGCTCTCGCGCCGGCTTCCGGCCGTCGTTCGTGCGCGCGTGTTCGCACACTTCGTCGAGCTGGAGTCGATGGAGGGGGTGATGGGCGGCCCTGCGACGATGGCGTTGTCGGAAGAGCCGTTCGAGGTGGTCACGCTCGCGAACGAGCTCATTCAGCAGCGCGCAATGGCGGGGCTCGAGGAGCTCAGCGGGGCCGAAGGCTGATCAGCAGATCGCCGTCGAGGCCTTCGACCGACGTCACGGCGAAGCGAGGCGCCTCCGAGGGCGAGTCGAGCCCGAGCGCGCCGCTCCACGAGAGGCCTTCGTGGCCGAACACCGCCGGAGCCATGAACAGCTTCAGCTCGTCGAAGAGGCCGGCCTTCAGGAAGCTCGCCGTCGTCGCCGCGCCGCCTTCCACCATCACGTGGAGCACGCCCTCTTTCGCGAGCGCGCGGAAGGCGTCGTGCAGCTCGAGCCGCCCTTTGCGCGAAGGCACCGTGATGACGCGAACGCCACGCCGCATGAACGCCTGAGCCGCAGTCGCAGGGCGTGACGTCAGCACCACCGACGCCGCACCACCCGACGTGAAGACCTTCGCGCCCGGCTTCGTGCGCAGCATGGGGTCGATCACGATTCGCATCGCGTCGCGCCCATGTGGGAGCCGCGTGGTCAGCTGGGGATCATCGGCCTCGACGGTTCCGGCGCCCACGACGATCGCGTCGACCCGATTGCGCAGCTCGTGCGCCTTCGCGCGCGAGGTCTCGTTCGTGATCCACTTCGACGCGCCGCTGCGGGTCGCGATCTTTCCATCGAGCGTGATGGCGGCCTTCAACGTCACGAACGGCAGGCCCGTGCGCATCACCTTGAAGAACGGCTCGTTCAACGCATCGCACTCGGCCGCCAGCACGCCGCCGTCGACGCTGAGCCCCGCCTTGCGCATGCGCTTGACGCCTTTGCCGTCGACGAGCGGGTTGGGGTCGGACGAGCCGAAGACGACGCGGGCGATGCCGTGGTCGAGAATCGCCTGGGTGCAGGGCGGCGTGCGGCCGAAGTGATCACACGGCTCGAGCGTCGAGTAGATCGTCGCGCCCTTCGCCTTGCGGCCCGCCAGCATCAGGGCGTTGGCTTCGGCGTGCGCGGTGCCCGCCCTCGCGTGGTAGCCCTTCGCGATCACCTTGCCGGCCTTCACGATCACGGCACCGACGGCTGGGTTCGGGTGCGTGCGGCCGAGGCCCTTCTTCGCCTCGTCGAGCGCGAGCTGCATGAACCGCTCGTCGTCAGGTCGGCGCGCCATGAGCGGCTCAGCCCTTCCCCTTCGCGCGGGGCGTGCCCTTCGTCTCGAGAATCTCCTTCAGCTCGTCCATGAACTCCGAGATGTCTCGGAAGCTGCGGTACACCGACGCGAAGCGCACGTAGGCGACCTCGTCGAGGGCGGGCAGGCGCTCCATGATCAGCCCGCCGAGCACGGTCGAGGTGACCTCCTTCTCGCCCATCTCCTGCAGCTTGCGCTCGAGCTCGGTCACGAACTGCTCGAGCTGATCGACCGACACCGGGCGCTTCTCACAGGCCTTCTTCAGACCGGCGATCAGCTTGTCGCGATCGAACGCTTCGCGTCGGCCGTCTTTCTTCACGACCAGCGGGTTGAGCTCTTCGACACGTTCGTAGGTGGTGAAGCGGCGGCGGCAGCTCTCGCACTCGCGGCGGCGGCGAATGACGGCGCCTTCGCTCGCTTCGCGACTGTCCATCACCCGCGTGTCTTGCGTGGCGCAGAAGGGGCACCGCATGCCGGCCTCAGCCCTTCTTCAGCCGCGAGGCGTAGAGCGGGAACGACTTCGTGAACTCAGCCACCTCGCCACGAACCTTCGCGAGCACCGCGTCGTCGCTGGCGTGATCGAGCGCCTTGCCGATGAGCGTGGCGACAGTGGCCATGTCGGCCTCCTTCATGCCGCGCGTGCTGAGCGCCGGCACGCCGATGCGCACGCCCGAGCTCACCGTCGGCTTCTCGGGGTCGAACGGAATCTGGTTCTTGTTGACGGTGATGCCCGCCTTGCCGAGCACCTCTTCGGCGATCTTGCCGGTGAGCTTCTTGGCGCGCAGATCGACGAGCATGAGGTGGTTGTCGGTGCCGCCCGAAACGAGCCGGAGGCCCTGCCCCTTGAGCCCTTCGGCGAGCGCCTGCGCGTTCTTCACCACCTGCTGCGCGTAGGCCTTGAACGACGGCTGCAGCGCCTCGTGGAAGGCGACCGCCTTCGCCGCGATGGTGTGCATCATCGGGCCGCCCTGAATGCCGGGGAACACGTTGCTGTTCACGCTCTTGGCGTACTGCTCCTTCATGAGAATGAGGCCCGAGCGCGGGCCACGGAGCGTCTTGTGCGTCGTCGAGGTGACGATGTCGGCGTGCGGCACGGGGTTCGGGTGCACGCCGCCGGCGACCAGGCCCGCGATGTGCGCCATGTCGACGAGCATGGAGGCGCCCACCGAGTCGGCGATCGCCTTGAAGCGCGGGAAGTCGAGCGTGCGCGGGTAGGCCGAGGCGCCGACGATGAGCAGGCGCGGCTTGTGCTCCTTCGCGAGGCTCTCGACCTGCGCGAAGTCGATCGTCTCGGTGTCCTTCGTGAGGCCGTAGTGCGCGACCTTGTACGTCTTGCCCGAGAAGTTGAACGTCGAGCCGTGCGTGAGGTGGCCGCCCGAGTTGAGATCGAGCGTGAGCATCGTCTCGCCCGGCTTCATCAGCGCCATGAAGGCCGCCATGTTCGCCTGGCTGCCGGAGTGCGGCTGCACGTTCGCCGCCTGCGCTCCGAAGAGCTTGAGCGCGCGATCGATCGCCAGCGACTCGGCCTTGTCGACCTCTTCGCAGCCGCCGTAGTACCGCTTGCCGGGGTAGCCCTCGGCGTACTTGTTCGTGAGCACCGAGCCCGAGACTTCGAGCACGGCGGGGCTGACGAAGTTCTCCGAGGCGATCAGCTCGAGCCCGTCTTCCTGACGGCGGGTCTCGGCGTGAATGATCTCGGCGATGGCGGGGTCGACCTGCGACAGCGTGGCGGTGTTCTCCATGGGGAGCGCTGGTAACGCAGCGAGCCCAGCGGAGCAACACCGGCGCGGGTCGGGGTCGCCGTCAGGGGGCGATCGTCGACTGAAAGAGCTTCGCCTCGCTCGCCGTCACCTTCACCGGGAAGAGCCCGGCCTGCACCGTCGTCGCGTTCTGCGTGTTGAAGAAGAGCGACGCGGTGCCGGTGGGCAACTGCGCGAGCGCCGCTGCCGGAATCGTCGCCGTGCCTGCCGCCGCTGGGTACTCGCAGCTGACCTCGTCGGAGCCCGCCAGCACTTCGATGGCGACGGTGCCCACCCCGCCCGTCCACGTCAGCGTGAGGCCCGCTGCCTTCGAAATCGCAGGGCACGTGCTCTGAGCGCACACCGGCATGGTCAGCGTGGCGCCCGTGGGAGCGTTCACCTGCGCCGTGAAGGCGGGAACGGTTGCTCCAGCGGCCGACACTCCGATCGCGCCGCCAGCCACGAAGATCGGGCCGGAGATGACCTTCTGGTAGCCGCCCATCGCGCCAGGCATGAGCGTCACGCCGCCGTCGGCCAGGCCTGTGATCGAGAGCTCACCCGCGCTGACCATTCCGCCATCGGGTGGCGTGCCCGCATCGGCCGCCGCTGCGCAGTTCGAGATTCTGCAGGGCCCGATGGTCGACGTGGTGCACCCGGCGAACTGCGACGGAATCTCGAAGAAGTTGGCGAGCACCATGCCCGAGCGGAACGTCTGGCCCGCGACCTCGAGGGTCGACTGCGAGAGCGTCACCGAGCCGATGCGCGTCGGGCCGGTCGCCGAGCCACCAGCCGCTGCCGAACCGCCTGCTGAGCCACCCGCCGATGCGGAGCCGCCTGCCGAGGCCGAGCCTCCTGCCGACGCTGCTCCGCCACCGGCCCCCGAGAGCCCGCCACCCGAGCCGCCGTCGACCGTCATCGTCATGGGGCTGCAGCCCACTGCCACCAGCGCAACCGCGATCAGCTTCTTCATTCGATGTGTCCTCCCCGAGAACTGCGTGTGCGCGGCGCCTCGTGCCAATTGCGCGCCAGCAGACACCCGTCGTGCTTTCGCGGGAGTTCGCGACACATCGAGGAGCCTGGTCGCCCCGCGTGACAGCGACGTCATGACGCCCACGCCCGAGGGGTGGCTCGTCAATCGCCGATGTCCGGACGACCGCTCCTCACGAGGAGCAGCGGCTCAGGGCACCAGCCAGGCGTTCGCTTCGAGGTGCACGGGAGGATCAGCCACGCTCGCGCCTGCCTCGCGAATCCACCGCATCTGCGAGAACGCATTGCCGCCGGCCTTGCAGACCGCCTCACGGAGCGCCGCGAAGGTGGCGTCGTCGTTCTCGAGCCGATCGACCTTCACCCAGCCGATGTTCTTCGCTCCGGCCGGTACGTCGGTACCCGCAGGGTAGTCTGTCGCTTCACAGCCCTGATCGACGAGCCGAACCTTCGGCGCCGCGTCGGGCTTCTTCACGAACGGCGCAATCTCGGTACGACACCCGGCCAGAACCACCACCACGAGGAGCAACGCTCTCATCGCTTCGCCTCCAGCGCCTTCACCTTGTCGATGCGCGCCTGATGTCTGCCGCCCTCGAACGAGGTCGTGAGGAACACCTTCGCGATCTCGAGCGCGACGCCCCCGCCCGTCACCCGCTGGCCCAGACAGAGCACGTTGGCGTCGTTGTGCTGCCGAGTCGCGCGCGCCTCGAACTCGGTGCGGCAGATGGCGGCGCGAATGCCGTGCACCTTGTTCGCCGCGATGCTCATGCCGATGCCGGTGCCGCAGATCAGAATGCCGAGCGCCGGTGTGCCCTTCACCACGAGGTCGGTCACCCGGGTGGCGAAGTCGGGGTAGTCGACCGAAGCGGTGGAGTCGGGGCCGAGATCGATCACCTCGTGGCCCAGCTTCTTCAGCTCGGTGACGAGCTCGGCTTTGAGTGCGACTCCAGCGTGGTCAGCGGCGATGGCGAGTGCGGTCACGGTGCCGCGGTTGTAGCGCAGGCTATGGGCAGGTCGTCAGCCCGTTGATCCACGCGTCGACGACCTGCAGCGCGCGCTGATCGAGCAGATCGGTCGCGACGGGAGGCATCGGAGCCCCCACGCGCCCGAACCGCGTGTGCAGCAACGACGTGCTCGCGCTGCCGGGCACCACCACCGCACACAGGTTCGTGTTCGGCAGTGCGGTCTCCCACCGCAGGTCGCGAGTCGGCCGTTCTCCACCGGGCCGATGGCAGTGCGCACAGTTCGACGTGACGTAGCCGCGAACTCGCTGGGTGAGCGACGCGCGAGTGTCGAAGATCGGCGTCACGGGAGCGGGCGGCGGCGGCAACGCGCCCGCGCCGAACAGTCCGAGGTGACTCCACACCCGCAGCTGCTCGTCGGCGACGCCACCGTAGTCGGCGGTGCGATTGAGCTGAGCCGCTTCGGGGCCGAGAACGAACCCGGCGGCTTGCGTGTGGCAGCGCTTGCACAGCGCTCGCGTCGGGTAGATGTGCGAATAGGCGCCACCGTCGGCGAGCGGCCACGACTTGCGCACGATCGTGGTGTCGTAAAGCAGGTCTGCGCCCGTCGCCTGATCGTTCCATTGATACGAGTAGCCCTCCCACCCGCCGTCGGCCTCCTTCACCAGGAGTCTCGTCTCGATGGGCACGCGCACCGCGCCGTCCGGGCGATCGACCGCGAACTCCTTCACGATGACGGTGCCCACGGGCCAGGTGAACGCGCCCGCGTCGGCGTAGCCGATGGTCGAACCGGTCGGCAGCTGCACCCAGCGGCGCTTGTGCGTTCCATCGCTCCACAGCGGCGAGTTGAGCTCGTAGGGAATGAGATCGGCAGACGCCGTCGGCAGCTCGCCCGGGTTGAAGGTGAAGCACTGGCTGGCCGCGAGCGAGTTGTACGGCCGCCCTCCGATGATCGGCAGGCAGGTGTTGGCGGGGCGTGCGTCGATGCCCCAAGGGCGCGTCGCGGCGGGGTTCCAGCGTGCGAGCCGCGGCTGGCCCTGGGTGCTCGAGACGATCGCGAGCGTCGACCCTCTCGAGGCGAGCTGCTGGTGCTCGATCTTCTTGGGCGCGGGCTCGACGTCACGGCCGTTCAGCAGCTCGATCTGTCCGCCTGCGAAGCGCGAGACCCACAGCCGCTCGACCGAGCCGTTCGTCAGCTCCACCCACGAGATCAGCGGCTGCCCCACCTCGTCGAAGCCGAGTGACGGCTTCGAGACGGCAGACGCCAGATTCACGTCGAGGGCCTTGCCGACGATCACGAACGAGAGCGAGCCCATCACGCCGCCTGCCGCGAGGTGCAGGTCAGGCCCGAAGCCGTCGTCTTCGATGAACGCGAGGAACAAGCCCTGTGGGCCCCACGCGAGCGCGGCCTCGGTGGCGTTCGCCGTCGCGCGCACGTTGACCGACTGCCCCGCCGTGAACGGGCCCATCGTCGAGACCGCCGTCTTCACCACGCGGTGCGCGAGCTCGGTGTCGATCCACGCGAGCGCGACCGTTCCCGTGGCGTCGATGGCGAGTGAGACGCTCGACCGCTCACCGGCGACGGGCAGCTGCGTCACCGCCACGGCGTTCGCCGTACCCCACGCCAGACCGGTGTGGCGCACCACCCGCACGGCAGACATTGACCGCAGCAGCCCCGCGACGACGGGGTTTCCTTGCGCGTCGAGCACCAGCGCTGGTTCGGTGAGCCCCATCAGCTCGGGGCCCGGCAACGGCACCCACGCGGTGCCGTCGAAGCGCGTCACCACCGTGTTTCCGCTGTCCTGGAAGGCGAGTACGGGCCGGCCCTGCCCATCGACCGCGAGGCGCGCGGGCATGCCTTCGTTCGTCGAGAAGGCAATCGACGGAAGAAGCTCGGAGCGGCCCGGCGTGAGCCTGCGCACCTGCACCCGGTTGAACGCCGGGTCGATGGTCATCTGCGACAGCTTCTGCTCGAAGAAGGCCACGTACGTGGTGCCGTCGGAGTGCACCGCGACCGCCGGGTTGAGGCCGAGGCTCCCGTCGGGTGACAGCATCGGGCTCACGCGGCTGAACGGCTCGACCGAGAACGGCGCTGCAGAAAAGCTGAGCGGGTTGCCCAGCAGGTCGGTGACTCCGGTGAATTGAAACGAGACGTTCTGCAGTGGCGCTTCTGGCATCGGGCCGGTGAGCCGGAACGTGACCGTGCGAGGGTTGCCCGCCGTCTGCACGAGCGTCGCAGGCAGCGATTGACCCGTGCCGAAGGTGACCTGCACCGAGGCGCCCGCGAGGAGCAGGGGCTCATCGGTGACGATGCCCCAGGGCTCGTTCCAGAAGGCCGTCATTCCGACCGTGGCGCTGGGCCACGAGCGCGTCACCTGCGGCCCGGTGCGATCGACGACCAGGGTGGTCGGCTGGCTGTCGACCGTGGAGCCACCGAAGTCGGCGCGCGCCACGAGCGCGTGCGCGCCTTCGCTCACCGAGCTCAGCGAGAGCGTCGTCGTGTACGGCGCCTGCGCGAAGGTGAAGACGCTGGCGCCATCGATCAACAGCTCGACCCGCTGAGCGGGGAGCGAGACCGAGACCGTCACCTGCAGCGAGGTGGCAGCCGCCGCCATGCCACCCGGAGTCAGCGTCACCGAGCCGGCCGCGCCTCCGCCGGCACCACCAGCGGTCGCGCCTCCTCCGACAGAGGCCGTTCCTCCGGCAGCGCCCGTCCCTCCGGCGGAGCCAGTCCCTCCTGCGCTCGACGACCCACCTCCGGCCGCCACGAAGCCACCACCAGAAGCCCCACCATCAGGCTCCGTCGTCATGGGACAGCCGAACAGCGTGAGAACCGCGAGCGCAACGAGCGTGAAACGTGAGTTCATGTTCCCCCCGGAACGACCTCGCCCCATATCGCAACGACGAAGCATTGCGCCGACGCCTTCTTCTGGAACAAGCCGCGGCTATCAGGTGCGCTGTGACCGATTCGAAGGGTGGAACGGGCGACCGCCCGGCGAACGTTTAACCGCCATGGAACGCCGCGCCCTCGCCCTCGCCCTCGTCGTCAGCACCCTCATCGCCTCCGTCGCCTGGAGCGTCGTTCGTCTCTCACGCCCCACCACCATCGACGTGCGCGGCTCGGCCAAGCGCCGCATCACCTCCGATCTCTCGGAGTGGTCTGCGTCGGTGAGTACGACGAAGAAAGACCGCGTCGAGGCGTACACCGCGCTCAAGAAAGACGTGGAGTCCGTGGTCGCCTTCCTCGAGCAGGCCGGCTTCCCGCGTGATCAGGTGCGCATCTCGGCCGCTTCGCTCGATCAGCGCTCCCACGAAGAGGTGACCGAAGAGAACAACCGCATCACCCGCAAGACCGTCTTCGACGGCTGGAGCGCGAGTCAGACCGTCAACGTCGTCTCGAAAGACGTGCAGCGGGTCGAGCGCGTGTCGCGTGAAGCGACACAGCTGCTCGAGAAGGGCGTCGACATCGCCTCGCAGTCGCCGTCGTACCTGTTCACCGGGGTCAACGCGCTGAAGATCGAGATGCTCGCCGAGGCCTCGCGCGATGCGCGTCAACGCGCCGAGCGCATGATCGAAGCCGCAGGCGGTGGCGCGAAGGTCGGCAGCGTCGTGGGCATCGACACCGGCGTCATCAACATCAACGCGGCGAACTCCACCGAGACCTCGTGGGAAGGCAACTTCGACACCTCGTCCTTCGAGAAGGACATTCTGACGACGGTGCGCGTGCGCTTCGAAGTGAAGAACTGATCACTTCGCCTGCAGCACGCTGGGCGGCTCGGCCGGGCGCAGCGGCGCGACGAGGCGCCACTGACTCTGCGCGAGGAAGTACTCCGCCGAGCGCCCGCAGCCCGAGACCTTGACGTTCGACGCGGCGAGCGGCTGCTTCACCTCTTCGAACTCGAGCTGCGAGCCTTTGCACTCGAGATCGGCCTTCGCACGAGGCGTCAGCTCTTCACGCACCTGCGCGAGGTTCAAGCTGCAGCCGGCGAAGAGGAGCAGGGCCCAGGAGACGTGCCGCATGATCAGTCGCGGTAGCGGCGAAGCACCAGCACCGCGTTGGTGCCACCGAAGCCGAACGAGTTCGACATGGCCGCGTCGACGCGAACCTCTCGCGCCTTGTTCGGCACGTAGTCGAGCTCGCAGTCGGGGTCGCGGGTGAACTGGTTGATGGTGGGCGGAATGATGCCGCGCTGAAGCGCGAGCGCCGTGAAGACGGCCTCGGCTCCGCCAGCCGCGCCGAGCATGTGGCCCGTCATCGACTTGGTGCTCGAGACCATCAGCTTCTTGGCGTGCTCGCCGAACACGCGCTGAATCGCCTTCGACTCGTGCAGGTCGTTGAAGGGCGTCGAGGTGCCGTGGGCGTTGATGTAGCCGATGTCTTCCGGCTTGAGCCCGGCCGACTGGAGCGCGAGCCGCATGCACCGCTGGGCGCCTTCGTGCTCGGGCGCCGGCGCCGTCTCGTGGTGCGCGTCGCTGTTGGCCGCGTAGCCGACGAGCTCGGCGATGATCTTCGCGCCACGCCGCTTGGCGTGCTCGAGCTCTTCGATGACGACGAGGCCGGCGCCTTCGCCCATCACGAAGCCGTCGCGGTCCTTGTCGAAGGGCCGGCTGGCCGTCGCGGGGTCGTCGACGCGGCTCGAGAGGGCGTGCATCGACTCGAACCCGCCGATGCCGAGCTGCGTGATGGCCGCCTCGGAGCCGCCGGCGATGGCCGCGTCCATCTCTCCCCAGCGAATCGACTTCCACGCCTCGCCAATCGCGTGCGCGCTGGTGGAGCACGCCGACACGGGCGACCAGTTCGGGCCGCGCGCGTTGTACCGCATCGAGATGCGACCCGGCGCCATGTTGACGATCATGCGCAGGATGAAGAAGGGCGAGAGGCGATCGAAGCCCTTCTCGAGCCCGTTCTTGTGGCTCTCTTCGAGCGACGCCAGACCGCCGATGCCGCTGCCGACGATCACGCCGACGCGCTCGGGCTCGTACCCGTTCGGCTTGTCGAGGCCGATGGGCAGACCCGACTCGGTCATCGCCATCTCGGCCGCGGCCAGCGCGAAGTGATTGAACCGGTCCATGCGGCGGGCTTCTTTGCGGTCGAGGTAGTTCTCGACCTGAAAGTCCCTCGCCTCACCGGCGATCGTCACCTTGAGCTTGGGGTCCTGGAAGTGGGTGATGCGGCCGATGCCAGACGTGCCGTTGATGGCCGCCTGCCAGGACTTCTCGGTTCCCGTGCCCAGGGCCGTGATCAGACCCGTGCCGGTGATGACGACGCGACGTGGAGCGCTCATGGTGACGGTTCCCGAAGGCCTCGGCTACGAGGCCGTCAGCTCACTTCTTGTGCGTGTTGATGTAGTTGATCGCGTCGCCGACGGCCTTGATGTTCTCGGCCTCCTCGTCGGGGATCTCGATCTCGAACTCTTCTTCCATCGCCATGACGAGCTCGACGATGTCGAGCGAGTCGGCGCCCAGGTCCTCGATGAAGGAGGACTCCATCTTGATCTCGTCCTCGCTGACGCCGAGCTGGTCGGCGATGATCGACTTGACCTTGGCTTCGATGTTCTGGGCCGTCATTTGCTTATGTCCTTGCGGTGATGGGAGAGGAAAAACGGTTGCGCCGCGCCCCTAGCACACAGGGAAGTGGCCAACCAACGGTGAAACTACATGTACATGCCGCCATTCACCTTGAGGACTTCTCCGGTGATGTACGAGGCGGCGTCTGAGGCGAGAAAAGCGACCGCCTTCGCGATCTCTTCGGGGTTCCCGATGCGACCCAATGGAATCGCGTCGGCCATCTTGGCCTTGAGCTCGTCGTTGAGGGCTGCGGTCATGTCGGTGGTGATGAAGCCAGGCGTGACCGCGTTGACGCGAATGTTGCGGGAGGCGAGCTCTTTGGCGACCGACTTGGTGAGGCCGATGAGGCCCGCCTTCGAGGCGGCGTAGGCGGCCTGGCCGCCGTTGCCCATCTCTCCGACGATCGACGAGACGTTCACGATCGCCCCGCCCTTCTGCTTCATCATGGGCCGGCTGGCCGCGCGCATGAGCGAGAAGGCGCCCTTCAAGTTCGTGTCGAGGGTCTTGTCCCAGTCGTCGTCCTTGAAGCGCATGAGCAGCCCGTCGATGGCGACGCCCGCGTTGTTCACCAGCACGTCGAGGCGGCCGTGCTCGCGCATCACCTCGTCGACGCAGGCCGAACAGGCGGCCGGGTCGCTCACGTCGAACTTCTTGGCCTGCGCCTTCACGCCTGCGTCGGTGAGCAGCTTGATGGTCTCGACCGCCGCGGCCTCGTTGCCCGCATAGGTGATGACGACGGTGGCGCCACGGTTCGCGAACTCGAGCGCGATCGCGCGGCCGATGCCTCGGGAGCCGCCCGTCACCAGAACGATCTTGTTGTTGAAGTCCTTCATCACAGTCTCCCGGGGAGGCGCGCGCCCTGTGCAAGCGGGGGGCCCTTCACTGCGCGGCGTTTACGGAGTGATCAGGCCGATGTCGAGGACGGCAGGTGGCGAAGTTCGTTCGCACCGATGACAAACTGCACAAATGCTTTCGCACCCCGTTCGGCTGTTCGTGCTCCTCGTGCTCGTCTCGGGCTGTGACAGTCGGTGCTCGTTGGAGCCCGCGCCTGGCCCCTGCCGCGCGGCCTTCCCCAAGGCGTTCTTCAACCCCGCGACGAAGCGCTGCGAGAGCTTCGTCTGGGGTGGCTGCGATGGCGTCGTGCCCTTCGACACCGTGAAGGAATGCCAACAGGTCTGCGGCGGCTGATCAGGGCGCGGCGAGCGTCTTCTCGAGGCTCGCGGGGTCTTCGACGTTCACGCACTCGAGGCCCTTGGCGATGCGCTTCACGAGGCCACACAGCACCTTGCCGGGCCCGAGCTCGACGATCTTCGTCACGCCGGCCTTCTCGAGCGACTGCACGCACTCGATCCACCGCACCGAGCCCGTCACCTGACGCAGCAACAGCTCCTTCACCTTCGTGGGGTCGGCGTTCGGCGTGGCTTCGACGTTGGTCACCACCGGCGCGCTCGGCACCTTGAACGCGACCTTCGAGAGCACCTCGTCGAGGCGCGGCACGACGGGCGACATGAGCGCGCAGTGGAAAGGAGCGCTCACCGGCAACGGCAACACGCGCTTGGCTCCCGCGGCCTTGAGCAGCTCACCCGCGCGCTCGACGGCCTTCGCGTGACCGGCGATCACCGTCTGCGCCGGCTCGTTGAAGTTCGCGCACGAGACAATCTCACCCTGCGCGGCCTGCTCGCAGAGCTCCTTCACCTTCTCGGGAGCGAGGCCCAGCACGGCCGACATCGCGCCGACCCCGGCGGGAACGGCCTCCTGCATGAACGTGCCGCGCGCGCGCACCGACCGAACACCATCGGCCAGCGACATCGCGCCGGCAGCGACGAGCGCCGAGTACTCCCCGAGCGAGTGCCCCGCCACGAACGCAGGCGCCATCGAGAACCGCTTCGAGAACACCGCGTGGGCGGCGACCGACACGGTCAGAATCGCGGGCTGCGTGTTGGCGGTCAGCTTGAGTGCGTCTTCGGGCCCTTCGAAGCACAGGGTCGAGAGCTTCTCCTGGAGCGCATCGTCAGCGGCTTCGAACACCGCGCGCGCTTCGGGGAATGCCTCGGCGAGCGCCTTGCCCATGCCGACGTACTGGCTGCCCTGCCCTGGAAACACGAACGCCACGGAACCCATGGTTCAAGCTCCTTCGAAGAGTCTGAAAAGCACCGACTGCTACCAGCGAACGATGGCGCTGCCCCACGACATGCCCGCGCCGATGGCCATCATCAGGATCGTGTCGTTCGGCTTGAGCTTCCCGGCACGATTGGCCTCGTCGAGCGTCATGGGCAGCGAGGCCGACGACGTATTGCCGTATTTGTCGATGTTGAGGAAGGCCTTCTCCTTCGGCACCTTCACGCGCTCGAGCACCGCGTCGATGATGCGCACGTTCGCCTGATGGGCGACGAGGTGCGTGACGTGGTCGGCGGTGATGTTGTTGTGCGTGAAGGCCTCGTGCACCGCGTCGGTGAGCGCGCGCACTGCGAACTTGTAGACGTCACGGCCGTTCATCGAGACAAACTGCAGGCGCTGATCGACCGTCTCGTGCGTGACCGGGGTCTTCGAGCCACCACCGGGAATGCAGAGAATGCCCGTCTGCGCGCCGTCGGTGTGCAGGTGCGTCGAGATGATGCCGCGGCTCTCGTCGTTCGAGGGGCCGACCACCATCGCGCCTGCAGCGTCTCCGAAGAGCACGCAGGTGTTTCGATCTTTCCAGTCGACGATGCGGGTCAACAGCTCGACGCCGATGACGAGCACCCGCTTCGCTTTTCCGGTCTCGATGAACTGCGAGGCCACCGACAAACCGAACAGCGAACCTGCGCACGCCGCCGAGAGATCGAACGCGAAGGCCTTCGTGGCGCCGAGCTTGTGCGCGACGAACGCGGCACAGGCGGGCATCGGCATGTCGGGCGTGACGGTGCCGACGATGATCAAGTCGAGCTCGTCGGCGCGGGTCGACGCCATCTCGAGGGCCCGAATCGCAGCCTTCACCGCCATGTCAGAGGTGTTCTCGCCCGGCGCCGCGACGTGTCGCTCACGAATGCCAGTACGCTCGACGATCCACTCGTCCGTCGTCTCGACGATCTTCTCGAGGTCGCGGTTCGTCAGCACCTTCTCGGGGACGTAGCTTCCGGTGCCGATGATGTGTGCGCGCATGCGGGGGCGCTCCTTACCCAAGAAACCAACTGCATGTCACTGCGTCGGTTTTTACGCAGTTTGCAGTCGCCACGAGGGGTTGGCGAAGACGAACGAAGCGCAAACACGAAAACCCCTCGAAGCGCTGGTGAGAGCGCTCCGAGAGGTCGGGCCGAACGGATTGAAGAAGTTCAACCGCGGGTCGCGGCCGAAATCAGTCGCTGGTGCCGCGTGCGACCTTCTTGCCGTCGTAGTGACCACACGCCGGGCAGATGCGGTGAGGCATCGTCGGCGCAGCGCAGTTCGAGCACTTGATCACCTGCACGGCGGTCTTCAGCTTGTTGTTGCCAGCGCGGCGGCGATCACGCCGCATCTTCGAAGTGCGCTTCTTGGGTACGCCCATGGCTTCGTCTTCCTTTCGACAACTTCAGTTCTTCAGCTTGATGTCCTTCAACTTCAACAGCCGGACATCGATGTCTTTCTTCTCGGAGTGACCGCAGTCCTTCTCGTTCAAGTCCTGCCCGCAGGTGGGGCAGAGCCCTTTGCAGTCCTCCCGACACAACACAGTCACCGGGAGCGCCAGCAATACCTGTTCACGCACGATCGGGTCCAGATCGATCGTCTTTCCATCGAACGGTTCTGCATCGACCTCGTCGAGTTCGAAGCTGGCGGCCATCTCGGCCTGCTCGTCGTCGTCCTTCTTCTGGCGCCGTTTTCGCGAGGGGCTGAGCGCTTCTTCGTCTTCTTCGTCGACCTTCGGGGCCTCGCGAATCATTCGCAGCGAGAACGACACCGGCACGTCGAGGGGCACGTCCTTCGTGCAGCGTCGGCACGGGCCCGTCAGTTTCGTCTCGAAGCTGCCGTTCAGGTGCACCTGGCCGCTGACCTTGCGAAACGACGCCTCGAGCGGGCCAGCGCTCACCAACGTGAAGCCCTCACTCTCGGCAAGCGCCTGCTCGAGCACCTTCCGCTCGATGGGCTGGCTCAGCTCGAGGCCAGGCTCTTGAATTTCCTCAATCTTTACGAGCATTTGCAGTCAGACCGCCAAAGGGCCGCGGAACCTACATGTCACGGGTTCGAGAGTCAAACCAGCGTGACGCCCGAGGCGCGTGATTTCTGGTAAGGGCGCCTGCGTGCGCCTGGTGGGGATCGTCACGACGTCGTGGTTGCTGCTCTCGGCGCAGGGAGCGTTCGCTCAAGTCGCTCCGAAGAACGACGCCCTGACGAAGGGCCAACAGCAGGTCGACGAAGGCGACTTCGAAGACGCGGTGAAGACGCTGCAGACGGGGCTCGACGCGCCCGCTCTCTCCGATGAGCAGCTGGCCGAGATCTACCGGCTGCTCGGGCTCGCGAACCTGTACCTGGGCAACGAGGACAAGGCGCGCGACGCGTTCGAGAAGCTCTTGCAGGCGCGGCCCGACTACGAGCTGCCCAAGGCGACGCCTCCGAAGATCCGCACGCTGTACGGACGCATCAAGGAGGACATTCGCAAACGCCGCGTGCGCCCGGTGACCCTCACGGTCGCCGGCGTTCCCGAGCAGATGCCCGGCCTCGCCGTCACGGTGGAGTCGCGCATCGACGACATGGCGCTCGGCGCGAAGGCCAAGCTCTTCTACCGGCGCTCCGGCGCGCAGAACTACAGCTCGATCGACTTCATTCGCGATCGCACCGATCGCAGCGTGTACCGCGCGACCATTCCTGCGTTCGAGTTGCCCGAAGAGTCGGTCGCCTATGATCTCGAGTACTACGTCGAGGTGGCCGACGCGGCGCAGCGTCGGCTCGCCGGCCGAGGCGACCCCTTCACCCCGCTCACCTTCCGCGTCGCCGCGAAGGCTGCCACCGAAGAGACCGAGAAGCCGAAGGCCTGGTACCAGAACCCGTGGGTGTGGGTCGGCATCGGCGCTGGCGCTGCGGCCGTGACGACCGGCGCGGTGATTCTCGCGACCCAGAAGCCCACCGGAACCTTGCCCATCACGATTCAGATCGAGGGCATGCCGTGAGGCGCGCGTTGCTCGCTCTGGCCGTCGCCCTGGCGGCGTGTGGTGGGCCTCCGCCGACCGAGGGTGGCTTCGATCTCGATCTCGTCGTCTCTCGCGGGCTGCTCGACAGCATCTCGGCGTTCCAGGTCGCGCTCGTGACCAGCATCTCGTCGGTCGAGGGCGGCGACTGCACGGTCATTCGGCAGAAGTGCATCAAAGATCAGGTGCCCGCGAACCGCTTCGTGCAGCTGCGCAACGCGGCCACGAACAAGACCCAGCCGGCCATGGTCTTTCCCATCAACCTCACCGCCGGCACGCCCAACACCCAGGATCTGTCGCTGAGCGAAGTACCGCCCGGCCGTGACTACGGGCTCATCATCGAGGCCATCTCGAAAGACGGCACGAAGCTGGCGGGCTCGGAGTGCAACCTGCTGCCTCCGGTGACGGCGGGCGCGAACCCGCGCGTGCTGCTGCGCATTCAACAGTACTCGCCGGCGAAGATGTGCGACCCCCGGCTGGTGCCGTAGGTCACTTCGACAGCTTCTCGAGCTTCGCGGCGATCTTCGCGATCACGCCTTCGATCTTCTTTCGATCGCCGGCGTTCAGGTTGATGAACGAGACGCCCATGCCGAGCTCCTTGGCCGTGACGATCTCTCCTTCGCACACGACCTCGATCGGCTCCTGGGGCAGCTCGAACTTCAGCGCCACGCGGCTCCCGACGGGCAACGGAATCGTCTGCGTGAAGTACGCCCCACCGACGCTCAGGTTCGAGGCCCGCTGGAAGTACAGCTCACCGTCGCGTGACGCCTCGATCCACAGATCGACGGGAACGCGCTCTTCCTTCCGCTTCTCTTTGCCAGTCGCCATGCGCGCGCCGCTTATGCCACGGAGGCAGTTGGGTTAGGAAGCTGCGCATGTCGCGCATCCTCATCGTCGAAGACGAGCAGGACCTCGCGTCGCTGCTCGAATACAACCTGAAGCAGGAAGGCTTCGAGACCGACGTGGCGCGCACGGGAGCGGCTGGTGTCTCGCGCGCGAAGAGCTTCAAGCCCGATCTGATCCTCCTCGATCTCATGCTGCCCGACATCGGTGGCACCGAGGTGGCGCGGCTCGTTCGTGAAGGCGACGCCAAACGCGTGCCCATCATCATGGTGACCGCGCGCGGCGAAGAGTCAGACCGCGTGAAGGGCCTCGAGCTGGGCGCCGACGACTACGTGGTGAAGCCGTTCTCGGTGAAAGAGCTGATGCTCCGCATCAAGAACGTGCTGCGCCGCGACGGCAACGAGCCGAAGGCGGTCTCGAGCAACGGCAAGCTGACCGCGCCCGACATCGTGCTCGACATCGATCGGCACGAAGTGACGGTGAAGGGAAAGCCGGTGGTGCTGACCGCCCTCGAGTTTCGACTGCTCAAGACGTTCCTCGAGCGGCCGGGCCGCGTGCAGACCCGCGAGACCCTGCTGTCTGACGTCTGGGGTATCGACGCCGAGATCACGACGCGCACCGTCGACACGCACATCAAGCGCCTGCGCGAGAAGCTCGGGCCCTCGGGCGACATCATCGAGACCATTCGAGGCGTCGGCTACAAGCTGACCGCGCCCGAGTAGCAGCACCGGCACCTCGACGTTGCGGGAGCGTCACCGAAGACCGCTATGACCCGGAAGATGACGACCCGAGTGGCCTCGAGAACCGACGCAGTCGCTGTGGGCGACGTGAAGGAGATGGCCCGCGCCCTCGCAGTGCTGCGCGCCGTGATCGACGGCATGGCCGAAGGCGTCTGGGTGACCAGCGAAGACGGCACCGTCGTCGAGCACAACAACGCCCTCAAAGAGCTGCTCTTCTCGGGCACCGCCATCGTCGGCCATCGCGCCGGAGAGGTCGTCTCGAGCCCCGAGCTGCAGCAGGCCGTCGAGCGCGCCTGCAAAGAGAACGTGTCGAGCCGGCTCGAGCTGCAGCTCGAGGGCGTTCGGCCGCGCGTCGTCTCGGTGCACGTCGCGCCGCTCGGTCACGATCTCTCGGGCAGCTCGGCCGTCTTCGTCGACGTCACCGAGCTGCGCCGGCTCGAGAAGGTTCGAAAAGACTTCGTCGCCAACGTCAGCCACGAGCTCCGCACCCCGGTGACGGCCATTCGTGGCTATGCCGAGACGCTCTTGAGCGGCGCCCTGCAGGATCCGGTGGCCGCTCCGAAGATGGTCGACATCATTCACCGCCAGTCCGAGCGGCTCTCCGAGCTGGTGGAAGATCTGCTCGAGCTCTCACGCCTCGAGTCGCGAGAGCTGCAGCTGGCCGAGAAGCCGATCAACGTCGCGATGGCAGCCCAGCGAGCCTCCGAAGCCGTGCGCCCCAAGGCCCGTGCGCGAAACACGGCCATCGAGCTCGAGGTGGCTCCCGATCTCTTCGTGCTGGCCGACCCGCGCGGCATCGAACAGGTGGTGCTCAACCTGCTCGACAACGCCGTGAAGTACACGCCACCGAACGGCCACATCTGGGTCTCGGCCACGCGCATCGGCGAAGAGATCGAGCTGCGGGTGAAAGACGACGGGCCCGGCATCGAGGCGCGCCACCTGCCCCGGCTCTTCGAGCGCTTCTATCGCGTCGACAAGGGTCGCAGCCGCGACATGGGTGGCACCGGCCTCGGCCTGTCGATCGTGAAGCACCTCGCGACCGCGATGAAGGGCGATGTTCGCGTCGAGAGCGCTCCGGGTCAGGGCAGCACCTTCTTCATCACCCTGCCCGTGGCACCGCCTGACGCTGGGAATCCGGCGACCTCAGGCTAGAGTACGGCGCTGAATGCGCGTCGCGGTGCTGGCTGACATTCACGGAAACCTGCCGGCCTGCGAAGCGGTGCTCGAGGACATCAAGCGTCAGAGCCCAGACGCGATCATCGCCGCGGGCGATCTCTGTCTGCGCGGCGCGTGGCCCAGAGAGACGTACGAGCTTCTTCACGACGCCTGTGACGATCTGCTCATGGGCAACACCGACTGCTACGTCTCGGGCAACTACCTGTCGGGCGCCTACCGCGAGAAGGAGCACTGGAAGACCGAGCTCCTCGACTGGACGCGTGATCAGCTCGGCGCCGAGAAGACCGCGAAGCTCGGCCAGCTCGCGTTCTCGCGCCGCTATTCGCCGCGCAAAGGGCAAGACCTGTTCGTCTGCCACGCCAACCCGCGCAACCTCGAAGACTCGCTCGAGCCCACGCTCGACGATCACACGCTGCGCCGCCTGCTCGGCCACCTCGACGCCGCGGCGCTCGCCTTCGGGCATCTGCACTTTCCCTATCGCCGACGGCTCGGCCGCATGGTGATCGCCGACGTCGCGTCTGCGGGCATTCCGCGTGATGGCGATCTGCGCCCGGCGTGGGGCCTGTTCACGTGGACGCCTCGCGGCTGGCGCGTGCAGATTCGCCGCGTTCGTTATGCCGTTCGCCGGGCGACCTCGGGGCTGCAGGAGCGCAAGGTTCCGGGCGCGTCGCTGCTCATTCACAAGATGCTCGAGTGCCGTTACCGCCACCACGAGCTGATGGCCCAGGCCGCGCGCCGGCACTCGGGGCTGCCGCCCTACCTGAAGCCGCCTCCCGGAGCGCCGTCGCACTTCAAGCCGCTCGGTCACCCCGTTCCCGTGCTGCCACCGCCACCGGGCATCGAAGTGCCGGCGCCCGGCCAGTCCACCCAGGTCGACGAGGCCGCCGACGAGGTGCTGGCGAAGCTGAAGCTGCCCGAGCCGACCGACGTTCCCGTCGAGACCGAGGCCTCGAGCGCGGAGCAGAGCGCCGACTCGATGGACCTGCCGCATGACGAGGGTCATGACGATCACGGCGACGCGCCCGACTCCGAGCCCGACACGGGCACCTGAGGCGTCACAGAGCCGAGACACGACGTCATCACCTTGTCACCCACGCGACATGGGAGCGTCGACCCCACGGCCTATGTCGCGCGCATGCCAACGATCCTGATCGTCGACGACGAAGCCGATCTCGCCAGCCTGGTGGACTTCAACCTGAAGCACGCAGGCTTCGAGACCGCGGTGGCCCTGACCGGAGAGCACGCCCTGCAGCTGGCCGCCCGCGTGAAGCCCGACCTCGTGCTGCTCGATCTCATGCTGCCGGACATCTCGGGGCGAGACGTCTGCCGCCGGCTCCGCGCTGATCCGACCACGCGCGACGTGCCGATCGTGATGCTGACGGCGCGAGGTGAAGAAGCCGATCGCGTGCAGGGCTTCGAGGTCGGCGCCGACGACTACGTCACCAAGCCGTTCAGCCCGCGTGAGCTGGTGCTCCGGGTGAAGGCGATTCTGCGGCGGTCGGGGGCAGCCGAGGGGGTCGAGAAGCTCTCGCTCGGTGCGCTCTCGCTCGATCTCGCCGCCCACCGCGCCTACGTCGCTGGCGAAGAGGTCGAGTTGACGGCCCTCGAGTTCAAGCTGCTCCACCACCTCATCGCGCGCGCCGGCCGGGTGCAGACCCGCGAGCAGCTGCTGTCGGACGTGTGGGGCATTTCGAGCCCCCTCGAGACGCGTACGGTCGACACCCATGTGATGCGACTGCGCGACAAGCTCGGCGTGGCGCGAGAGATGGTCGAGACCGTTCGTGGCGTCGGCTACCGCATGAGCGACACCGAGCACGCAGCGCACGCCTGAAGCACGCGCGCGGGCGACTCGTTCAGCGCTCGCCGCTCACGACGAGCGTGCGACCGAACACCTCACGGAAGAGCGCGGTCTCGTGCTCCACGTCCCACAGCTCGAGATCGATCGCCTGCTTCGACTTCGCCTTGAGCCACACCGTGCGACCACGCGACGCGAGCACGAGCTTCTGCACCGGCTGGTGATGACTGCGATCGAGCGAGTCGGCGACCCGCAACAGCGTCGCGCACTTGCGAACGATGCGGGCCTCGGTGGCAGAGAACGGCGTCATCAGCTCGTGCGTGAGGTCTGGGTTACTGCGCCGGTGAAAACGCGCGATCGTCGCCACCATCAGGCGCTCGCGATCGGTGAGCCCCGGCAAGTCGATGTTCGAGATCAGGTAGAAGGCGTGTTTGTGGTGGCGCTGGTAGTTCACCGCGTGCCCGACGTCGTGCAGCAGCGCCGCCGTCTCGAGCCAGGGTCGCGCCGCCGCGGGCAGCTTGTGCACCGCCGCGAGCGAGTCGAACAACGTCATTGCCAGCTTCGCGACCTGCCGGCCGTGCGGCTCCGAGAACCCGAAGCGACGCCCCACCAGCACCGCCGCATCGGAGAGCGAGTGATCGGCGACCTGCTCCTTCTGTTTGCGAACGAGATCGACGAGCACGCCCTCGCGCAGGCCGCGATCGACGGCCGTGACGGTCTCGACCTTCAGGTGCTTCATCACCGACTCGAGAATGACCGCGCCCGCGGTCACGATGTCGGCACGCCGGGGATCGA
Source organism: Archangiaceae bacterium (assembly GCA_016879935.1). Lineage (GTDB taxonomy): Bacteria > Myxococcota > Myxococcia > Myxococcales > Myxococcaceae > Xiheimicrobium. The sequence goes on along the minus strand of JAACJQ010000148.1, from coordinate 3,617 downwards.
AGCGTTTGCGGCGCTTCTCGAGATCCATGTCGGCCAGCGCTTCGACCGTGCGTGAGACCTCGAGCAACGTCGCATGACCGACGCCCTCCGAGCGCGCGAACGCGACGATGGCGCCGATCGTTCCGCTCGAGCCCAGGGCCGACTTCGGCAGCCCCGAGATGCCCTGGGGAATGCGCTCCTCCATCAGCTCGCGCACGAACGAGCGCATCAACGTCAGCTGGCGCTTCGGCACCTCGCCCCGAACGTCGAAGAGCTCGGTGAGGCGCACGGCGCCGATGTCGAGGCTCCACAGATCTTTCGGCAGCTCGCCCTGGGCCGAGATGACTTCGGTGCTGCCCCCGCCGATGTCGATGCACAACGAGCGGTGACTCGCGGCCTTCCCCGCGAGCACGCCCAGACAGATGAGCCGCGCCTCTTCACGCCCCGAGACGACCTCGAGCGTCAGGCCGGCTTCGCGCTTCACGCGGCGAACGATCTCTTCGCGGTTCTTCGCTTCCCGCAGCGCACTCGTCGCGACCGCCCGAACCCGCGCGCCGTGGCGTTTGCAGACCGAGGCGTAGCGCCGCAGCGTCGACACCAACCGGCCCGCGACGTCTTTCGCGATCACGCCCGTCTTGAACAAGCCCTCGCCGGGGCGAACGGGGTCTCGCTCGGTGTGCAGCGTCTCGAGCGAACCGTCGGGAAACGCCGTCGCGATCTCGAGCCGAACGGCGTTGGTGCCGACATCGATGGCGGCCAGAACTTCACCGCCTGCATCAGGGAGTCGTCGTCGAGCCATGTGGCGAGGGCACCGTAGTCAAGCGCAGGAACAACTCCACGCTTTCGCACCCTGTCACAAGCGTGTGCCACCCTTGCGCCGAGAGGCTCCCGTGCCAAAACCGTCATCACGAGGAGCGTTCCCATGGTCGACCCTTCCGACCGGCATCTGTTCATCAACCGAGAGCTGTCGTGGCTGGCCTTCAACGATCGCGTGCTCGCCGAGGCGCGCAACGCGTCGCTGCCGATTCACGAGCGCATCAAGTTCCTCTCGATCGTCTCGAGCAACCTCGACGAGTTCTTCATGGTGCGCGTGGCCGGCCTCAAGCACCAGGCCAGCGGCGGCATCGCCGAACTTCCCGCCGACGGCATGATGCCGCAGGAACAGCTCGCGGCGATCTCCGAGCGCGCGCACGTGATGGTGACCGAGCAGTACCGCCTCTGGTCGAAGGAGCTGGTGCCGCTGCTCTCGGCCAACGGGCTGCACATTCTCACGCGCGAGAACCTGTCGGCCGAGCAGAAGAACGCCGCACGCCAGGCGTTTCAGACGCAGGTCTTCCCTGCCCTCACGCCGCTCGCGGTCGACCCCGGCCACCCGTTTCCACACCTGCGCAACAAGTCGCTGAACATCGCCATGGTGGTGCGGCGAGGTGATCGGCGCCGCAAGAAGGACGCGACCGAATCGTCGATGGCGGTGGTGCAGGTGCCGTCGGTGCTGCCGCGGCTCGTCAGCATGCCCGCGACGAACGGCACCGCGTTTCTGCTGCTCGAAGAGCTGATCTCGATGCACGCGTCCGATCTGTTCCCCGGATTCGCCGTCGAGCAGTCGTGCGCCTTTCGTGTGACCCGCAACTGGGACATCGACGTCGACGAAGAAGAGTCGATCGACCTGCTCGCCTCGATTCAGCAGGAGCTTCGCCGCCGCGACCGTGGCGCCGCCGTGCGCCTCGAGATCGACAACGCCGCCACCCCCGCCATCGAGGCGATGTTGACCTCGGCGCTCAAGCTCTCGACCTCCGACGTGTACCGCGTCGAGGGGCCGCTCCAGGTGTCGGATCTCACGGCCGTGAGCGACGTCGACCAGCGCCCCGAGAATCGCGTCGAGGCCTTCGTGCCGTCGCAGCCGCCCTTCATGAAGGACGAGTCGATCTTCACGGCCATCGCCCAGAAAGATCTGCTCGTTCACCACCCGTACGAGTCGTTCGACCCGGTGGTGCGGTTGCTCGAAGAGGCCGCCGACGACCCGAACGTGCTGGCCATCAAGCAGACGCTCTACCGAACCACCGGCGACAGCCCCATCGGCCGGTCGCTCGTGCGCGCCTCTGAGAACGGCAAACAGGTGGCGGTGCTCGTCGAGCTCAAGGCCCGCCTCGACGAAGCCAACAACATCGCGTGGGCGCGCCGCATGGAGGACAACGGCGTGCACGTCGTCTACGGCCTCATCGGCCTCAAGACGCACTGCAAGGTGACGCTGGTCGTTCGACGCGAAGGCAACGGCATTCGCCGCTACGTGCACATCGGCACCGGCAACTACAACCCGGCCACCGCGCGCATCTACACCGACGTCTCGCTCTTCACGGCCCGGCCCGAGATCGCCGACGACGTGACGGCGCTCTTCAACCTGCTCACGGGGTACTCGACGCAGCCGAACTGGAAGCGACTGGCCGTCGCGCCGAACACGCTGCAGACGAAGGTGCTCGAGATGATCGAGCGCGAGACGCAGAAGGCCCGCAAAGGCGAGCCCGCGCGCATTCTCGGCAAGATGAACGCGCTGGTCGACCCGGTGATCATCCGCGCGCTCTACGCCGCGAGCCAGGCTGGTGTGGAGATCGACCTGCTGGTGCGTGGCATCTGCTGCCTTCGCCCCGGCGTTCCGGGCGTCAGCGAGCGCATTCGCGTCATCTCGGTCGTCGACCGCTTCCTCGAGCACGCGCGGGTGTTCGCGTTCGGCACCGGCACGGCGACCGACGTGTTCATCTCGAGCGCCGACTGGATGCCGCGCAACTTCCACCGCCGCGTCGAGGTGATGGCGCCCGTCGAAGACGCCGCGCTCCGCCTGCGCCTGCTCGACGAGGTGATCGGCCTCGGCCTCAAAGACAATGTGAAGGCCCGCCAGCTCCAGGCCGATGGGTCGTACCTGCCCCGGCCCCTCGCGCTCGACGGCCAGACCATTCGCAGCCAGACGATGATGCTCGAGGTCGCCAAGCGCCAGGTGCCCGCCACCGCTGAGCCCGTGCTGCGCCACGTGGCCTCGCCCATCGACAAGCCCGAGCCCCGCGCGACCCCGGGAACCATCAACGTCGCCTGACGGCTCCAACCACCCGTCGTCACGGGGACATGACGAGGCTCATTGGCGGTGTTACAGGCGATGGGCCTACACTGCTGGTGCGCCTCACAAGGAGTTGCTCAATGGGTGGTCTTCGCGGCTGGGAAATTCTGCTGATCGTCGTCGTGATCGTGCTGCTCTTCGGCTCGTCGCGGCTGCCCACGCTCGGCTCGTCGATCGGCTCCTTCGTGAAGAACCTGAAGAAGGGCCTGTCGGGCGAGGCCGAGGCCGATGAAAAGAAGCTCGCCGACTCGAGCGGCCAGCAGGTGCAGTCGAACGACAAGGCCGCCCAGAAACAGGGCTGAGCTTCACGGCGTCGTCGATGCGTTCGGGCCGCGCTCCACACCGGAGTCGCGGCCCGTCTCATTTTCGAGATCTTCTGCCAGCAGCTGGTGGGCGATCGAGGCAAGGTCAGACAGCAGCATCGTCGCGTGGCCGCGGTCGACGAGCTGAACCCGGGTGAGACCCCACGCAGCCGCCCACCGCTCTCGGGGTCTGGCGGGCGTCACCTGATCGAACCGCGCTGCGATGATCG
>JAACJQ010000147.1 GCA_016879935.1 Archangiaceae bacterium | reverse complement strand
TTCACGCTCGTGCAGGGGTTGCTCGAGCAACTCTCGGAGGAGCAGCGCACCGTCTTCGTGCTCGCCGAGTTCGAAGAGCTCACGCTGCGGGAGATTTCGGACATCACCGGTGTGAACGCGAACACCGTCTCGTCGCGGCTGCGGTTGGCCCGTCAGCGCTTCGAGACCCTCGTGCAGCACCGACGAAGCAGGGAGCGTGTGTCATGAGTGAGCTCGGCTCCGAGACGAATGAGCTGTTGCGCAAGGCCCGCCAGGGAACGCCGGCGATGCCGAACGACGTGCGGCGTCGCGTGCGTGGCGCGGTGCTGACCGGCGCCGGCCTCACCACGGTCGCCGCGGGAGTCTCGTTCGCGAAGGTGGTCGCCATCGGCGTCGTCTCGGCCTCGGTCGCGACCATCGCGACGTTCACCGTGACGAAGCAGGTCTTCGAGCGCCGAGCCCTGGCCGCCGAGCAGCGGGCCCTCGCGGCGGAGCAGGCCCTCGCCGCGCGCCCGGCGCCGGTCGTCGAGCCAGCCGTGGTGGTCGAGCCTGCTCCGGTCGCCGTCGAGACCGTCACGCCTCCGGTTGGCGACGAGAAGCCCACGGCCGCCCCGACGCCGCGGGTCATCGTCGCGACCTCGAAGCCGACGCCCGCGCCGCAGGCCGCCCCCACGCCCGAGCCCGTCGTCGACGACCGCTCGCTCGCCGCCGAGCTCGAGACGCTCGAGGGCATTCTGCACGCGACCGACGTCGCCAACTGGGCGGAAGCGCGCGTTCGGCTGGGCGCGTACCACTCACGCTTCGAAGACGGCCACTTCCGAACCGAGGCGCGCGCGCTCGAGGTGCTCACGCTGTGTGGAGAGCACCACGTCGAGGCCGCCCGTGCCCTGCGCGGGGAGCTGCTGAAGCTCGAGCCGCTCAACCCAGCCGTGTTGCGGTTGGCGGGAAGCTGCGCGGCAGACTGACTTCACTGACACGGCGTGCGGTAGTGAATGGCCAGCTCCGTCGCGTCGATGGGCCCCGGGAACTCGACCGCGTTGTTCATCGGAAGGTAGCGCCACAGCACCCCGCCATCGGGAAGGTCTGGCAGCACGGGCAGGGAGTCGAGCTCGACGCTGAGCCCAGCCAGCTCAGGTTGTGCGCTCAGGAAGAATCGCTGTCGGGTGAACGTGTCACTTCGAACGAAGTCGTTCGCGAACGGCGAGCACAAATCGACCGCGACTCCGCCGACCGAATCGATCGCTGCGCGATGACCTCCGTCGTCGTGCCCAATCGTGGGACAGGCGGGATTGAACGGCCCGACGACTGAGTAGGAAGTGGCGGGGCCGAGCTGAGTCAGGGCCGCGCGGTAGGAATCAGGCGAGACGTCGACGTCGTCGGTGATGCACACGAGCGCCAGCGCGCCCGAACGGCGAAAGCCCGCGTTGGCGCCTCCGTCGGTCGTCAGCGGCGGCGTCACGGCACGCACTGCTGCTTCGAGACCCGAGGGCTGCTCCGTTCCATCGCTCGTCAGCGCGGTGAGCCGAGAGAACTTCGCGATGAACTGAGGGTCTGACGAGTCGAGCCAGGCGCCGCCGTCGAGCTGTCTGAAATGGCCCGCGCCCGGGCCCCCGACCGACGTGGTGGTGACGGCCACCCGCGCGTTCGCATTTCGACCCACGAGCGAGCTCCTGAAGGCGGCGAGGCCAGTCTGTACGCGCGCATGGTGTGGAACGAACGAGCTCGAATCGTCGAGCACGAAGACCCAATCGACTGGTGGCGAGAGGAACGAGTACCGGTCGGTACGCTCGGCGCGCGGCGTGGTGCTGCCGTTGAGCGGCACCGTCAGTCTTCCGCCGACGACCTCGACGACGAGCTGACCCGTGGTGCTCCCCGCATCGATTCCGCCCTGCGTCGCGAGCCCGATGATGGTCGGCATCGCGCCCGGCTGCAGTGGAAGACCCGCGGGGGGAATCGCTGGCAGGTTCGCGATGACGAAGGGCGCCGTCGCGGTCACGTTCTTCAACACCAACGGCCGCGCACACTGATTCGCCAGCGTGATGGAGCGCGGAGGGCTGACGCAGCCCGCGATGGCGGGCGCGAAGTCGAGCACCGTTGGCAGCGTGAGGCACTCGGGGCCGCCGAGGTCGAAGGCGACCGGCACGTGAAGCGCGCGAGGCATGGCGTCGACGACGAGCGTCGCGTCACGCAGCGACGAGGTGCGGTCGAAGTTCGCTCCGACGAGGAATTCGACCCTGCGGCCGGTGTCGAGCACGAGCGGAGTCGGCCCGCTGACGGTGAAGGCGGGGTTGTCGTCGATTCGCGCGCCGCGAAGAATGCACGGCGTCGACCCCACGTTCTCGACGGTCATCAACTGTCGCTCCATGGGCGTGAGCCCGAAGGTCAGGCGCCCTCGCGAGGGTTGCAGCGCACAGCCGCGCTCATCGATGACCCGCGCCGAGATGGTGACCGTGACCGGCATCGCGCCGCGCGTCTCGGGCGTGATGATCAGCTGCCACGACTTCTCTCCCGGAGTCGTCGGGCGCAGCCGCAGCGGGAGCAATGCCTGCCGCGTCACCGTGAAGCGGGTCGTCGGCAGACACGCGCCGTTCACGATGGCGCCCACGCAGAGTTCGTCGACGCTGGTCTCGGCGTTCAGCGCGCGCAGCGCCGTGAGCTTCACCACCAGCGACGAGTCGACCGTGCCGATGTTGCGAACGGGGAGCCCACGCTCGACGGGCGCCAACACGACGGGACCGAAGGTGAACGCCGAGGGCGCCTCGAACATCGGGCCATTCCCGGTCGCGCTGACCGTGAGCGAGAACGGATCACTGCCCATCACCCCCGTCAACGTCGCGCGCTGCGCCACCAGCTTCGTCGCGGTGAACTCGAGCTCGAGCGTCAGCTGCCCCGGCCGGTCACACGAGCCCGCGGGCACGAGCACCGAACGGCGGTCGTCCTTGAACGTGAACCCTTCACCGTCGGTGAGCGCGAGCTGGTTCACCTCGAGCGGTAATGGGAGCGGGTTCGAGAAGGTGATGGGAATCGTCGCGGTCGTTCCGAGTTCCACTGGCAACGTGAGCGTCGGGCCCTGCACCGATGGCCGGCAATCGGCGGGCAGCAGACCGGCGCCCTTCGAGCAGGCGCAGAGCAGCAGGACGGCAAGGACCCGCGTCGTCACGGGCACGGGTTCTCGTAGGTGATGATCAATGAGCGCGGGTCGAGCCCGAGAACGTTCGGGTCCATGATGACGGCGTTGATCGCTGCGTCGTAGCGCCAACTCCCAGCCTGTGCCGGCAGGCGGACGCCGTCGAACACCACCTCGAGCGACGAAGGAACGGGAGTGGAGGTCAGGAAGAACGTCGTGCGCTGCCCGCCACCGAAGCTGCCAATCGAGTACAGCTCCCACGGGCCGCAGACGTCGGTGGTGATTCCCCCGAACGGCGTCACGTTGGCCGCGTGAGTTCCGCCATCGTCCAGCGCATCGACTGAACAGGTCGAACCGAACGGTCCAACGACCGAGTACGAGAAGCGTTGGCCGGCATCGAGCGCCTGCAGTTGCGCGCGCCAGGCCTCTGGTGTCGTCGAGTTCTCGAGATCGTCGGTGATGCAGACGACGCTCGTCCCCCCGCGCGGTCGGTGAAACCCTCCATTGCCCTGTGGGTCACTCGCGAGTGGCTCCGTCACGGCGCGTGCTGCGGCTTCGATGCACGACTGGTGCTCGGCTCCGGTCGTGGTCAGACGGGTGAGCTCGTCGAACGTCGAGCTGAACGACGAGTCGTCACCGGCGGCCCAGCGCACGCCGCCGTCTGTCGTTCTGAATCGTCCTCGAGGTCCGTTGTTCGTGACGTCCGTCGTGGTGACGGCGATGCGGGTGTTCATGTGTGGCTTCTGCAGCTGCACCCAGGCCGACATTCGACTCAGCTCGCTCCGAACGTGGGCGTGCTGCCGCGCGAACGACGGTGAGTCATCGAGCACGAGCACGAGATCGGCCAATGCCCGCTCATCGAAGCGGAACACGTCGGTCTGCTGGGTGTGAGGCTCCATGCGTGCCGTGAGCGGAATGAGCGCATCGACGCCGTCCTGGAGTGTCACTCGAACCACCCCGGAGATCGCTCCGACTGTCGATACGGGCATGACACTCACGGAGAACAGCGCAGCCTGTCCCGGGCTCAACGAGAGCGGGGAAGCAGGTGCGAACATGACGGTGATTGGCGCATCGACACTGATCTTCGAGACCAGCAGTGGCTGCGCGCAGACGTTGAAGAGCGTCACCACACGAGCACGCGTGGAGCAGCCGGTGCGCACGACGCCAAAATCGAGTGGGTCAGGCGTCAAGACCAGGCAGCTCGCGGGCGGCGTCGCGGAGAGCGGAACGCTGAAGGACTCGCCGGCTCCGTCGGTCGTCCCTGCGAGCCCGAAGGTCAACTCGCCAGTCGCACCACGCGTCGAGGTGAGTGAGGCCTCGACCTTCACCTCGAGTGAACCTGAAGCAGGGATCAGCTGCGCCGTCGTCGGCCAGTTCAGCACCCGGAACTGTGGGTCGCTCGTCGTTGCCTGAAGCAGGACGCAGGGGTCGGCGCCCACGTTGCGAAGCACGGTCGAGCGCGTGTCCGTCGCGGGGGCGAGCACGGCTCCGAAGGCGAGCCAGGGCGGAGTGGCCTTCAGCTGACACCGGGTGGTGTCGACGACGTTCGCGATGACGCGCACCACGAACGACTGGGCTCCCGCGCGAACCTCGACGTTCCACGTCTTGCCGCCCGCCGAGCGGGGCACGACCACCAGCGGAAACGCCGCCTCCCTCGAAACCGTCACGCGCGTCATCGGCACACACGCGCCTCGCTCCAGGCGCCCGATGCACAGCTCCTGCTCGGTGGTGTTCGGACTCGTCGCCGTCATCGAGGTGACCGACACCTCGAGGCTCGTGCCCATCGTTCCGATGTTTCGAACGGCGAGCTCACGAGCCGCCGACGGCGCCAGACCGAGGTACCCGAAGTTCACGACCCCCGCGGCGCTGAGCAGTGGGCCGGTTCCCATGCCGTTCAGGGCAATGGTGGTAGCTGCTCCCTCGAGCTGCAGCTGCAGCGGGACTTCCACACGACCCACCTTCGTCGGAGCGAACCGCAGCACCAGCCCGACTTCGCTGGGCCGCTCGCAGCTGCCGGGCTCGACGGTGAAGTCCTTCGGCTCGAAGCGGAACGAGAAGGGTGCGCCAGCCGCCAGCTCGAGCTGCGTCACGTGCAGTGGCTTCGCGGTCGGGTTGAAAAAGCGCACGGTGACTTCGGTCGTCGAGCCCGCGGGAGCCGTGACGCCTTCAGGAGCGACGATGGCTGGCTCGCACTGCTCGACGCCTGGCCGAGGGCAGCCGGTGAGCAGGAGGACTCCGATGATCAGCGCGCTCCGCACGGCAGCACCTGACCAGCGCTTGCCCTCGGGAGTCAACGACCGGCCATGCTACGGTTCGCCTCCATGTCGACCCCCCGCAAACCCAGGTCACTTCGTCCGCTCCTCATCGCCTCGGCAGGGCTCGCGCTGCTCGGCGTCGGAGCGTGTGGAGGTGTCACCAGCGGCAACCTCCTCGCGCCGACCTGCCCCGATGGAGGCACCGACCTCTCGAAGTGCACCACGACCTCGACCGACGGCGGCACCGACGGTGGAACGCGAGACGGCGGCCCGTGAAGAAGCCCATCGCCCGCCCACTGCTCGTCGCGACCGCAGGCCTCGCGATGCTGTCAGTCGGCTGCAAGAAACCGATGGTCACCGGCAACCTCATGGCGCCGGTGTGCGTGAAAGATGGCGGCGTGTGTGTCGACGACGTGCCGACGCCGCCGCCCGAGCCGCCGAAGCCCGCCGACGCCGGCTCATGAAACCGGGAGAAGAGCTCTTCGAGCTGAGCATGTGGGGCGGAGCGGTCGAGCGCCGCTACCGTCACCTGCGCCCCGAGGTCGAGCAGCTGCCGTGGCAGGACTTCGACGTCTCGAAAGCCACGCCCGAGGCGCTCCTCTCGGCGCGCCGAACGTGGACCGAGGCCGCCTTTCAGGAACACCGAACCGGCGCCGCGTGTGCCGCCTCGTTGCAGGCGCTCATCGCCGCACGTGCGCCCATCGACCTCGTGGCCATGGCCAGCCGCTTCGCGCTCGACGAGATGGTGCACGTCGAACTCTGTGCCCGCCTCGCGCAGATGCTCGGTGGAGGCGCGCCGCTCGCGTACGACCCGAAGCACATCATCGCGCTGCCGTCGCCCGAGCTGTCTCCGAAGCTGCAGGCGAGCGAGTTGGTGATTCGGAACTTCTGTGTCGGAGAGGCGCTCAGCATTCCGATTCTGCGCGGCTCATGGCACGCCGCGCGGCAGCCGCTCATTCGCGCCATTCTCGCGCGCATCGTGAAGGACGAGGCCGCGCACGGCGCGTTCGGTTGGCTGTACTTCGACTGGGCGCTCGACCTGCACGACGAGGCCGACCGGCTGCACCTCGCGAAAGAGGCCGCGCGCACCATCGACGCCGTCGTCTCGCGGTGGAGTGACATTCCGCTTCTCGAGAACGAGCACGACGACCAGCGCCTCGGGTGGATGGAGAGCCGCGCGTACCTCGACCTCGCCAAGCGCTCCCTCGACCGCGCGGTGCTCAAGCCCTTGCTCGAGCGTGGCATCGACCCGCGGCCGCACCTGACGAAGTCGCTCGACGCGTGAAGTGGCGGTCGTGGGCCACCGGGCACCCGCTCGACCTTGCTGTCTTTCGCATCACGATTTCGGCCGTCGTCCTGATGAGCGCCGACGTCTGGGACGCGCCGACGTGGGCCAGCGCGGCGGTGCGTGCGCCCGTCGGTTGGGGCTTCGTCTCGGCGTTGCTGCCTGCGTCTCATGACGCCGCGCTCGTCGCGCTCGGGCTCGTCGTCGTCTTCACCTCGCTCACGTTGCTCGGAGCGTTCACCCGCGTGTCATCGGTCGTCTCGGCGCTCTCGCTCGTGTGGCTGCTCGGCGTGCCGCAGCAGTCGGGCGTGGTGCTGCACACGCATCACCTCGTGTGGTTCATGGCGCTCGTCGCCGCGGGGCCGTCGGGTGATGCGTTGTCGGTCGATGCGTGGCGGCGCACGACGAGCGTGGCTCCGTCGGTCGCGCACGGTCTTCCCGTTCGCGCCGCGTGGCTGAGTATCGGGTTGCTCTTCTTCTTTCCCGGCGTGTGGAAGCTCGCGAGCGCGAGCGTGTGGCTCGAGCAGCTGCCGACCCTCGTCGCGTGGAAGCGGTTTCAGCTCGGGCTGCCATCGCTCGATGTGTCGCAGTCGTTTCTTCGCGTGGGCGGCGTCGCGACCATCGCGTTCGAGGTCGGCTTCATCGCGTTGGTCGTCTTTGCCCGCACGCGACTGGTCGGCATCGTCGCGGCGTTCGCGTTTCATGCGGGCGTGCAGGCGCTGCTCGGCATTCGCTTCTCGTCGTTGTGGAGCTGCTACCTCGTCTTCCTCCCGTGGAGCCGCTGGCTGGGCAGTCCCATCTCGGTGGTCGAGGGAAAGCGCAGCACCGTCGCTCCGCTGGTCGTCGCCGGCGCGTTGCTCTCGGCGCAGGTGCTGACGGGCGTGCTCCTGAACGAGACGAGCTGGCCCGTCGCCTGTTACCCGACGTTTCGCAACCCGGCGCCGCAGGTCGTGCGGTGGCTCGAGCTCGAGACCGACGAGGGCGTGGTGCTGTCACTCGAGCGCATGCGCAGCGGCCCGCATCAACGCTGGTGGGGGCTCTCGGAGCGAACTGCGTGGGCGCCGACGCCCGCCGCGCTGGAGCAGCTCTTCACGCAAGCCGTTGGACGACCGCGCCGAGAGGGCGAAGCCGCCCGGTGGACGGTCGTCACGTTCAGCCCTTCGACGAACGAGACGCGCCGCGAGCCTGCGTTGCCGTGACAGCGCGTGCTCGTTACTGCGCCGCCATGCGAATCGCCGCCGTGACGACAGTGCTGCTGTTGACGGGCTGCTCCGACGTGTCGGGCATCGAGAACCGCAAGTCGTTCGGGCCCATCACGACGATGATCGACCTCTTCACCTCGTGTTCTCTCTTGAAGACCGACGTCGGGCCCGTGCTCTTCGACGCGTGCTGGCGCCCTGAAGAGCTGCGCGCGCGCCTCACCGAGAACGGCGTGAAGCCCGAAGACGTCGGCACGGTGCTGTTCACCCACGGCCATCAAGACCACGTCGCCGGCCTCGCGATTCTGCCCAATGCCCGCATCGCTGCGCTCGCTGCCGAGCAAGAGGTGTTGACGAAGTACGTCAAGGGCGATGCCACCATCGACGACGTGCTCACCGATGGGCAGGTGTTGCGCTTCGGCTCGACCGAGGTGCGCGTCTACTCGGTGCCGGGCCACACCGCGGGCAGCGCTGCGTTTCTCGTCGAAGGCGCGCTCGTGCTCGGAGACAACGCGCTGGTCACCGCGAAAGGCGCGCTCGGGCCGGTGCCCAAAGACCGCTCCGCCGACCCCGACTTGAACGTTCGCTCGATGGTCTCGCTGGCAGACCGGCTGAAGGCAGAGGAGCGCGAGGTGAAGTGGCTCGTGCCCGCACACAGCGGCGGCATCGAGGCGGGCAGCGCGCTGCAGACCTTCGCCGACGCGAACCGCTGATTCACCACTCTCGCGTGAAGGTCTGCGGTTTGCCCTTCGGGTCGGTGCAGGTGATGGCGTGCTTCGTCGCGTCCCAGACCAGCGAGTACGTCGCCTTCGCGCCCTTGAAGCGCACGCCCTTGCCGTCGAACTCGAGCGGCTGAAACGGCTTCGACTCGTTGCCGCGGTAGAAGACGAGCGCGTCGAAGATCCACAGCTCCTCCTTCGACTTCGCGTCGACGTACTTCCCGCTCTGCGTCGTGGCGTTCGAGACGAGCGGCTCCCAGGTACCGTCGGCGCGCAGCTTCTGTGACTCCGAGAACGTCACCTCCATCGTCTCGGGCAGCCCGCCGCCGAACGTGGGAATCACCGACTTCATCGAGCGCGTGATGCTCCCGTCGGCGCCCAGCGTCGCGTCGCTGCTCGTGTCGCCCGCTTCGCCGCCCTCGGTCACGTGCAGCAGCGTCGCGCTCACCAGCTTCTCGCCCGCGACGACGAGCACGAACGTTCGCGAGAAGGCGCCCATGGGAAAGACGAGGTCGTGACGCAGCAGCAGCACGGTGTTGGCGCCCACCTTCGCCGAGCCCGTCGCCACGAGGTTCTGCGTCTCGCCTTCTTCGAGGGTGGGCGACCAGCGCAGCAGCTCCTTCGGCGCGCCCGCGAGCTTCAAGAAGCCCAGCGCGTCGATGTCTCGCTGGGTGAGCGCGACCGAGACGGTCTGCTTCGCGGTGAGGTGCACCGGCAGCTTCATCGGCGGGAACTTCTTGAGCGTGTCCTGCAGGGGCGTAGCGAAGGTCGACGATGCGACGAGCGCCGCGAGCGAGAGCAGTCGTGACATGCGCCGAAGTCTGTCACGCGGTGACTCCACTCGCGACGAACCACCGCGTTCGTGGCAGCGTGCACGTCCGTGCCAGCCCGAAAGCGCACCGTGGCGTCGAAGAAGCGTGAGCCGCTCAACCCCGAGCGCATCGCGAAGGCCGCGCTCGAGTACATCGACGAACACGGCCTCGAGGCCATGAGCGTGCGCAACCTCGGCGCGGTGCTGAACGTCGAGGGCATGGCGCTGTACAAACACTTCCCCTCGAAGGAGGCGATTCTCGACGCGGTGGCCGAGCTGCTGGTGCTCGAGCTCGTCGTCGCCGCGCCGTCGAAGGAGTCATGGCGCTCGCGCGCGATTCGCGTCGCCCACGACTACCGCGCCATCAGCCGCCGGCACCCGAAGGCGTTCCCGTTGCTGGCCATGCGCCGCTTCACCACGCCGCGCGCCCTCGCGTTGCTCGACCGCATCTTCTTCGCGTTGATGGCCGATGGGCTGAACGCGCGGCAGGCGGTCGAGGTGTATCGGGGCGTCGCGAACTGGTCGAACGGCACCATCTTCGACGAGCTCGCGGGCCTGACGGTGGCGCAGAGCGGCGTGCGCATCGAGATTCCCCGCGA
>JAACJQ010000146.1 GCA_016879935.1 Archangiaceae bacterium | reverse complement strand
GGTGGTGGCGCCGTGGCTGGTGGCACGGCCGTCGCTGGAGGCTCCGTCGCAGGTGGGGCTTCCGGAGGCGCGATGACGGCCGGTGGCAGCACCGCGGGTGGCGCAGCGCAGACCGACGTCTACGTCTGCACCAACTGCCCCGGCGCGAACGCGACCAACCCCGGCACTTCGAATCGCCCGGTCGACACCATCGCTCGCGGTATTCAGCTCGCGCAGATGAACAACCTGCCGCGCGTGCTGGTCGCTGCACGCTTCGGCGCGAACGTCGGCACGTACAGCGAAGACCTCACCATGGCCGAAGGCCGCTCCCTCGAGGGCCGCTGGTCGGTGACGGGCAGCGCGGGCAACCTCACCTGGGCCCGCACCGGGCCTCGCACGCAGCTGCGCAACACCGCCGCCACTGGCCTCAAGTTTCCCGCCGGCATCACGGCTGCGACGGCGTTCGACGGCTTCGCGGTCGAGAAGAACGGGCCCGGCCTGGGCGCGGGTCGTGTCGCCGGCATCACCATCACCTCGAGCGCGCCGGTGCTGCGCGACTTCTCGGTCGACGTTCCGCAAATCGCCATCGGTACCGCGAACGACGCCATCGGTGTCGACGTCAGTGGCTCCTCCATCGCGATGGCGGGCCCGACGCTGCAGGGCGGAGCCGGGGTGCCCAGTGTCGTCAACGCGGGCCAGGGCCAGGCCACGAGCATCGGACTGGCCGTCACCTTCGGGCGCGTGGCGGTCACGAACGTCGACTTCAACGCTGGCAACGCGAACACCAGCTCTGCGGGCGTCTCGTTGTCGTCTGCAGCCGGCTCGACCTTCACCCGCGGCACCTACGCGGCGGGCGCGGCGGCGAGCTGCTTCGGCTTGGCCTCCACCGGTGACGCCAGCGGCGTGCGCGTCGAGAGCGTCACGGCCACGGGCTGCCCACGTACGCCGAACGTGTTGAACCCCTCGCGCGTGGGCGTGGGCGTGCTCTTCGATGCCTGCCCGCCCCTGAGCCCGGGCGGCACCACGCCCATCGTTCGCAACGTGACCGCGAGTGGTGGCGTCGTCGGCGGCAACAACAGCAGCGCGATTGGTGCTGCCGCGCTCGATGGCTGCGCGGTTCGGTTCGAAGGCGCCCCTGCGGGCGGAGCGACGTTCACCGGCGCCACTGGCGCTCCTTCGCTGGGCCAGGGCCCGGAGAACGCGTTCGGGCTCGTGTGCTCCTTCGCCGGCCTGCGCAACATGAGCGGCTTCGACGCGCGGTGCTCGGTGTCGGGCGTCACGGCGATGGGCGGCGCGGTCGGCTCGACCAACTCGGTGGGGCTCGCGTGCGACGGCACCTGCGGGAACCAGCCGGCCAGCTGCCGTGGCTCGTGTGAAGAGGTGGTGAACAACACCTTCATGGCGGGCCCGGCCACGGCCATGAACCACGTCTTCATTCGTAACTCGTCGCCCGCGCTGCGGCAGAACCTGCTTGGTGTCGGCGCGAACGGCGTCGCGTGCGGCAACAACGCGGCGGTCGCGGGCCTCAGCATCGAAGGCTCGGCATCGAGCGTGACGAACAACCTCATCGTGGCGGGCCCGTGTCTGACGAGCGTGGGCGTCGTGCACACGTTGCGGCTGCGCTCGGACAACTCGACGCCGTCACCCACCTTCCACTCGAACACCATCATCTCGACGCCGACGAACGGTGGCGGCAACTCGACGCTCACGAGCCTCGGAGTGCAGCTGACCGCGCCGATGGGCAGCGCCGCGCAGCTTCAGGGTGGCGTGTGGCGCAACAACATCATCTTCGCGGGCCCTTCTCAGGGTGGCGGCGCGGTGAGCATCGCCTTCCGCGAGTCGACACCCGGCACCGACCCCGTGACGCTCGCGAACAACCTCTTCTTCACGCAGGGCACCACCTCGCTCTACCTCGACGAAGGCAGCTCGACCCTCACCACGCAGACGGCCATCAACATGCTGACGGGCGCGAACGGCAACCTCGTGGGAAACCCGCAGTTCGTGAACGCCGGCAACGGCAACTTCAGCCTGCAGAACTCGTCACCAGCACGCGGAGCGGGTGGAAACGCGGGAGCCCCGACCGTCGACGTCACCGGCGGCCCTCGGCCGCTTCCCGCGGGCAGCAACCCCGACATGGGCTGCTACGAGGTGAACTGATTCACTCGAGCACGACGGCCGCGCCGACGGGAATGGTGGCGTAGAAGCCGGCGACGTCTTCGGGGTGGAGCACCACGCAGCCCCACGAGAGGCCGAAACCTTCGACCTCGCCGCGCCACGGCGCAATCCACCCGTGAAAGCCGATGCCGCCGCCCAGCTTCGTCTTCTGCGCGGTGAGGCCCCGTCGCCACCAGGTGCGCGCGATGGTGGCCGACTGCTCGGAGGAGATGACCTGCTCCTGCACGCCGCGCGAAGCGTCGAAGGCGTTGGGGTAGTTCACCTTCACCCAGTGGCCACCGTAGTAGCCCGCGAAGTCGCCGCTGAACGGGCCGGTGGACTTGTCGGTGACGAAGTACAGGCCTCGAGGCGTCTTGAGGTCGCCGCGCAGCGTCTTCACGCCTTCGGCCTGCCCCCGCCCGACCTCCCACGCGTGCGTGCGCTGCCCGCGCTCGTACCGCCGCGCTTCGTGGCCTTCGACGTTCACCACCACGAGCACGGGCTCGGCTTTCGGGTCGTAGAGAAACGGGTGCTGCTCGAAGAAGGCCGCCGGTGAGAGTCCGTCGAGGGTCACGACGCCGCCGCGGCTGAGCTCGTCTCCGGGGTTCACGGTGGCTCCGGTGGTCAACGTGCGCCGGCCGCCACGAACGGTGAGCCGCACGTCGCGTACGAGGTGGTTCTCGTACGCGCACAGCTGCACCTCGAGCGCATCGTCGGTCGCCGCGCGCACCACGCCACCCGATGGTGCCGTGGTGACGCGGCCCCGATGGAACGAGGTCGCCAGCAGCGGAGCCGGACAGCGGTCGGGGAAGTCGACCTGCGCAGCCGCCATCGACCCCAGGAGCGCGAACGCGAGCATCTGACGGTCGACACCTCAGCACGACCTTCCGTTCCGCTGCGAGGTGCGGCCGGGCGTCGTTCTTCGTCGCGCTGCGGTCGAGTGGAACTTCGAACGCTCTGCGGGTCGACGGATGTCGAGCTGCTCCGCCAACTCGCTTGCCGCGCCCTGTCTTGTCGCGCGGCGAGTCCGTTCAGCCGAGCGGGGACTCGACCGACTCTGCGGGTCGACGGATGCCGAGCTCCTCCACCAACTCGCTCGCCACGTCGTGCTTGGCCGCGCCGAACTTCAGTCCCGGGTAGCGAGCTGTTGGTGCGCTCAGCTCCGGGGGCGCGCCGCGACTTCGAGCGCGAACTTCACCATCTCGCTCGCCACGTCTTGCTTCGTCGCGCGCTCGAGGCCTTCGAAGCCGGGCGACGAGTTGAGCTCCATGACGCGAGGGCCATCGCGCCCCTCGAGCATGTCGACACCGCAGATGTCGAGGCCCACCAGCTTCGCGGCCTTCACCGCCGTCTCGCGGTACGCGGGCTCGAGGGTCATGGGGCTGCCTTCTCCGCCGCGGTGAATGTTGCTGCGGAACTCGCCCGCGCGCGCCTGCCGCCGCATGGCGCCGACGACGCGGTCACCGACCACGAGCGCGCGCACGTCGCGGCCCGACGACTCGGCGATGAACTCCTGCAGACAAATCTCCTGGCCGAGCGAGGTGAACGTGTCGACGATGGTGCGCGCTTCGGTCATCGTCGTGGCCAGCATCACGCCGACGCCCTGCGTGCCACGCAGCAGCTTGATGACGCACGGCAGCCCGCCGACGGCCTCGACGAGCCGCACGATGTGCGAGGTGTCGCTGGCCATCACGGTGCGCGGCACGGCGACGTTGCCCGCGGCGAGCAGCTGAAGGCACCGCACTTTGTCGCGGCTCCGGGCGATGGCGCTCGCGCGGTTCACGACGGGCACGCCCATGGAGTCGAGCTGGTTGACGACCTGCATGCCGTACGCGGTGACGCTGGTGCCGATGCGGGGAATCACCGCCGACAGGCCTTCGACGGCGACGCCGCGGTAGAGCAGCTTCGAACCGCCGGGCCCCACCACCATCGTGCAGCGCAACGTGTCCATCACGATGGGGCGTGCCCCCAGCGCTTCGGCGACTTCGACGAGCCGCGCCGTCGAGTACAACGACTTCTGACGCGACAGAATGCAGAGGCGCTCGTGACGCACGCGGGACATGCAGCCGCCACCGTAGCGCGCCCGGCGCAGGAGGCGAGGCCGGCGTGCTATCGACCCGGCGTGGCCCTCTTCACCGACGCGCAGTGGAACGAGGCGACGAAGCGGCACGAGCTGCACTTCGTGAACCAGCAGTACGACCTGCTCATGGTGCTGCGGTGGGACGGAGCGGTGAACGACTACGCCTTCGACGTTTCGCTCGACGAAGCGAACCGCATCGGGCGCAGCTGGGGCCCGGCCGATTTCGACGCAGCCGCCGAGGTCGAACGGCAGCGGCCTGGTCTGCACGAGCTCGACGCGAAACGTTCAGCGGCGAAGTGAGGGCAGCGTCTCCCACGACGCGGTGGGAAAGCGGTGATGCGTGCGGTGCAGGCCGACGTAGTGCGGGAAGACGAACGGCGCGAGCCACGGGCTGGTGAACTCCCGCGTCGTCTCGTCGAGGCCCGCCTCGGGTGGCGCGAGCGTGTGCTCGGCGAGGAAGCGGCAGGCGTTGAAGACCGCAGCCCAGAGCAGCGGGAGCCACCAGTGCCGCGCCATCGTCGTCGGCGCGAGGGCGGTGACCGTGAGCAGCGTCGCCCACGTGAGGGCCACGGGCCACTCGACCCGGCGGGCGCGCTCGACGTCTCGCACACCGGCCGCGTCGTCTTCGCCCGAGACCAGCAGCGCGGCGTACGTCTTCGTGAGCCGAGGGAACACCAGCGTGCCGACGCCGATGAACGAGCGCAGCACCCAGAAGGGAAAGATGCCGAGCAACACGACGAAGAGCTTCACGTCTCCCAGCGCGTGACGCGGCACGAGGTACGGGTCGTTCGACGCGTTCGTGCGGGCGTGATGGCGAAGGTGGTGTGCGCGCATCGACTCCACCGTGGTGCCGATGGGCCAGCCGCCGAGCGCCTCCAGCACGCGAATGGAGCGGCTCGTTCCCGGCAGGTGACAGGCGTCGTGCAGCAAGACACCGAGCGCGTGAATGCGGCCACCGAGCACCGGGGCCATCACCAGGGACGTCCACCACGGGCCGAGCGCCGAGAGCGCCCAGCAGGCGAGCATCATGACCACGTCGAGCGCGGCCCAGCGAAGGAGTCGCGCGTCGGCCTTCACTCCACCTTCTCGATGACGGCGCCGCCCTGCATCACGGTGACGAGCTTCGAGGTGACGGTGATGTCGTCGAGCGGGTTGCCGTCGAGCAGCACGAGGTCGGCGCGTTTGCCGGGCTCGATGGTGCCGAAGTCGGCGGCGTCTCCGGCGATGAAGCGTGCAGGCAGCACCGTCGCCGCGCGCAGCACGTCGGCGTTGGGAATGCCGGCCTCCGAGAGCAGGCGCAGCTCGTCGAGGAACGCGCCGCCCGCCAGACAGCCGATGGAGCCCGAGGCGTCGCTGCCCGCGAGAATCGGAACGCCGGCGTCGTAGAGCGTCTTCACCGCGGCCAGCCGCTTGTCGTGGTCGGCCTTCAGCTTGCCGAGCCACTCGAGCAGCTTCGGGTCGAGCGTCTGCTGCCGGTTCACCTCGGGCGTGAACGGCGTGAGGAAGGAAGCAGGGTAGAGGCGCTTCTCCATCTCGGTCGGCTCGAAGCGGAACTCGAGCAGCTTCTCGGCGCGGTCGAAGACGACGAGCGTGGGCGAGACGACGAGGTTCGCGGCCTTGAGCTCGGCGGCGTCGGTGGCGCTGAGCTCTCCGAGGTGAATGCCGTGCATGAGCGCGTCGACCCCGGCGCGTGCGGCTCGCAGCGCGTGTACCGCCGTGTCGATGTGCGCGACGGCTTTGGCGCCCTTCTCGTGCGCGCGCGTCACCGTCGCCTTCACGAGCTCGGGCGGCATCGTCTGCGCGTTGAGGGGCACGCTCGCGATGGCCAGCTTGATGTGGTGCGCGCCGTTGTGCATTCGCCAGTCGACGGCGGCGATGGCTTCGACCTCGGTCGAGATGGGCCCCGCGAAGCGCTGGTCGGCCGCCAGGTTCGCCGGCCACGGGTAGAGGATGTTCACCATCGACGTCGGGTAGCCGTCTTTGAGGGAGACGATCTG
The DNA here is from genome assembly GCA_016879935.1 of Archangiaceae bacterium. Taxonomy (GTDB): domain Bacteria; phylum Myxococcota; class Myxococcia; order Myxococcales; family Myxococcaceae; genus Xiheimicrobium. The sequence continues at coordinate 32,429 of JAACJQ010000146.1, read as the reverse complement.
GCCCGAGTACCAGAAGCGCGGCCCCAGCCATGACGCTTCTCCCTGCGACTTCCACAGCGCCTTGAGCTTCTCGAGCTCACCGCCCGCGTCCATCGCGCTGGTGATGCCTGAGGCGAGCAGCGCGCGGGCGTTGTGCGCTTCGTCGGGCCACGCGACGGCCCACGGCGGCGCCGGGCTGCCCGTGAGGTGAACGTGAAAGTCGACGTAGCCGGGAATGAGCGTCTTGCCCGCGCCTTCGATGACGCGCGCTCCCGTCACGTCGGTGCCCGTCGGCGCGATGGCGGTGATGCGGCCGTCGTCGACACGCACGTCTTGATGCTCGAGGGCCGTGGTGCCCGTCGAGGTGAACACCCGCACGTCGCGGAAGATGGTGACTGGGGCGGGAGCGCTCTCGCGTTTGATCAGCTGCGGGTAGCGGTGAGTGGCTGGGCAGCCGAGCAGGGCGAGCGAAAGAGCGAGGACCAACGAGCGCATGACGCGCGATGGTAGCCGGGTCACCACCGCAGGGCTTCAGCAGAAACGGCCGTCGAACGAGAAAGCTCTGAGACGACGTCGTCGAGCGACTCTCGGACGTCGATCTTCATTCTGAGGCCCTTCATCACCATCGTCGCGGTGGCGACGGCGATGCGCACGAACGCCGAAGAGCTGGGCGACAAGGCGATGATGGTCTCAGCGGTCATCGAGTGACCCTGACGCCCCCAGTCCGCTCGTCGTGTACCCGCCACACGTGCGCCAATCATGAATGTAGCGAACCTTGCGGCCCTTCCAGACGTAGCGGGTGTTGATGGCGAACTGAAAGGCTCCGGTGAGAAAGGCCGCGGCTTCGTCGTTCATCTCGCCGAGGGTGATCTGATCGAGCGCGGTCGCCGAGTCGTCGAAGAGCCAGAAGCGGCCCTGCGGGCACTCGAACGTCGGCGTCGTCCTTCGAACCCCATCTGACGAAAGCAGACCAAATGTTTCGCTTGCGCTGACGCAAGCCTGACACCCCGCGGGCTACGAACCCTCCCTTCGCTCCACCGTTGGGAGGGTTCTTCCGTGTTGTACCTGCACGCCATCGGTCACTTTCACCCCGAGAACCTCGTCACCAACGCGTTTCTCGAGAGCCTCGGCATCGAGACGAACGAAGCGTGGATCATGGAGCGGGTCGGCATCCGCTCCCGGCACACCGTGCTGCCGCTCGACTACATTCGCGAGACGAAGAACAAAGACCCGCGGCAGGCCATCGAGGCCGCCACGCTGTCGAACGCCGAGACGGGCGCGCGTGCGGGCAGGCTGGCGCTGGAGCGCGCGAAGCTCACCGTCAAAGACATCGGCATGGTGCTCTCGGGCAGCTGCAGCCCCGACGAGTGCATTCCCGCCGAGGCCAACCGCGTGGCCGAAGCACTGGGGGTCGATGGCCCCTCCCTCGACGTCGCGAGCGCCTGCTCCAGCTTCTGCAGCCAGCTCTACTTCATCGAGGCCATGCGGCCCGAGAAGCTGCCCGACTTCATCATGCTGGTGAACCCCGAGAACTCGACCCGCGTCGTCGACTACAGCGACCGCTCGAGCTGCGTGTTGTGGGGAGACTGCTCCACCGCCGCCATCGTCTCGCCCCGCATTCCCGGGCCGTGGAAGGTGACGTCGACGTACCTCAAGGGCGAGCCCGCCGGCGCCGACAAGGTGAAGGTGCCGCGCTTCGGTCACTTCACGCAGCAGGGCGCCGAGGTGCAGAAGTTCGCTGTCAAACGCGCCAGCGAAGTCTACGAGGTGCTGCGCGCCGACTGGGTGAAGCGCGGCGGCAATGTGAACGACCTCACCTTCATCGGCCACCAGGCCAACCTGCGCATGCTCGAGGCCGTCGCCCGCCGCTGCGAGGTGCCCGAAGGGCGTCATCTCTTCAACGTCGACTCCCGTGGCAACGTCGGCTCGTCGGGCGCGCCGAGCGTGTTCTCGGAGCACTGGGGCAGCGACCAGCTCGGCCAGGCCATCGCGTTGTGCGTCGTCGGCTCGGGGCTCACCTGGGCGGGCGCCTTGTTCGAGCGCGCCTGAGCCGAAACTCGAGTCGAATCAGTCGGTTCGGCGCGCTCCACCCGATTGGGCGAAACCAGCTTCGGGCACGTGGCGTAAGCCTCGTGTCTTCGAACGAACCATGGAGCCCGACACGATGAATCGCCTCGTCTTCCTGCTGGTTGGAATCGTCCTCGCCGTCGCTGCGGTCGCCTGGGCGCAGGCGGCGAAGACGAAGCGCGTCGGCGCCAACACCTCGACCGCCACCGAACAGGAGCTGCCCGTGAAGAACTACCTCAAGCCCTCCAAAGACGAGCTCAAGCAGAAGCTCACCGCCGAGCAGTTCAAGGTGACCTGCGAAGCCGCCACCGAGCCGCCGTTTCGCAACGCCTACTGGGACAACCACGAGGCCGGTATCTACGTCGACGTCACCACCGGCGAGCCGCTCTTCAGCTCGACCGACAAGTTCGACTCGGGCTCGGGCTGGCCGAGCTTCACCAAGCCCATTCAGAAGCAGGTCGTCACCGAGCACAAAGACATGGCCTTCGGCATGGTGCGCGTCGAGGTGCGCTCGAAGTCGGGTGACGCCCACCTCGGCCACGTCTTCGATGACGGCCCCAGCGACAAGGGCGGTCTGCGCTACTGCATCAACTCGGCGTCGCTGCGCTTCATCCCCGTCGCGAAGCTCGAGGCCGAGGGCTACGGCGAGTACGCGAAGCTGTTCCAGAGCGTCGGCGCGAAGGAGAAGACGAACGTGAAGACCGAGACGGCGTACCTCGCTGGTGGCTGCTTCTGGGGCATGGAGGATCTGCTCCGCAAGATTCCCGGCGTGGTCGAGACCGAGGTTGGCTACACCGGCGGTCACCTCGACAACCCGAAGTACGACGACACCCACGACAGCAAGTCGGGCCACGCCGAGTCGGTGAAGGTCGTCTTCGACCCGAGCGTGATCTCGTACTCGGACCTGCTCGAGAAGTGGTTCTTCCGCATGCACGACCCGACCACGCCCAACCGTCAGGGCAACGACGTCGGCACGCAGTACCGCTCGGCGCTCTTCCCCGTCGACGACGCACAGAAGAAGACGGCCGAAGAGGTCATCGCGCGCGTGAACAAGGCGGGGAAGTGGAAGAAGCCCATCGCCACCACCATCGAGCCGTTCAAGAAGTGGTGGAAGGGTGAGGACTACCACCAGGACTATCTGGAGAAGAACCCTGGCGGGTACACCTGCCACTTCATGCGCGATTGATCAGTTCGCCGGCGCCCGCTTCTTCACCAGCTCGCGTGGCGTCGGCGGTTTCACGTCGGGTGCATCGAACGGCTCTTCGACCAGCTCGAAGCGGCCGTTGTCGAACGGCCGACCGGGAGCGCTCTCCTTCAGCACCAGGCGCTCCCGTTTGCCCTGCTTCTTGAGCGACTGCGCGCGGAAGTAGCAGAGCGGGTTGTTGCCGGGCCGGCCGAGCACCGCGTGGGCGGTGAAGGTGCAGCCGCCGAGGCACTCCTTCGCGAACGGGCAGGTCTTGCAGAAACCCCACAGCGCTTCGGTCGTGCGGTTTCGCGTGAAGGCGAGTTCTTCGGACGACTCCCAGATCGACCGCAGCGACGCGTCTTTCAACGAGCCGCCGATGTACGACGGTTGCAGCGACGGGCAGCCCTTCACGCCACCGTTCGCCTCGATGCCCATCACGAAGCGGCCAGCGTGACAGCCGCCCCACGTGTCATCGGCAGGCGCGCCCGAGAGCGACCGCAGCTTCGGTTCGTCGGGGTGGAAGTAGCCCAGGTTGTTCCCCGGCATCACGGCGATGCGCGACTCGGCCCACGCCTTCTGCTTCAGCGCGAGCACGCGGGGCACGAGCTCGATGAGGTCCCACGGCTGGAGCAGCATCGCGGGCCGGTCTGCCGCCCGCCCAAGCGGCGCGGTGATCTGCACCTGCCAGGCGGTGATGCCCTGCGCGCGAAGGTGCTCGAACAGCGCCTCGAGGTCGCCGAGGTTGAGCCGGTTCACGTTCGTGTTCGCCGACACACGAATGCCCGCCTCGCGCATGAAGCCGATGGCCGCGGTGGCCGACTGAAAGCTGCCCTTCGCCGCGCGCATGAGGTCGTGCGTGGGCTCGAGGCCATCGATGGAGACGGAGGCCTGAAACAGCCCCGCGCCTGCCATCTTGAAGGCGAGCGAGCGGTCGATGCCCCGGCCGCCCGTCGTCAGCACGGGCCGAATGCCCGCTTTCTTCAGCGCCGCCACCACGTCGAGGAAGCCCGGGTGCAGGTAGGCCTCTCCGCCGATGAGCACGACCTCTCGCGCGCCGAGCTCTTTCAATTCGTGAACGACCGAGAGCGCCTTCTCGGTCGAGAGCTCACCCTCGCGCGCCGTGCCTGCCCGCGAACCACAGTGCGTGCAGGGCTGGTCACACGCGAGCGTGAGCTCCCAGACGACGTACGCCGGGTGCCACGCAGCCGAGAGGTCTTGCCGGCGTGACATGGCGCTCAGGGTCCGCCGTCGCCTGCGCCCGCATCGGTGACGCCGGCATCCGAAGCGCCGCCGTCGGTGGCACCGCCATCGCGCACGCCCGCATCACCGGGAATGGCGATGGACGCGTCTCGCTCGTCATCGCAGACGTAGTCGGTGGTGCTGCCGCCGTCGGGGAGCTGAACGCGCTGGTAGCAGCTCGAGGCAGGCGCGCCGTAGCAGGCCATCAACGTCATCGAGGCGCCGAGGCCACCGAGCAGGCCGAGCGCGACCTTCCCCAGCGACGACTTCGGAGCGAGCGGGATTTCACAATGTGGACACGTGGTCGCCTGATTCGGCACGACGCCAACGCACGACGGACACTTCGACAGTGACATGTGACTGAGTTCCTCCCCGGCCCAGCGGTGTGCGGGGCGCGAAGAGCAAAGCGGCGGCCAACGCGTCAGACGAGTCGAATCGGCGGGTTGGGAGAGCTCCCTCCCACGCTGCGAACCGACCGTGACACGCGCGACATGACGGCGTGGTCAGGCCGTGGCTGCGGAGCGGTGCTCCCGCTTCGGCCGCTTCAGCCATGCGTTGAGCAACACGAGCGAAAGCAGCGCGGCGGCGCCCGAATAGAAGCGCCAGGTGAGCTGCTCTTCTCCGGGGAACAGCACGTACGCGAGCACCAGCGAGTAGACGGGCTCGAGCGTGACGGCGAGCGCCAGCGTGTACGGCGAGAGCGTCTCGAGAATGCGCAGGCTCGCCAGCCACGGGAACACCGTGCACACGATGGCGAGCAGCATCAGCCACAGCCCATCACTCGCGCTCAACGCCCACGGCGGCACGAAGTCCCACACGGCGAAGGCGAGCGACGTCACCAGCAGCGCGCTCGTCAGCTCGTGCAACGTGACGCGCTCTGCCGGCTCGCCCTGGGCCCAGACACCATTGAGTGTGCCGAAGCCGGCAGAGAACAGACTCGAGAGCAGCCCGAGCCCAAGCCCCATCGGCGTCGCGTTCGTCTCGAACTTCACCAGCAACGACACGCCGCCGACGGCCGCCACGCCGATGAGCAGCTCGGCCACCACGACGCCGCGCTTGAAGACGAGCGGCTCGATGAGCGCCGTGAAGAAGGTGAGCGACGACAGGCACAACACCGCCACCGCCACGCCCGCGTACTTGATGCAGCCGTAGAAGCAGAGCCAGTGCAGCGCGACGAGCACGCCGATGGCCCAGAACGCGCGCTGCGTCTTCGGCTTCGTGAAGAACGACTGCTTCTTCAGCCTCAGCACCAGCGCCATCACCGGAATGACGATGAGCAGGCGGTACCAGACGAGCGGCACCGCCGAGATGCTGATGAGCCGGCCGAGAATGGCCGTGAAGCCCCAGACGAACACCGTGACGTGCAGCAACGCGTGTGCGGCGCGGGGAGACAGCTTCGATGTGCTCACGTCACTCGGCCAGCGCGCGAAGGGTCGAGAGGCGCTCGAGCTCGTCTTCGGGCAGGTGCGTTCCCGAAGAGCCGGTGAAGCCGAAGTAGAGCCGGTCGGAGAGCTGCGTGAAGCACTGCTTCGCCAGCGCCGTCTTCGGGTTCTCGCGCACGCAGGCCTCGAAGAAGAGCAGGTCGACGTCCCAGAGCAGGGGAGACTTGAGCGCCCCCGCGCAGAGCCCGAGCAGGAAGAGCGCTTCACCCCGCTGCGGCAGCTTCGGGTCTTTGTGCAGCGCGAGGTTCAGGTACGCGCTCGCCCGCAGGTAGGCCACGTCGTAGGTCTCGTCGGGCAGGTAGCTGCGCGGCCCGCTCGCCTTCGTCACCAGCGCCTTCGCCTTGACGAAGAGCTCCTTCGCCGAGGCGCGCTGCGCGTCGAAGTTCTCCTTTCGCCAGGTCGCGACGTCTTTGCGCCACGCCGCCACCGGCCGCTTCAGGAAGGGCGCGAGGTCGTCACGTTGGCCGAGCCCTTCGAGGAAGACGTCGGTCGCTTTCGCGTCGTCCTTCACGCGCACCAGCAACGTGAGCAGCTCACGAATCGCGCGCGCCTGCAGCAGCACGGCCTTCTCGTCTTTCGCCGGCTGCGCGATGACGGCGCCGTACTCGTCGATGGCCTTGTCGAACTGCCGCGTCGCCGCGAGGTAGAGCGCCTTGTCGAACGGCGACAGCTTCATCGCCTCGAGGTGCTTCTCCATGTCCTGGTAGTCGGCCGGCGCGCGTTCGCGGCTGTGACAGGTGAAGCAGAGGCTCATCAGCGTACGCACGCGGGCCGGCACGGTCTCCCGGTCGCCGAAGGTGAAGCGGCGGCGCGTCTCGAGTGCGTACTGCGAGAAGAGGCCCGACAGCGCGGCCGTGGCGGGCTCCTGCGCCTTCGCGTCGGCGGGGAAGGCGTGCTTGAGGCTCGCGAGCACGTCGAGGCGGCGGCCGATGTCTTCGGCCTGGAGTGGGTCTCTGAGCCGCTCGGGGTTCGCGATGATGGGTTCGAGACCGAACAGCGCTTCGAGCGCGCCGCGCATCACGGCCTGGGTCGGCGTGGTCGAGGTGCCGGCATCGGGTGCGGCGAGGACCAGCGCACTGAAGAGGAGCGGCGTCATGCGCTCCCGTCTACCTCAGAGCTGGCTCACTGACGCCAGCACCTCGCGGCGAAACGAGTCGCGTACCTTGAGCAGCCGGTCGTGCCTCGGGCGCTGGGTCTTCTGCACGAGCTCGACGTCGGGCGCGTCGCCCGTGCCTTCGATGAGGTCGCCGTCGAAGGTGAACTCGGTCTTCGGAGCGCGTGGCTCCTGCGGCTTCTGGGCAGCGGCGGACAACGAGAGCAGCGTCAGGAGGAGCAGCAAGCGCATGGCGGGAGTCTGCGCAGGTCACGGTCCCGACGGCCAGAGGGGGCGGGGACCGGGCAGTGTCTCCCGGCGACGTGACGCGCGCGCGAGCGTCGTCGTCGTCATGCGCAACGGTGCGAGCTTCAGCGCAGGTCGAGCGAGAGCACCGTCAGCTCCTGCCCCTTGAGCATCACCGCGAGGTGGTCAGCCCCCTCGTCGACGACGAGCTGTTGAACGGGCTCGAGGAGGTCGATGCGAAGTCGCTCCGTCGACGTTCCATCGGCCTGCACCTCGGCGACGACGAGCGCCGGCGTGACGTCGCGCGTGTCTTCGACCCACTCGCAGGCGAACGAGTCGTGCTCGGGTGTCTGCCCGCCACGCGGCACCAGCCCAAAGTGAAAGCGTGCCCGCGTCGTGCGCACGCCGTAGGCGACGAAGGCACGGCCGCGATGCTCGAACACCGTCGGCTGTGTCCGCGCTTCACCGACGTGCTCGAGCACGGTCTCGCTGCACCGGCGGGGAGGCGAGGTTGGGGTGGTCGACGCGTCGGCAGGCATCACCGAAGGCAGCGCGATGGGCACCTGCGTGAACGTCTGCGACCGGTAGCCGCTCGTCGTGGTCGCGTCGGGCACGAAGAGCGTGTGATGGCCATCACGAAAGAGCACCGAGACGAGGGGCAACGACGCGCCAGGCAGCATCACGGTCGAGAGGTGATCGGTCGTCACCTCGGCCGTCGTGCGCGGTACCTCCAGCAACGCTCGGACGGAGCCATCGGGGCCGTGCAGCTGCGTGCGCACCCCGGTGGACGCGAGCGTCGACGTGACGGTCCAGGGCGCCTTCGCCGAGGCGTTCCTGTCCCACGCGAGGGCGGCGCGGTTCACCCAGCCGACGGGAGTCGGGTACACGGGCTCCATCGCCCAGCCGCCCGGGGCCTTCGGGTCTCGCTTCGCGCGCACGAACTGGCCTTCACGCATCGCGAGCACCGAGCGATCGCGGGCGTCGAACGCCACCTCGGTCACGCCGGGCGGGAGCCCCCGCTCCAACGCTTCACGAACGCGTGCGACAGGCTGCGCTCCGAAGGTGGGGGCCCGCCCGTCTTCGACCTTCACGGCGCGCGTCTCGTCGAAGAGCTGCACGGGATGGTGGGCGTAGTTGCCGAGCGCGAGCGTCGTACCGACGAAGGCGTGGTGCTGCACCCAGTCGAGCCCGCACGACGACCGCCAGGCCCAGCGCACCGCTGGCGTCGTCGCCGAGAGCTTCGTGAAGCAGCCTTCGGAGGCGGTGGTGACCTGCAGCTCGCCCGTCACTCCACCGTCGACGCTCGCTGCGAGCACCACCATCGTCAGCGCCGTCACCACGCGGCCTCCAGCTTCTTCTGGTCGAGCACCAGCGCGTAGTTGTTCGCGAAGACGAAGAGCCGGTCGTCGCGGGTGGCGAGGCTCACGCCCGAGAAGGAGTGTTCGTCGAGCGTCGCCGGCAGACTGACGCGTGCGAGCTCACGGGAGTACGAATCAGCGCCGAGCAGAACGAGCTCCATCGTGCGGCTCGTCGGCTTCACCACCCACTCGTCGGGTGGTGGCGGCGCACGTGGACACTGGGGGCACGGTGGCGCCTCGGGTCGTTGGCGCTGCTCATACCGGCACGTCAGGCGCTCTTCGACCCAGGCTACGACCGAGCGAGTTTCGTCGAGGGCGACGACGACCGGCTGCGAGATGCGGGTCGCGCTCGTCTTCGGGTCGCGGCGGTCGAGTGACGCGTCACAGCCGCGTTCGGGCTTCAGCGTCGTCAGCAGCACGCGCTCGAAACCGCCGCCGTGGGCGGGCCGCTCCAACGTGAGGTCGCCAGTGCTGTCGAAGGCGTAGTCGAGCATCAACGGTGGAGAGAGCCGCGACGGGCCCCACGACGACCTGGCGGGCGTGACCCCGCCGTACAGATACCGGGGTGGGAAGGCCGCGTAGCGCCGAACGAGCTCGGTGCGGCCCACGTCGGGAAACTGCGCGCCCACGGTGAGCGACGCGCCGCTCGGCCGCGACCACGCCAGGGTGATGCGCCCGCCTGCGGTGGTCGGCCGCACGTCGAGGTCGGAAGGAATCGGCCCGAGCGACCACCACGAGCCATCGGTGCGCCGCAGCACGACGTCTCGGTGGCCCTGCCAGGTGCGAAGCCCGACGACTTCACCGTTGACGGCACCGCGCAGCCCGACGAGAGAGCCCGCGCTGGGCACCTCGCAGACCCCGTCATGCCAGAAAGACGCAGCCTCGCCGTAGCGCAGACCTGCGGGCGTGCCGTCGAGCACGAACGGCTCTGACAGCCCGTTGGTGACAGGCACCAGCACCCCCGATTGCAGCCGCAATGCGGGCAGCACCTCGGCGCCACCCCCTTCGGGAATCGCCAGCAGCAGGCTGAGCGCGACGCCCTGACGGTCTTCCGAGAACGACGAGACCGTCGAGACGGGCACTGAGAGCTTCTCGACGCTGATGACCGCTCCGGCCGGGCTCGGCAGCGGGGTGAAGAGGTTTGGGATGGTTCCTTTCGGAGTGGGCGAGGCAGGGCAGGGCTGGCGGTCGAACTGCAACGCGACGGGCTCACGCAGCACGAGCGCCGCCGTCGGCCCGGTTGGGAGCACAGCGGCGCTGCTCGTCGTGGGCTGGGCGCTCAACAGCCGTCTGGGGCTCGCGCACGACGCCGCCAGCACCACGAGCACAATCCACCGCATGGTCGCTCCCGCTGAAGAACAGCCGCTCCTCGACGGGCACCATGCGCCGATCTTCATCGGGCTGACACGCGAGAAACTTCAGAAACCGGGGAACCAGCGGCACCGCGAGGAGCGTCTTTCGCTCCTCGAGCGGTGTTCGTCACTTCATCGCAGCGACTTCGATGCGCTTCTGCTCGCGACGAATGGTGTCGCGCAGCGCCTCGGCCTTCGGGTCGGTGACCTCGAGGGCCTTCAGCTTCTCGTCGGCTTCGCCGATGCGCTTCTTCGCGGCGGCGGTGTCGATTTCCTTCTGGGGCTGCGCCGAGTCGGCCAGCACGCGAACGTTCTGCCCGCCGACTTCGACGAAGCCGCCCGCCACGAAGTACAGCTCGCTCTTCGCGCCGTCCTTCACGGTGAGCGGGCCAGCCTGCAGCAGCGAGAGGAACGGGGCGTGACCCGGGCGAACGCCGAAGAGGCCTTCGGCACCGGGCGCGATGACCTCGTCGGCCTCGAGCTGCACGAGGCGACGTTCCGGCGTGACGACTTCGACCTTGAGCTTCGCCATGGTGATTCGCTCCGACCTGGATCAGCCCTGCGCGAGCTTCTTGGCCTTCTCGATGGCCTCGTCGATGCCGCCGACCATGTAGAACGCCTGCTCGGGCAGGTCGTCGTGCTTGCCGTCGACGATGGCCTTGAAGCCACGCACGGTGTCGGGAATCGAGACGACCTTGCCGTCGGCGCCGGTGAAGATCTTGGCGACGTTGAACGGCTGGCTGAGGAAGCGCTGCAGCTTGCGGGCGCGGGCCACGACGAGCTTGTCCTCTTCCGAGAGCTCGTCCATGCCGAGAATCGCGATGATGTCCTGCAGCTCCTTGTAACGCTGCAGCGTCGACTGCACGCGGCGCGCGACCAGGTAGTGCTCTTCACCGACGACCTGCGGGTCGAGAATGCGCGACGTCGAGTCGAGCGGGTCGACGGCCGGGTAGATGCCGATTTCGGTCAGCGCACGCGAGAGCACGATGGTACCGTCGAGGTGGGCGAACGTGGTGGCGGGCGCCGGGTCGGTGAGGTCGTCGGCGGGCACGTACACGGCCTGCACCGACGTGATGGAGCCCTTGATGGTCGAGGTGATGCGCTCCTGGAGCGCGCCCATCTCGGTCGACAGCGTGGGCTGGTAACCGACGGCCGACGGAATGCGGCCGAGGAGCGCCGACACTTCCGAGCCGGCCTGCGTGAAGCGGAAGATGTTGTCGACGAACAGGAGCACGTCGCGGTTCTCTTCGTCGCGGAAGTACTCGGCGATGGAGAGACCCGAGAGGGCCACGCGGGCGCGGGCACCAGGCGGCTCGTTCATCTGGCCGAACACGAGCACGCACTGCGACTTGCCGGGCTTCAGCGTGATCTTGCCCTGCGCGTCCTTCTTGATGTGCTTGCCGTCTGCTTCCTTCTCGCAGGCGATCACGTCGGCTTCCTGGAACTCGACCCAGAGGTCGTTGCCTTCACGGGTGCGCTCGCCGACGCCAGCGAACACCGAGAAGCCGCCCTTCTCGATGGCGGCGTTGCGGATGAGCTCCTGGAGGAGAACCGTCTTGCCGACGCCGGCGCCGCCGAACAGGCCGATCTTGCCGCCGCGCGTGAACGGGCAGAGCAGGTCGATGACCTTGATGCCGGTCTCGAACATTTCGATCTTCTTGCTCTGCTCGGTGAAGGCCGGACCGGCGCGGTGAATCGGGTAGAACTTCTTGGCCGCGACCGGGCCGAGCTCGTCGACGGGCAGGCCGGTGACGTTGAGAATGCGGCCGAGCGTCTCGGGGCCGACGGGCACGCTGATGGGCGAGCCGCTGTTCTTCACGGGCATGCCGCGCGAGAGACCGTCGGTCGTGTCCATCGCGATGCAGCGCACGGTGTTCTCACCGAGGTGCTGCGCGACCTCGACGATGAGGTTGTCGGGCTCGTTCGAGATGGCCGGGTTGCTCAGCTTGAGGGCCGTGTAGACCTCAGGCAGACCGCCTGGCGGGAACTCGACGTCGACGACGGGACCGAGGATCTGGGTGATGCGGCCGTTCGTGGTGGCAACAGAAGCGCTCATGGCGGCGGCGCGCGTACCACAGTGCTCACGCGTTTCAAGGCGGATCCGGAGCCGCCTGATCCACCCCCGTGAGCGTGGCTTCAGTCACGTATGCGCCGCGCTCCATGAAGGGGTCGATAGACTGACGGCGTGAGTGAAAGCGCGCCAGCCGACGAAGTCGCCACGGCCATCGCTCGCGCCTCGAACGTGGCCCTCGCCCGGGGAGCGCTCGCCTCTGCAGTCACCGCGACGCTGGCCACGATGGTGGCGGTCGGCCTGTCGCTCGAGTCGCCGTGGCTGCGCCTGCCTTCGGTCACCGTGGGCGTCATCGCCGTGCACGGCTTCGTGGTCCATGCGCTCGCCCGACGCGGCCTGGTGGTCGGCAGGCTCGCGTGGGTGCTGTTGCTCTCGCTGCACGCGGTGCCCACGGTGGCGGCCCTCGTCTCTCCAGCCGTGCTCGCCTTCGGCCCGGCGATGTTCCTCTTCGGCCCCATCGGCTTCGTCTTCCTCGTGGCGGTGGTGCTGTCGGGGTTGTCCTTCGACCCCGCGTTGGCGCGCGTCTCCGGCTTTCTGGGCGGGCTCTGCTCCTTCGCCTCGCACGCGCTCGCACGCCCGAAGCTGCTCACCCTCGAGCACGTGCTCGAGCAGGGCTTCTTCTATGACCTCACCGACCGCGGCGTGGCAGCGCTGCGGGCCTTCGTCGTCGTGGGCGTGGGGTTTCTCGTCGCCGCAGCCGCACAGGCCTCTCGAGACCTGGTGCGCCGCGTGCGTGACGAAGAGCGTGAACGGCAGGTGCTGCACGGGCTCTTCGGCCAGTACGTCAGCGACGCCGTGCGCGACAAGCTGGTGCGCGAGAAGTCGGCCATCACCGGTGAGCGCAAACAGGTGGCGGTGCTCTTCTGCGACCTGTGCGGCTTCACGACGTTCAGCGAGGCCCTGACGCCCCCCGAGGTGGTGAGCCGGCTCAACGCGTACTTCGAGAAGATGGTGGCGGCCGTGTCGGCGCATGGCGGCACCGTCGACAAGTTCATCGGCGACGCCGTGATGGCGACGTTCGGCGGCCTGCTCGAGCGGCAGAACCCGTGTGACGACGCCTTCGACGCAGCGCTGGCCATGCGCGCGGCGCTCGTCGAGCTGAACGGGTCTTTCGCCGCGGCGGGCCTGCCTCCGCTCGACAACGGCATCGGCATTCACTTCGGTGACGTGCTGCAAGGCCCCATCGGCAGCGCGGCCCGGCGAGAGTTCACGGTGATTGGCGACACGGTGAACACCGCCTCACGGCTCGAGTCGGCGACGAAAGAGCTCTCGGCCAGCGTGGTGCTCTCGGTCGCGGCTGCAGAGCGCCTGACGGGAGCGCGGCGCACGAAGCTCGTCTCGCTCGGTGACGTGAAGCTCAAGGGCAAGGCCCACGCGGTGCCCGTCGAAGGCATCGTTGTGGGGTCCTCCACACAAACGTCGTGAGCACCCGACGATCGCTCGGCGCGCGCTCCTCTGAAGGGGGTTGGCGCGGCGCGTGCTCTCGGCGCGCGGCGCTGGCCGGAGCGTTCCTTCGAAAGGTCGAACCATGAAGCCGCTGAAGTGGTGCGTGTGCGCCGTGACGTTCGTCGTGTCGTCGCAGTGTGGCAGTGCTCCGTCGCTCGCCGATGCTGGAAGCGCAGGAGGCGGTGCCGCGGGTGGCGTCGCGTCCGCCGCGGGAGGGAGTGCTGGCGGGGGCTCGGCTGGAGGCAGCGCCACCGCCATGAAGCGCGCGTTCGTCACCAGCCGCACGTGGACTGGAAACCTCAAGGGCATGGCCGCGTCAGGCGTGCTCGGAGCAGACGCGAAGTGTCAGGCGGCCGCGGCGATGGCGAACCTGCCGGGCACGTTCAAGGCCTACGTCAGCACCGACACGCTCGACGCCCTCGACCGCATGGCTGACGTCGGGCCGTGGGTGACGCGTGACGTGGCCGGCGCGCCCGTGGTGGTGCTCCCGTCACGGGCTGCGCTCGCCGACTTGAACGCGAGCCGCACCTTCACCACCGACGAGACCGGCGCCGCGCTGCCCGCGACGAAGGACGCGTGGACGGGGAACCTGCCCAACGGCAAGCGCGACATGGGCACCACCTGCCGCAGCTGGGAATCGTCGGCGGCCACCGACAACGCCGAGGTCGGCAGCCTGGCGGGGCAGGCCTGGCAGCACGATGGACCGGCCACCTGCGACCAGCAGCGGCGGTTGCTCTGCCTCGAGCAGTGATGCTTCAGGGCAGGGCGTGGAACAGCGGCGTGCCCTTCGGCGCGGGGTAGATGGCCGGGCCCTGCGCACTGCCGATGGAGGTGCCGGTGATGATGGTGTCGGGCATCGTCGGGGCTCCGGCGCCGCTGCTGACGGTGAGCTGGGCAGGCGAGAGGCGCGCCAGCTTGCCCGCGCTGAAGGGCAGCCACAGCCCGCCACCTTCGTCGAACGCGAGGCCCTCGAGCACCGCGCTCACGGGAATCGAGATGCGCACCGTCGGCGTCGCGTTGGCCATGCCCGTACCCGAGAGGTCGGCCGCGGCGATGGAGAAGACGAGGTTCAAGCCGAAGTCGTAGCTCCACAGGTTGCCGTTCTTGTCGAAGGCCAGCATGTCGGGCTTGAGCGCGGTGAGGTCGGCGGGCTGATCAGACTTGCGCGCCTTGATGCGGCGGGTGGGCAGCGCCGTGGCCGTCGTGAGGCTCGCGGCGTCGAAGCGCAGCAGCTCGTCGGAGGTGCCGTCGGCGACCCACAGGTTGCCGTCCTTGTCGAACGCGAGGCCGTCGACCGACGAGAAGTTGGTGAGCGTGAGGGTCGGCGTCACCGTCTGCGAGGTGGTGATGTCGAGGGCGCGCAGCTTGTAGACCTCCTTCTTGCACGAGGAGGCGACGTACAGGTTGCCGTCCTTGTCGAACGCGAGCGCCTTCGTCGCGGGAATGCAGCTGACGCCGGGACTGGTGATGCTGCGGTCGTGCATCGGCACCGAGCCGGTCGTGAAGCCCGACGCGGCGAAGCGCGCCACCATCGGGTCGCTCACCGTGTTGCCCAGCGCCCAGACATTGCCGTCCTTGTCGAAGGTGATGGCGCGGCTCGCCGCCAGGTTGCCGCTGAACGACGGCGCCACCGTCGACGTGCTGCGCAGCACCGCGCTCGCGTAGCCCTGCGTGCTGCCCATGCCGCCCGAGCCGTTTCCAACCCAGAGCGCGTTGCTGGTGCTGACGACGCTCCAGGTGACGTCGACGGCCTGCGTGCCGTCCTTCGGGAGGCAGAAGTTCGGGGCCGAGATGCGCGGCGTGTACACGGTGCGAACGAGCGGGTCGTCGACGACGACCTTCTCGGCCGTGATGCCCCAGTTGCCGGCGGTGACCATCAACGTCTGGCCCATCGTCAGCGTCTGCGACGACGACCGCTCGCCCGTGAGGCCATCAAATCCGGTCGCGGTCACCGAGCCCGTCGCTCCGCTGGGCAGGCCCGCGAAGGTGACGACGATGGAGCCGTTGCCCGTGGTGGCGCACGAACCCGGAGGCGGCGGGCAGGCGGTGAAGGCGAGAGCAGCCAGCGCGGCGAGGAGAGTGGGTTTGAGAGCGTTCATGGCGGGAGCACCGAAGCACACGCCCTGCCATCTCTCAAAACGAACGATGCCGACGGGTTGAAGAGGGGCGGCTGTGACCGAAGCAGTCACAGTGACTGGGCGCGTCTCAGGGCATACTGCGCTGATGCGTCGCGCGTGGTGGTGGGGTTCGCTGGCGTTGTTCCTCTCGTCGTGTCTCGAGCTGACCTTGCCCTCGCCGCCAGGCGCCGGGTCGCTCTCGGGCACGCTCGTCTATTTCAAGCCCGGTCGCGCGACGCCGATTCCCGCCGCGAACGCGAAGGTGAAGCTGAAGAACACCAGCCTCACGACGGTGGCCAACACCGATGGGCTGTTCCGTCTCGAGCCCATCGCCAGCGCGCGAGGCGAAGTGCTCGTCACGCTCGACGTCGACGGTGATGGCAAACCCGACCGTCAGCGCGTCATCGACCTCGCCGCCGTCGGCGCGGGGCCGGGCAAGACCATCGCGCTGGGGCAGGTGACGCTGGGCCTCAACGCCACCATCGCCGGCGCCGTCTTGCGAGACGACCTCGGGAGCGCAGCCGGCGGGCATCGCGGAACGACGGTGCTGGTGCCCGAAGGGCCCTACGCGACGACGTGCGCCGACGACGGCTCGTTCCTGTTGCCCGACCTGCCCGACGGGCCCGTGAACATCGCGTTCTTCCGTGACGGGTACGACCTCGTGGTGCTCGAGGCGATGGCGCGCGCTGGAGAAGACGTGCGGCTCGCGCCGGTGCGGTTGGTGCGCTCGACGGGAGCGCCGACGGCGGGCGTGCTGCGCGGGCGGGTCGTCGGTGGTGACGGCGCGGCGCTCGCGGGCGTCGTCGTGCATCTCGGTCGCAGCGGCGCCGAGCAGGCCCAGGTGACGACGCAGGCCGACGGCGTCTTCCGCTTCGATTCGCTCAGCGCGGGCCCCTACGACGTCGCCGCGACGAAAGACGGGTTGCTCACCGTCACCGTGCGCAACGTGCTGGTCGCGGGTGGTGAGACCCTCATCGGAGACCTCGTGCTCATCGCAGGCCAGTCGACGCCGCCCGACTTCACGCTGCTCCCCGGCCTGGCCGACGCGGGCGTCTTCGATGCAGGCCCCGTCGAGGCCGACGCGGGTTCGGTCGATGCCGGCATGGTCGACGCGGGAATCGACGCCGGCCGCCCACCAGACGCTGGCGTCGACGCGGGCCAGAGGGTCGACGCAGGCGACGTGCTGCCCGAGGCCATCATCAGCCCGAGCCCCATCGTGGTCGCGATGGACGACCTCAACGACGCGGGCCTCGTCTCGTTCACCGTCGAAGGCAGCGGCTCCATCGGCAACCGGCCGCTGCAGTACACGTGGGAGTCGCTCGACGTCGCCGACGGCCTCTTCTGGGTGATGGACTCGGTCTTCGCCTCGCGCGCGAGCTTCTTCTTCAGCGTCACGCCGTCGGTGAAGACGTACCAGATTCGTCTCTACGTCACCGACCCGCAGACCCGTGACTCGCAGTGGACGAACGCCGAGGTGCGGGTCTCGTTCCGGCCCGTTGCGGTGCTCGAGCCGGCGGTGACGACGGTGGGCACGACGGTGACGCTCTCGTGCGCGAACAGCACCGACCAGGGCAACCTGCAGCTCACGCATCGGTTCGTGCTGGTCTCGGGTGCGGCGACGCTGACGCCGCGTGGAGCGCTCGTCGATGTCACCTCGACCACGCCGGGGTCCGTGGTGGTTGGCTGCGAGGTCGAGAACACGTTCGGGTTGGTGAGCGCGCGCGACACCTCGCGCATCACCTTCACCGGCCAGGCCGACGCGGGGCTGTCACTCACCGTCAGCGCGCCACAGAGCGTCGATGCCGGCACTGTCGTCACGCTCGTGGGCACCGTCGTCGACGCTCCCGGCGCGGTGAGTGCGTCGTGGTTCGAGCTGGCTCCGCCGTCACCTCCCATTGCGCTCACCGGGAGCGACAGCCTGACGGCGAGCTTCATGGCGCCTCCTGCCGTCGGTGGTGACCAGCAGCGCCGCTTCCGCCTCGAGGTGCGCTCGCCGCCGCTGTGCACGGGTGGGCCGCCGGCGTGTCTGTCGGCTGCCGCCGAGACGAGCGTCATCATCACCGACCGCGCGGGGCCGATTGGGCGAGTCGTCGGCACCCAGCCGTTCAACCACGCCGCGCCGGTGGTGCTCGAGTTCGACGAGCCCGTCATCAACGTCACCAGTCTCAACGCCCGCATCTTCAACGGCGCATCACAGGCGGCGGCGGTCGTCGTCGCGGAGTCGCCCACCCGCTACCTGCTCGTGCCCGACGTCGCGCTGCCGGTGGGCCAGACGCTCGAGGTGCGCCTGAGCGGAACCCTG
This sequence comes from Archangiaceae bacterium, assembly GCA_016879935.1. Taxonomy (GTDB): domain Bacteria; phylum Myxococcota; class Myxococcia; order Myxococcales; family Myxococcaceae; genus Xiheimicrobium. The sequence continues at coordinate 14,531 of JAACJQ010000146.1, read as the reverse complement.
CAGGACACGACTCGCGGCACGCAGACCGCTGGCCAGACGCTGCCGTTCACCGTGCGCACCTCCACGGTGACGACGGTGAACAGCGCGTTCGTTTCGACGGCGCCGACGGGGCCGAGGCCGGGTATCGCCGTCGTCACCCCTCGGCCCGGCGGGCCTCTCGAGACGACCGCCGTCATCGCGGGCTGGCGCGACAACCAGACGATGCTGTTTCAGCCCGTGGCTCCGAACGCGGTCGGACTCACCGAGGTGACGACGCCGAGCGCGAGCGGTCTCGTCGGCAACAACCCCTCGCGGCGGCTGGTCGCGGCGGGCACGCGGGTGTTCGCGCTCGTCGACACGGCGTCGGGCGCGGCGTGGACGAGCCCTGCCGACGGCGCGCTGCTCACGCTCGACACCAGCAGCCCGAGCCCGACGTGGAGCCGGGCCACCCAGCCGCAATCGGGAGGCGTGGTGAACTGGCCGACCTCGGCGCCGGGGCCGCTCTTCACCGACGGCACCTCGCTCTTCACCACGGCGCTCACCACGAACGGTCTGCAGGTCGCGCGGTTGCTCTCGCAGGGCCAGTGGCCCGACTTCATCGTGAACTCGTCGCTCGCCGAGACGGTCGACAGCACCCCGAGCATGGCGCCGCCCGGCCAGACCCGCGCGACGGGCAGTGTGCTGGGCACGACCCGCGCCCTCGCGACGCTGACCGGTACGACGCTGGTGCTGCGGCGGTCAGCGGCCATCAACGCGTGGACCACCATCACCCCGTCGCCCAACCTCACCTACGTCGGCTCGGCGCCCAAGTCGTTGCGCATGGCGATGGTCAACGGCATCGGCGCGGTGGTGGCGGCAGCGCCGAACGTCGCGTCGTCCGACGTGCTGCAATTGAACTCCCACGTCCCCGGTTCTCCCTGGTCGACGAACCTGCCGCTGCCTGCGGCCATCGTCTCTCCGACGCCTGCGTTCGACCTGGTGGCCACAACGACGGGCACCCACCTGCTCCTCGCGGCGGTGACGCAGGGGAAGCTCTACGTCTTCAGGCGCTCGGGGGGCGCGAACTCGCCGTGGGAGCTGCTCGACGGGCGCAATGGAGACCAGTCGCTGCACGACCTCGCATGCACGCCCGACAACCCCGAGCTCGCGCTCACGCCCGATGGCGTCTTCGTGACCTGGGCCGAACGCTGCGCCGGTTCATGGCGGGTGGCCATGGCGCGCATCGAGTGACCGACGCGCTTCAGAACAACGCGTAGACGAAGGGTGTCACGTACGCGAGGCCCTGCGTCAGCACGAGCAGCACGGCCGCCAGCAGCAGCACCACCAGCAACGGAATCAACACGAGCCTGTTCTGCTTCGCGAAGTGCCCGACCAGGTCCTTGACGGTGCGAACGGAGAGCACGGGCAGTCAGTCTTTCACGGTTTGCGAATCAGCACGTCGTCGACGACCAGCGCGTCGGCGGAGTGCCCGAGGAAGAACGCGAACGCATCGGCGACCGACGCGACGATGGGGTCGCCCTTGCCGTTGAGCGAGGTGTTGAGCACGACGGGCGTGCCCGTGCGGCGGCCGACGGCGTCGATGATGGCTCCGAAGCGGGAGTCGGCTTTCACGGTCTGAACGCGCGCCGTTCCATCGACGTGGGTGACGGCCTCGAGCGACGGCCGCGCCTCGGCCTTCACGCCGGCCACCGTCACCATGAAGGGCGCGAGTCTCTCCGCGAACGGCTCGAAGAACCTGGGAGCCCCGGCTTCGAGCACCGCCGGCGCGAACGGGCGAAACGGTTCGCGGCGTTTGATGACGCGGTTGAGGCGCTCCTTCACGGCGATGGGCGTGGGGAGCGCGAGCAACGACCGGTTTCCCAGCGCGCGCGGGCCGAACTCGAAGCGGCCTTCGGCGCACGCGAGAATCTCTCCTTTCGCGAGCAGCTCGGCGACGTCGTCGGGCCCTGAGAGCGGAGTCGCGACGAGGCCGAGGTTCTTCGCGATGGTGCGCGCGTCGTCACTCGTGACGGGAAGTCCGAGCGCAAGGCTCTCGAGCGGAGCCGGTCGCGCATCTCCCAGGTCGAGCGCACCGAGAATCGCAGCTCCGAGGGCGGCGCCTGCGTCACCGGCCGCGGGTTGAACGAAGAAGTCACGAAAGCCGGACTCGCGGGCGAGGCGTGCGTTGGCGACCGCGTTGAGACCGACGCCTCCTGCGAGACAGAGCGCGTTCGCGCCCGTGCGTTCCTTCGCTCGGCGGGCGAGCCCGAGCAGCGCTTCTTCGAGCACCGTCTGCAGCGTGCACGCGACGTCGGCGACGCGGCGGTCACGGTCGCTCGTGAGGTCCCACGGCGTGCCCGGCGAGCGGCGAGGGCCCAGCAGCGCTTCGAGCTTCGGCGAGAACCCGACCTCGGTGTTCGTGTGTGAGTCGAAGAAGTCGAGCCCGAGCGAGAAGCTGCCATCTGGCGCGAGCGTGACGAGCTTCGTGAACTCGTCGCGGAACCGCGGCTGGCCGAACGCCGCGAGACCCATCACCTTGTACTCGCCTTCGTTCACCTCGAAACCGCACCAGGCCGTGAGCGCCGAGTAGAGCAGGCCGAGCGAGTGCGGAAAGGCGATGCGCTCGAGCGCCTTCAGGGAACGGCCTTCGCCGAGCCAGAGGGCGGTCGTCGTCTCTTCTCCGACGGCGTCGACCGTGAGCACGGCGGCGCGCTCGAAGGGGCTGAGGAAGAAGGCGCTGGCCGCGTGTGACTCGTGGTGCTCGCGGTGGGTGACGCGGTCACGTCGAACGCCGAGCCGGCTCGAGAGTTCGTCGAGCACCTGCAGCTTTCCCGACAGCTGCGACGCGATGGCGCGGGGGAATTGGGTGAGCGAGCGCGGGAACGTGCGCAGCGACATCGTGAGCACGCGCTCCAGCTTGCGGTACGGGTTCTCGTAGAAGACGACGCGCGTGAGGTCTTTCGCGTCGAGCTTCGCGAGGGCGAGACAGGCCCGCGCGGCCGAGAGCGGGAGCGAGGGGTCGTTCTTGATGCGAGAGAAGCGCTCCTCCTGCATCGCGGCCACGAGCGTTCCGTCGACGACCAGCGCCGCCGCCGCGTCGTGGTAGTTCGCCGAGATGCCGAGGGTCGCGCTCATCGAGCGCTCACTCCCAATGGCTGAAGAACACTCGCGTGCCGCTGACGCGCGAACTTTCTCACAGCCACCCTTCACCACGCTGGCGCTTCAGCCGCTCCATGAGAGCCAATGGGGCGAGCATGACGTAGAGCAACCCCATCGTCAGGGTGAACAGCAGACCCGACGACGTGGCGCCCAGCCGCAACCAGCCTCGGCGCAGTTCCCAGAAGCGCGCCGCGCGAAGTTCTTTCTCGGCAGGCGCGAGCGTCGAGAGGAACGTTCTCGTGTACGCCTCGTGATGCCGCTCATCGACCATCACCGCGTCGAGCAGCGCGCGCGTCTTCGTGTCGGCCCGCGGCGTGCCTTCGAACGAGAGCAGCTCGTCGCGGAACATCACCATCTGCGCGCACGCCCGCTTCTCGCCCAGGTGCACGAAGGCCAGAAACCGCGCCTCTCCCAGCCTCGTGAACAGGTGCTCGAAGTCGGCGCGTGAGAGCGAGTCGTCGAAGGCCAGCGTCGGGTCGAGCTCGAGCGCGCGGAGTGAGAACATCTGCGCGTGCCGATTCTCGTCGACGGCGTGGCTCAGGTACGTCGCCCGTCGCGAGAGATCGGTGGTGGTGTTCGCCGCCTCCATCATGTCGAAGAAGCTCGAGCGCTCTGCGCGCGCGAAAGCCATCAACATGCGCGCCGTCGCGCGTGGGCTTCGCCAGCGAAACGGCTTCAGCAATCGCGCGAAGACGAGGCGCATCTCCCGGCGCTCCGCAGAAGTCGCCGGTGGGCCACGGGTGGCAGGAGCCCTTCGCGCACGGGTGCTGGTCTGAGCATGGGCTCGCACAGCGGCGCAGCGCTCCCGCGGCGACCGTTCCTTCCCTGCACGCGACCGCCCGCAGCGGGTTCGCCCACTCGATGAGGCAGCGGGCGCCGCGGCAGGGCATGCCGTTCTCGTCGAGGCGCGCCGGCTCTCTCGCCGAAACCACCGCGTGCTTCACCGCCTCGCCGAAGGCTCGCTTCGGCTCGCCGCCCTTCGGGTGTTCGAGCGTCAGCACGCGCGAGTGGTCTTCCCAGTCGACCCGCAGGCTCGCCGTGTCTCCCTCGAGAATGGGCAGCAGCACGCGGCGTTCGCTGTACGAGCCCTCGAGGAGCACGTCACCATGCCCGCCGCTCGTCACCTCGATGGACGACAGCGTGAGACCAGGGCCGTCTTCGTCGGAGTACTGGTTCTTGCAGATCATTCGAAACCACTCGCGCACCTGCCGCGTGTCGCAGTTCGCCGCGGTCGAGCCCTTCACGTTCACCTCGGCCACCGCGCGCCACTCGTCTTCGGTTGGAGGCCAGGAACGGCCCTCGGGCAACACGAGCGTGCTCTTCGGCTTCGGCGGCGTGTCGAGCGAGGCGTTGATGGCGGTCGCGAGCGCCTGATGCCCCTTCGGCGTGAGATGCAGGTCGCCATCGAGAAACGCGCCCGGCTCGGCCTTGCGGAGCGCCTCGGTGGGGTCGAGCGCCAGCGCCCCAACCGCCTGCGCGCGCGAGACGATGTCGTCGAGCAGCACCTGCGTCACCGAGAGGTCGGTCGGCTCCTTGCCGTACTTCTTCCACTCGTCTTTCGAGACCATCACGTCGAGCGGCAGCGCGACCACGAGCAGGGTCGCGCCGGCCTTGTCGCAGGCGGCCTTCGTGCGCTGGAGCATCGCCTCGAGCGGCGTCGGCGCGTGCGCGTTCACCGAGTTCAACGCCGAGCCGAGTGTGTCTCGCAGCGCCTTTCGTTTCTGCACGAGCGCTTTCAGCTCGGCGTCCTTCGTCTTCTCGGCCAGCGCGAGCAGCTTGTCTTCGTTGCCCTCGATGCCGAGCGCAGCGGTGTAGAGCTGGTACGCGGTGATCTCGACCGAGCGTGCGCCCTCGAGGAACGGCACCGACACGATGTCGCGGGGGTCTCCCTTCTGCAGCACGGGCAGCACCTTCGCCGCCTGCGCGTAGCCCTCGCTCTGCTGAATGTGCTCGCTGAGGTGGCGGTCGAGGTCGCGCTGAAGCTCGTCGAGCTGCTTCGTCGTGCTGTTCCGCTTCTCGAGCGCTTCACGCGTCGCGCTGTCGGTGTCTTCGAGGGGCTTCGCAGACGACGAGGCGGTCACGATGTCCTTCCACGTGCCTTCGCCAGCGCTCTCCTGCGCGAGGTTCGCGTTCCCCGCGACGAGCCTGCGCAGCGCGTACACGAGGTGTGAACGGTTCATCACCGCATGACGGAACGGAAAGTTCGTGGTGCTGCCCGGCGCGGTCTCGGTGCGCACGGCCCAGCCGTCCCACACCTGGTGTCGCGAGGTGTTGGCGATGCCGAGCTCGAAGAGGTCGTTCGACACGTTCATCACGTAGACGACGTGCTTCGGCTTGCGTTCGGCGACGAGCCGCTCGACCAGCGCGGTGTACTCGCCTGGCCCGTACGTCGGCACGCCGGCGTTCAGCACGTTCACCTTTCGCAGCGTGGCGAGCTGCGCCGAGAACGTCTCCGTGTCCTCCACGCCCAGCCCGAACACCTGCGAGTCGCCCACCACGAGCACGTCGCTCGCTGCCGGGGCGGGCCAGTCGGCGCCGCGAAACCCGAGCGCGTTGGTGTGAATCGTCGTCGTCGGGTTCTTGCCGAGCTTGAGCCGCATCTCGGCGCCGGGCGTGAGCTTCACCCCGAGCGTGGCGTCGGCTTCGTAGAGGTTGAGGTGCGGAAACGCGCCGTCGTCACGCGCGCGAAAGGCGAACTCGGCGATGACGACACCGAGCGTGAGGCCGAGGAGGACCTTGAGGGCTGCGGAGAGCGCACGCATGTGGGGTTGCAGTCTGCTCCAGTTGTGTGCGGAGGGACACGCGCGCGATGTTGACTCTGGAATCAATCTTCTGCTGTGAAGCCTGCGTTCCGCACGTTTTCGGGCCGCCGTGGTGGCCCCTCGAGAGGACGCACGCATGAGTGAGCTTCGCTTCGACGGCAAGGTCGTGGTCATCACCGGCGCGGGCGCAGGGCTGGGTCGCAGCCACGCGCTCTTCTTCGGCAAGCGCGGCGCGAAGGTCGTGGTGAACGACCTCGGCGGCACGGCGCACGGGCAGGGCCAGTCGTCTGCGGCGGCCGACAAGGTGGTCGCCGAGATCAAGGAAGCCGGCGGCACCGCCGTCGCCAACTACGACTCGGTCGAGAACGGCGACAAGATCGTCAAGACGGCCATCGACGCGTTCGGGCGCATCGACGTGCTGGTGAACAACGCCGGCATTCTCCGCGACGTCAGCTTCCAGAAGATGACGAAGGACGACTGGGACCTGATCATGCGCGTGCACGTGAACGGCGCCTTCGCCTGTTCGCACGCCGCGTGGCCGTACATGCGTGACCAGGGCTACGGCCGCATCATCTTCACGACCTCGGCCGCGGGCATCTACGGCAACTTCGGTCAGGCGAACTACTCGGCCGCGAAGCTGGGGCTCGTCGGCTTCTCGAACACGCTCGCCATCGAGGGCGAGAAGAAGAACGTGCGCAGCAACGCCATCGCGCCCATCGCTGCCTCGCGCCTCACCGAGACCGTGATGCCGAAGGACATGCTCGAGAACCTCAAGCCCGAGTACGTGACGCCGCTGGTCGGCTGGCTCGCGCACGAGGAGTGCACCGAGAACGGCGGCTTGTTCGAGGTCGGCGCGGGCTTCTTCGGCAAGCTCCGCTGGGAGCGCACCGAGGGCAAGACGTTCAAGCTCGGCCGTGAGATCACACCCGAGGCGCTCCGCAACGCGTGGGAGCAGGTCACCGACTTCGGCAAGGCCACGCACCCGGCGAACATCACCGAGGCGCTCGGGCCCGTGATGTCGAACCTCTCGTCGAAGTCGAAGGGCGGCAACGAGTTCATCGACGTCGACGCGGCCCTGGGCGCCGAGCTCGCCGAGGTGCGCTCGCGCTACGACGAACGCGACCTCGCCCTCTATGCGCTCGGCGTCGGCGCTGGAAAGAACCCGACCGACCCCAACGACCTGCACGTCGTCTTCGAGCGAAACGGCGACGGCTTCTACGCGCTGCCGACGTACGGAGTGGTGCCCGCGCTCAACGCGCTCTTCAAGTCGATGGCCGAGGGCAAGACGGCGCCGGGGCTCAACTACGGGCTCGACCGCGTGCTGCACGGTGAGCAGTACACCGAGCTGGTTCGCCCGCTGCCGCCGAGCGCCGAGCTCGTGCACAAGGGGCGCATCACCGACATCTTCGACAAGGGCAAGAACGCCATCGTCGTCATGCACATCGACTCCTACGATGCGCAGTCGGGCGAGCTGCTGGTGAAGAACGACATCTCGATTCTCGCGCGTGGCACCGGTGGCTGGGGCGGAGACCGTGGCCCTTCGGCCGACATCAACGTGCCGCCCAGCCGGCCGCCCGACGCGGTGGTGACCGAGAAGACGAGCGAGAGCCAGGCGCTGCTCTATCGCCTCTCGGGCGACTGGAACCCGCTGCACGTCGACCCCGAGTTCGCGTCGATGTTCGGCTTCCAGAAGCCCATCCTCCACGGGCTGTGCACCTTCGGCTTCGTCGGCCGCGCCGTCGTCAACGCGTTCAGCAAGGGCGACCCGCGCCTCTTCAAGAGCATCAAGGTTCGCTTCGCCGACTCGGTGTTCCCCGGCGAGACGCTCAAGATCGAGATGTGGAAGGAGAACGACCTGCGCATCATCGTTCGCGCCACCGTCGTCGAGCGCGAGAAGGTCTGCATCTCGAACGCGGCCGTCGAGCTGTACGCCGAGATTCCAAAGCCGAAGTCGAAGGAGGCGGCGAAGTCGGCGCCCGCTGCGGTGGCTGCTCCGAAGCTCGACGCCGCCACGACGTTCGACGCCATCGGCGCGTACCTCGGCCAGCACCCCGAGCTCGTGAAGAGCGTCGGCAATGTCTACCAATTCCGCCTGAAGAACCCCGACTCTGCCTGGGTGTTGGATTTGAAGAACGGCGGCGGCGCGGTGAAGGCCGGCACGGTGGACAAGGCCGACTGCACGCTCGACCTCTCTGACGCCGACTGGCTCGACATGGTGAGCGGCAAGGCCGACCCGATGAAGCTGTTCCAGAGCGGCAAGTTGAAGATCAGCGGCAACGTGATGGCGTCGCAGAAGCTCGACTTCCTCAAGAAGATGGACCGGTCGGCGGTCGCGGCTCCTGCGACGGCAACTCCAGCGCCTGCGGCGGCAGCGACGGTCACCTCGGCCATCACCTTCCAGGCCATCGGCGCGTACCTGTCGAAGAACCCCGACCTCGTGAAGGGCGTCGGCAACGTCTACCAGTTCCGCCTGAAGAACCCCGACTCCGCCTGGGTGTTGGACTTGAAGAACGGCGGTGGTTCGGTGAAGTCAGGCACCATCGAGAAGGCCGACTGCACGCTCGACCTCTCCGACGCCGACTGGCTCGACATGGTGAGCGGCAAGGCCGACCCGATGAAGCTGTTCCAGGGCGGCAAGCTGAAGATCAGCGGCAACGTGATGGCGTCGCAGAAGCTCGACTTCCTCAAGAAGATCGATCGCAAGGAGTTCGAGGCGGCGCTCGGCGCTGCGCCCGCGGCTTCGGCGTCAGCACCGTTTGCGGCTCCCGCGGCTGGAGCGAAGGCGCCCATCATCATCGCGGCGCTGAAAGACCGGCTCACGAAGAACCCGGCGCTCGCGAAGGAGGTCGGCGCGGTCATCGCCTTCAAGGTGAAAGACGGCCCCGCGTTCACCGCTGACCTCGCCTCGGCCACGCCCGTCATCAAGGACGGCGCCGACGCGAAGGCGAACACCACCATCACGCTCAGCGACGACGCCCTCGCCGAGTTCGCGAAGACCGGCGCGGCGCAGACGCTCTATCAGCACGGAGACGTTCGCATCGACGGCTCGGTCAAACCGGTACACCGCCTCGGCTTCTTCAAGCAGCTCGTCTGAATTTCACCACTTCACGAAAGGCACACATCATGGGTCGCAAGGTCAATGTCATCGGCGTGGGAATGGTGAAGTTCCAGAAGCCCGGCGCCTCCGACGGCTACGAGGTGATGGCGAGCGGAGCCATCAAAGAGGCGATGAAGGACGCGGGCGTCGACTTCAAGGAGCTCGAGCAGGCGTACGCCGGCTACGTCTTCGGCGACTCCACCTGCGGCCAGCGCGCCGTCTACGCCGTCGGGCAGACGGGCATTCCCGTCATCAACGTGAACAACAACTGCTCCACCGGCAGCTCGGCGCTCTACCTCGCCCGGCAGGCCATCGAGGGCGGGCTGGCCGAGTGCGTGCTCGCCGTCGGCTTCGAGCAGATGCAGAAGGGCGCGCTCGCGTCGTCGTGGGCCGACCGCACCAACCCCCTCGACAAACACGTCAACGTGATGAACGAGCAGCAGGGCGTGAACCAGGCTCCGTTCGCGGCGCAGATGTTCGGCGGTGCCGGCCGTGAGTACCGGTGGAAGTACGACACGAAGCGCGAGACCTTCGCGAAGATCGCCAACAAGGCGCGGCAGCACGCGGCGAAGAACCCGTACGCGCTGTTCCGCGAGGTGCTGTCGGTCGAGCAGATTCTCGCGAGCGACGAGGTGTTCGACCCGCTCACCCGCTTCCAGTGCTGCCCGCCGACGTGTGGTGCTGCCGCCGCGATTCTCTGCAGCGACGAGTTCGCCAAGAAGAAGGGTCTCACCAACCCGGTGTGGATCGCCGCGCAGACGATGACGACCGACTTCCCGTCGAGCTTCGAGGGCCAGTCGATGATCAAGATGATCGGCTACGACATGGCGAAGCAGGCCGCCGACAAGCTGTACGAGAAGGCGGGCCTCGGCCCGAAGGACGTGCAGGTCGTCGAGCTGCACGACTGCTTCACCACGAACGAGCTGCTCACCTACGAGGCCATCGGCCTGTGCCCCGAAGGTGAAGCCGAGAAGTTCATCTGGGACGGCGACAACACCTTCGGCGGCAAATACGTCGTGAACCCGTCGGGCGGGCTGCTCTCGAAGGGGCACCCACTGGGCGCCACCGGTCTCGCCCAGTGCACCGAGCTCGTGTGGCACCTGCGCGGCACGGCAGGAGAGCGCCAGGTTCCCAACGCGAAGGTCGCGCTGCAGCACAACCTCGGCCTCGGCGGCGCCTGCGTGATGACGATGTACAGGCGAAACTGAAGCGGTCGACGGCGCCGCCAGCGTCACGGTGCTGGCGGCGTTTCAGAATTCGCAACCTGACGAGCCCGAGATTCGTGCTAGCGAACTCGCATGCGCACCTGGCGAGCTCTCGTCGCGACCCTTGCCGTCATTGGCTGTACACCTTCGAAGCCAGTCGAGTTGGTCGCGCTGTCGGGAAAGCTCGGGCCTGCGGGTGGCAGCCTCACGGCGCCGGAAACCGATGGGCTGGCTGGCGCCAGGCTCGAGGTGCCGGCAGGCGCGCTCGACACCGAGGTCGAGTTCTCGTTCGTGCCTGGTGACGACGAGACGCCGTTGCCGGGTGATGGCTTTCGGGTGGGCCCGCTGTTCGCCATCGAGCCCGTCACCACGAAGCTGAAGGCACCGGTTCGCATCACGTACCCGTTCGACCCCGCAGCGCGCGCCGCGTTCCCGAACACCGACGCCGAGTGCCGCGTGTGGCAGCGCTCCACCGATGGCTGGTCTGGCGTGGCTCAGACGGCGTCGACCGAGAGCTCGGTGACCATCGAGACCAGCTCGTTGGCGCTCGGTGCCGCCGGGGTGCAGCGCGCCATCATCGTCAACGTGTGCGGCACCAGCGCGATGCCCTGTGCGCTACCGGGCCCGTGCACCAGCCCGATGGGCCTCTGCATGACGCGCCTGGGAGACCCGATTCCAAAGCCCTTCACGCCCTTCAGCGTGGGCGTCGCCAGGGCGAAGGTCGTGTACGCCTCGAGGCCGGCCGGGGAGCCGATTCGCGGGGTCGTGTACTCGTACCCGAGCGCACAGACGACCGTGTCTCCTCCGCTGACGAACCCGTCGATGGGCGCGTCGATCGGTCGGCCTGACATGGCGCCCAACGAAGACGTGTGGGTGGTGTTGCCCGGCGTGAGCACCACGAAGTTCCCGCGGGTGGCGCCGCCCGAGCGCTTCGACACCGAGAGCACCCGGCTCTCGCGCGGCGTCGCCGTCTCGTCGACGGGCACGGTCAGCCGCTTCGTTCGCGACACGGTCGACACCTCGACGGTGTACCGCCTCGTGAAAGACCAGCAGCAGTTCACCATCACCTCCGACTTCAGGGGCGTGGTGAACTTCGTTCCGCGCCGGGCCCTGAACACCTTCATCGCGTGGGACCGCAGCAGGGGCCTCGTGTTCTTCGACGGCACCTCCGACGTCACCGCGCAGCACCTCGTGTCACCGCCCAGCGGGTTCTTCGTCGCTGACGTCGCCACGTCGTACAAGAGCGCAGCCTTCGCGGTGCTGTTCGTCAACGCCGAGGGCACGCAGCGCAAGCTGTCGATGTTCGCGACCGCGCCGACGTCGCTCAGCGATCAGCCGACCCGTCGCGACTTCGACGGCGTGATCGACACGCAGATCGAATACGGCAGCGACGACCGTGTGTACGCGTTCACGTCCGTTCGTGCGCAGATCGACGTGTTCGACGCGACGACGGGTGGGGTGTCGAACATTCCGCTGACGAACGCGCCCGTCACCAGCTCCGACTATCGAGAACTGCTGCCGCTCGCGCTGCGCAACGTTCACCCGACGGGCGAGCTGTTGCTCGTCACGACCGGAACCACCGCGAGCCCGTTCTTCCTCGCCATCAAGCGCGCGGGCAACCCCTGATCAGGAGAACGCCGAGAGCTGCTCCTGGGCGGCGGCTCGGGGCGTTCGCCGGAGTCGCATCGGCTCGATGATCAGCTCGTTCACGAAGAACCACTCCTCACCCAGACCTTCGACCTCGACCCGCACGAGCTCGACGTCATCGGCGAAGAAGCCCACGACCACACCGCGCTGGCCGTGAAACCGCTCGTCAGCCGTCTCGTCGTCACCACACAGCACCGTCACGCGCTGGCCGATGCGCACGGCGGCCTGGTCGACGTCTTCACGAAGAATCATGGTGCGTAGCTCCGGGGTGTCAGCCTGGAAGAGACGAGGGTGACGACGAGGGCGACGGCCACCCACGCCGAGAGATGAAAGACCGCCACGTGGCCGGCAGGCTTGGCGCACGCGAGCTCTCCGACGAAGGCGCCCGTGGTGCCGGCCGCGAGCCCGGCAACGATGCTGCGCAACCGGTTGGGCGCCATGCCCCGCAGCAGCACAATCACCACCGCCGCGGGAGCGAGCCCCACTGCGAAGTGGCTCACCGTGCACACCCAGTGTGGCGAGTCTGAAGGAGTGCCGGCGCCGCGCATCACCACCAGCAGCACCGCCGAGAGCACCACGAGGCCCACCGACGCGATGCGGCCCACGCGCCCCTGCGGTCGCAGCGAGGCCCACGTCGTCACCACGCCGACGGTGATGAGCGAGGCGAGCGTGATGGCCCGCGTCGAGAGGAAGTCGAGCGTGCACGCGCCGATCGTCAACATCACGCCTGCCACCACGACGCAGAGCCCGATGATGGTGCCCGACGCCTTCGCCACGTTCGCCGTCCAGCTCGCGGGCCGGCGCTTCGTCAGCTCGCTGCGCATGGCCGCGCGCGCCTTCGCCAGCGCGTCGTTCGACGCCGGCTTCGGAGCAGGCGGAAGTGGCACGTCGTTCGTCATCAGTTCTTCTCTTCCAGCAGCTCGCGCAGCTTGTCGTAGCCGCGGTGCGCGCGAATGCGGGCGGCGGTCTCGGTGATGTCGAGCATCTGGGCGATCTGCTCGAACGACAGGCCCTCGAGCTTGTGAAGAATGACGCACTCGCGCTGTTGCGCCGGCAGCTGCGCGAACGCGGTCTCGATGCGGCGTCGTTGACCGGGGTCTGACAGCGCGGGCTCGACGCTCGGCTCCACCGGCACACCGTCATCGTCGTCGTGCAGCACCTCGACCTGCAGCTTCTTCTTCCGCAGCGTGTCGCGCGCGGCGTTGCCGGCGATGGTGAGCAGCCACGGCACCAGCTTCAGCCCGCGTTGATACCGGTCGGCCGAGCGCACCACCGAGAGAAACGTCGTCTGCAGCAGGTCGTCGGCGAGCGCCCGGTCTTGCACCATGCGCGCGAGAAAGGCGTGCACGCCCGACGCGTGGCGCTCGAAGAGCACCTCCATCGCGCCTGCGTCACCTTCCTGGTAGCGCTCCATGAGTTCCTCGTCGCTCGGACTCTGCATGCCGGCTTTCGAAGTGACCTACGGGTGAGGGGCGCCATCTGTTTCATGGGCTGATTTCTCAGTGATTTCAAGTTCGTGGAGCCATTTGTCAGCCGTTTTGGCCAGCCACGTCTGGCCGGCCCATGCGAACCGACAAGGAGAGGGACATGGCGCGCTCCATTCTGCCCTCGAGGTGGCGGAGCGCAGGCCGTGAGAAGGCGAGGGTGAAGCGCGCGGTGCGGCGGCAGGTGTCGACGGTGATGGCGTCGCTCTCGAACGACCCCGAGGCGTGGGACGACATCGACGGCGTGTACGAGTCGAGCGATCGCGAGGTGCGGCTCGTCGTGAACCGTCGCCGCAGCTCCGACAAGGTGAACCCGTTCATTCGCTGGGCCACCCAGACGACGAAGCACCTGCCGAAGGACTCGCGCGTACGGCACCTGCGCGGCGTGTTGCCGAAGGGCCTCATCGGAGATCACGCGCTCGTTCACCTCTCGCACCGCGAGGCGTTCGATCTGCGGCCCCGCAAGGTGTGGAAGCGCCAGTCGCTCCTGCTCGACCGTGGGCACCTGGCGAACGTGCTGCGCCGCGTGCTCGAAGAGAAGGGCGGGCACGCGATGGTGAACGAGGTGCTCGCGCGTCACGCCATCGTCGACGAGCGCGATCGGCCCATCTCTCGCGGTGAAGTTCGCCTGCTGGCTGGCGTGCACGACGTGGTTTCGTTTCTCGATGCGCTCGAGGGTTCGTCGCCAAGGCCGCTCCGCTACGTGCTCGACGCGCTCTGCCGCGCGCTGTGGGCTGCACACTTCGAGCTCGAACGCGCGCGTGGGCTGATGCCGTCTCCCGTCATCGTGCCCTCACACGACTGGCGCTTCGTCTGAGGCTGTCTCGTCTGTTGACAGTTTCGCGTGCGTTCTCCGCGGCATTTCCGGCAACCGGCTGATGTTCTTCGCAATGCACGGGCGCGGCAGGCCTTCGCATCCTCCTCGCACAACGCAGTTCGAAACGAGGAGCTTCGAGATGATCAAGTCAGTTGCAGTCTCGACGCCGCAGCAGGTTCGCCAGACGACGGCGACCGGGCGGGTCGAAGAGGTGCAGCGGCCGCAGACCGAGCTGCTGCAGGTGCGTGACGGGTTCGATGCGAGCGTCGCGGCAGCGAGACCGGCGAACGACGTGCCGATGACGCGGGTGCTGCGCCGCGGCTCGCGCGGAGAAGATGTGGAGCGGTTGCAGCGCACGCTGCGTGACGCCGGCTTCGACGTCGGCGAGGTCGATGGAAAGTT
>JAACJQ010000145.1 GCA_016879935.1 Archangiaceae bacterium | reverse complement strand
TCGCAGCCCGGTGTCGTGGTCACGCAGCGCTGTCGCGAGCGCCGGGGGCAGCGGTGAGCAGACGTCCATGCGGCGCGTCGTACACGGGCCTTCCCGCGACCTCGTTCACGCGCGCCACCACGGACTCGAACTGCAACACCTCGTCGATGAAGCGCAAGCCCGGCACCAACGGCGCCTTCGCCACGCCCTCGGCCATCGCAGCGATCGCGAACGCCGCCGCTTCCATGCCGTCATTCGAACTCGTGTGCCGTTCGAACACGCGACCGTTCTTCTCGGCGCGCGCGACCATCTGCACCGACGAGGGAACGCTGCGCAGCACGAAGCGACGCAGCACCGTGAAGTACAGCTCGAGCGCCGCGCGAAACCACCTCGCCTGCAACAGGAACGCGGGAATCAGCGTGAACGCGGTGACGAGCAGCCCCGGCTTCGGCGCGAAGAACGTCTCGATGGAGCTCGCTTTCGTGCTCAGCGGCAACATCTCGGCCTCGGCCAGCGACATGCGCAGCGAGGGGCGCTTCGTGCCTGCGAAGTCGAGCGTCGGGCCTGCGGAGAGGGTCGACTCCTCGCGACGGCCGTTCACCGTTCGCACCGCCTTTCGCGCGGCGGCGTCGACCATGAGCGCGATGGTGCCCTTGCCTGCGCCCGAGAAGGGGCTCGAGGCGACGGCCCACGAGAGTGACGCTCCCTCACCGGCTTCGTCGGCGACCGCGTGCGCCATCAGGTTGCTCACGCCCGTGAAGATGCCCGCCCCCACGACGACCCGGCCCGGCCCCGCCGACTGGCGAGCAGCCTGCACCAATCGCCGAACGGTCTCGGCATCGGAGGTCGCCTCCAGCAGCGTCTTGCCGTTCTGCAGACACCACGAGGCGAGCGCGTCGGGCTGGCTGCGCGTTCCATCGGTGAGGTCGATGATGACGTCTGCGGGCAGCAGCGCCGGGAACGTCTCGGGCTTCGAGAGGTCGACGACGAGCGGCCCTCGTCTGCTCGCCACCAGCACCTCGACCTGCGGAAACTGCCTGAGCGCGTCGACCGTCTTCGCGCCGAGAAACCCCGTTCCACCGAGCACGATGATCTTCATGCCCGCACGAATAGCGGGGGCACCACCTCGCCCACCACTCGCGTTGACGAAGGCCAACGGCCGCCGAATCGGTGGCGCAACCACCGGCAGTGGCTGACGAATTCCCGCGTCGCCGAAGCATCACCCGCTCAGGTCTCGCGTTCGTGAACCTTGGCGCTCGACTGGAACGGGGTCGATTACGGAGCGGTGACGAAGGCTGATTACGCAAGAGGGCATGCGATTCGAACAGTCGTCGTCTGCGTTTCGAACGGAGCTCACCCGCCGTGTCGACCAGTACTTCCAGGGCCGCAGTCGGCACGCGACAGGCTCGGCGTGGGCAGTGGGCCTGCTCTCGCTCGTGCTCACGGCAGCCGGCTGGGCGGCGCTGGTGTTTCTCTTGTTGCCCTGGTGGCTCGCGGTTCCGCTCTCGTTGGCGACGGGCTTCTGCATCGCGCAGGTTGGCTTCAACGTGGGCCACGACGCGATTCACGGAGCGCTCTCGTCACGCCGTTGGGTGAACGCGCTCTTCTCGCGGAGCTTCGACTTGATGGGCGCGAGCTCACGAATGTGGGCCTGGGCGCACAACGCGATTCACCACACGTTCACCAACGTGCCCGGCGCCGACCACGACCTCGAGCCCGCGGGGCTGCTGCATCTGTACAAGAAGCCCGACGCGCCGTGGATCGTGCGCTTCCAGCACGTCTACGCGTGGCCGCTGTACGGCCTCACGATGCTGTCGTGGGTGTTCTTGAAAGACTTCGTTCAGCTGCAGGAGCGCCCGGGCAAGGTGACGGTGCGTGACGTCGTCGACGTGGTGGCGGGAAAGCTCGCGCACCTGACGTTGTGGCTCGTGGTGCCGCTGCTCGTGAGCGCGCGGCCGTGGTGGCAGATCGCGATGGGGTACGTGCTGGTGATGGCGGCGACGGGCTTCACGGCGGCCGTGGTCTTCCAGCTCGCGCACGTCGTCGAGGGGCCAGCGCTGCCGAGCCCCGATGCGTCAGGAACGCTCGCCGACGACTTCTTCGTGCATCAGCTCCGAACGACCGCGAACTTCGCGCCAGGCAACGCGCTCGCGACGGCGCTCACGGGCGGGCTCAACCACCAGGTCGAGCACCACCTCTTCCCGCGAGTGAGTCACGGTCACTACCCCGCGCTCGCGCCCATCGTGGAGGCGTGCGCGAAGGAGTTCGGCGTGCCGTACCACGTGAACGCGACGTTCTTTTCGGCGCTCGCGAGCCATGCGCGCATCATTCACGGCGTCGCGCGGGCCTCGGCGGTCGAGAACGAGATCTCCCACGCCGCGGCGTAGCAGCGAGCCAGGAAACACGGCTCAGAGGTGACGGAGCTGACGTTGGGCTCCGAAGCCTCGAGTGCTCCAGGGTCGCGAGGAATGTGCGGAGTCCACGCTCGAACGAGCGCCGGCCTCACGAGGTCTCGCGGGTTCGGGTCCGCTGGAGCGTTCGCGCCATTCCACTGCTCCGTGCTGCTCACTCGAGGCTTCGGAGCTCGACCTTCATCACTCGCGCTCATCAGGGCCTCACTGCGGCTGGCATCCGCTCCCACGCTGGCGTTAGCACCGGGCCATGACGACGCGCCGACGAGTTGCCGCGAAGACGCTCCCGAAGCGCCTGCAGCCGCGCAAACGCCCTTCGCAGTCACGGAGCCGGGCGCTCGTCGACGCCATCGTCGAAGCCGGCAGCACACTGCTCGCGGACAAAGGCTGGGAGTCGCTCACGCTGCAGCAGGTCGCCACGAAGGCAGGTGTCTCTCCTGGAAGCCTCTACCAGTACTTCCCCGACAAGGCCGCGCTCGTCGCCGAGATCACCGAGCGCCAGTCACAGCGCGAGCTCGCCTTTCACCTCGAGCGCTTCTCGACGATGACGCCCGCGACGACGCTCGAAGAAGCGCTGCGCCTCATGGTGCGCGCGATTCTCGACTTCCAACGACAGGAGGGCGCGTTGATGCGCCAGACGCTCGCGGCCCTGCAACACCTCGGGCGCTACGAGCAGCTCGCCGCGCGCGCGAGAGAGGCCGCGCAGATCTTCCGCGCCGTGCTCGAGCAGCATCGGCATCGCCTGCGTGATGGTGAAGATCTCGACCTCGCCATGCACGTGCTCGCGAACGCGACGCACAGTCTCACGCACGACGGCGTGCTTCGAAGGCCCGACTCGCTCGACGACGACACGCTCGCGCAGGCCATCGAGCGGATGCTGCTGGGCTACCTCGCACCGCGCTGAGCGGTGGAACACGACCCCTGAAAATCAGAAAGGGCCCGTCGTTGCCGACGAGCCCCTTCAGTTGCTTCACGAAGAAGCGATTACTTCAGGTGCTTGCTGATGAGCTTCGTCATCTCGAACATGTTGACGGTCTTCTTCCCGCCAAACACGGCCTTGAGCTTGTCGTCAGCGTTGATGTTGCGCTTGTTCTTGTCGTCCTGGAGCTTGTTCTTCTTGATGTACGCCCACACCTTGCTCGTCACTTCGGTGCGGGGAAGCGGCTTGGAGCCGACGATCTCTGCCAGGGTGTCAGAGGGCGTCATCGGCTTCATGAACGCTGCACTGGGCTTTCGCTTCGCGGGTTTCTTGGCGGCCATGTTCGTTTTGTCTCCTCCCCTCAGGGGGACTTGGCGGTTCCTTTTCGTGCGAACCGGGCGCACGAGGTAGCACGTCACACGAGAGAAAACAGCCCCTCGTTGATTTCTTTCGAGGGAGAGTGCCCGGCATGCGCGTTCTCATCACCGGCGCCAACGGCTTCGTGGGGTCGTGGCTGGCCTCGTTTCTCGCCGAGCGGAAGCACGACGTGCGGTGCCTCGTCCGCGAGGGAAGTGACCGTTCTGCCCTCGCGCACCCTGACGTTTCGATCGTTTCCGGCGACGTGACCGACCCTGCCAGCCTCGCGGCTGCCCTCGACGGCGTCGAGGTCTGTTACCACCTGGCTGGAATCCGCCGGGGCACGACGCGCTCCGACTTCATGCGGGTGAACGCCGAGGGCACACGGCTGTTGGCCGAGGCGATGGTGCAGATGAAGGCGCGTCGGCTGGTGTTGTGCGGCTCGCTCGCGGCGTCGGGGCCTTCGCTCAACGGCCAACCGCGCCGCGAGGAGGACCCGTTTGCGCCCGAGGAGTGGTACGGCGAATCGAAGGCCGAGGCCGAACGAATTCTCTTCTCGTTCCAGGACCGGCTCGAGGTGACGAGCTGCCGCCCCGCGCGCATCGTGGGGCCCGGCGACCACGAGAACCTCACCTTCTTCAAACTGGTGAAGCGGGGCATCGTGCTGAAGCTGCTCGGTCGTGAGCGGCGCATCTCGTTCATCGACGTCGAAGACGTGCTCGAGCAGCTGGTGCTGCAGGGCGAGCGGAAGGAGGCGGTGGGGCAGGCCTTCTTCTGTGCGTCGGCGCAGACCGAGAGCGTCGAGTCGTTGATGACGTACATCGCCGAGGTGCTGCAGCTGAAGACGCGCACGGTGCCGTTGCCCGAGTCGGTCTTGCTCGGCGCAGGTGGGCTCGCCGATCTCGTCTCCACCGTCTCGGGGCGGAAGCTGCCGCTCAATCGCAAGCTCGCGCGGCAGCTGCTGGCGCCAGGGTGGACGTGCACGACCGACAAGGCGACACGCCTGCTCGGGTTCACGGCGAAGCGCAGCGTGCGGGAGTCGGTGAAACGTTCGGGGGAGTGGTACCTCGAGCACGGCTGGCTGTGAGGTGCCTTGGGCCGAACCTGTGCTAGGGCGCCGTCTGCCATGAAGCACGAGTACCCTGTGAAGACCGACGCCCTGAAGCCGGCCGAGCCCGAGCGCCGCGCCCAGGGCAAGGCCGCCTTCTTCGACGTCGACGGCACGCTGATCAGCACCAACGTCGTGCACGCGTACGGCTACTACGCGATGAACGAAGGCAGCTACGCGGGCATCGCGCGGCGCACGCTCCAGACGGTGGCGAACCTGCCCGTCTTCGGCGTGCTCAACCTCATCGACCGCAAGATCTTCAACGAGTACTTCTACCGCCAGTACGAGGGGCTCAGCGAAGACCGGCTGCTCACGCTCAACGAAGACCTCTTCAACGACGTCATCAAGCCGGCCATCTTCCCCCGCGCGCAAGACCTCATCGATCAGGCCCGCCGCGCCGGCTGCAAAGTCGTGCTCGTCTCGGGCGCCCTCGACTTCACGATGTCGCCGCTCTCGCGACACCTCGGCGCCGACGATCTCATCGCCAATCGCATGCAGTTCGTCGGAGGCAAGGCGACCGGCAAGGTGATTCCGCCCATCATCGAGGGCGCGAACAAGGCCGACGTCATTCGCGAGTATTGCGAGAAGCACGACATCTCGCTGATGAAGAGCTTCGCCTACTCCGACTCGGCGAGTGACTACGCGATGCTCACCGCGGTGGGCCGCCCGACGGCGGTGAACCCCGACCTGCGGTTGCGCGCGCTCGCTCGAAGCTACAACTGGCCCGTGCTCGACCTGCGCTGACGCAGCTGCACGGTCCACTGGGAGCCGATTGCACGCTGTGCAACCCGGTGCACACGCCAGGGCCGGCAACCGGCTGATCTCACTCCACAAGCTCGCGGCCCGAGCCCTGCTCTGCGGGAGTGCATGCTCACGACCCGCCCCGACGCGAAGCGCTGCACCGACGTGAAACCCAGCCGCGCCATCATGCCGTTCCTGATGCCGACGCGAACCGAGTCGACGGTGGGCTTCGAGCAGGAGCTCGACCTCACGAAGACGCAGGCCTTCGTCGACCGATGGAACGCCGCGCACCCCGACCAGAAGATCTCCGTCTTCCACGTCTTCCTCTACGCCACGGCGCAGGCCTTCGCCGAGTGGCCGCGCCTCAACCGCTTCGTCTCGGGCAGCCGGCTGTGGCAGCGCGATGGCGTCTTCATCAGCTTCGCCGCCAAGAAGAAGCTCGCCAACGGCGCGCCCCTCGTCGTCATCAAGCGCCGCGTCGACACGGTGAAGTCGTTCGCCGAGCTCGTCGCCCTCACCCACGGCGACGTGAAGGCCGGCCGCAGCGAGAAGAAGAGCTCGCAGGACAAAGAGCTCGATCTGCTCACGATGCTGCCCGTGTTTCTGCTCGGGCTCGCGATGAAGCTCGTGAAGCTGGCCGACCGGTGGAACCTGCTGCCGAAGCAGTTCATCGACCACGACCCGCTCTACACCAGCATGTTCGTCGCGAACCTCGGCAGCGTCGGGCTCGAGAGCGCGTACCACCACCTCTACGAGTACGGGAACTGCCCCTTCTTCGCCGCGCTCGGCCGCTCGAAGACCATCATGACGCCCGAAGGCCCGCGGCTGGTCTGCACCATCAAGTACACCTTCGACGAGCGCATCGAAGACGGCATGTACTGCGCGTCGGCGCTCGAGACCCTGAAGGCCCGCGTCGAGAACCCGGAGTCGATGGTCGAGTCGAAGCAGCCGGCGCTGGCCCTCGCCGCCTGAGTCAGGGCCCGCAGCACCGCAGTGACTCGGCGCCGGTGGCCATGACGAGCTCGATGGTGAGGTTGTTGCGCGGCTTGCCGTCGCAGTTGTTCGCGGGGTCTGGCGCGGTCTCGAGCCCAGCCTCGGGTCTGCCGTCGCCATCGAGATCGCCGACCAGCGCCAGCTTCGGAGCGCCGGCCGGCCGGGTGAGCGGAGGCAGCGTGGGCGGCTTTCCTTTCGGCGCGACGACGATGAAGCCAGCGAGGTTCTGCAGCGCAGGCTGAGGCACGAGGGCGCGCGGCAACGTCAGCGACAGCTCGAGCTCGGGCCGCACCTGGTACCCGCCGTCGTTCTCGCACCAGAAGCGCATCGTGAAGGGTTTCGCCGTAAAGCGATGCACGACGCCCGAACGGTCGAAGAGCACCAGCTCGCCTTTGATGGTCACGGGTCCTTTCGTGAACGTCTCTCCCGCGGGCACCTGGCCACCGTTGGGGTTCTCGACGACCGCCGCCGGGAACACGAGCCGAAGCCTCGTCTGGTCGCCCTTCACGCCGACGACCGTCGCCACGCCGAGCGAGCCGACGGGAATCTCGAGAATGGGCGCCTCGCCCGCCTGGGCAGGCACGGCAGCACCGAAGAACGCCAGCAGCAGCAGTCGCGTCATTCTTCGAGTCTAGGCCTGCCCGAGAAGACGGCGTCGAGCGTGCTTGACCTGCCGTGCCCTCACAGACAAAAGCCAGCGGCGATGCGCCCTCTGAAGACCCTGAAGAAGCTCTACGACGAAGAGAGCCACATCATCATCACCGAGAAGGGCAGCCCGCCCCGGGTGATGTTCTACGGAGAGGA
>JAACJQ010000144.1 GCA_016879935.1 Archangiaceae bacterium | reverse complement strand
TTGATCTCGTCGCTCGCGAGCGGAACGATCTGCTCGTCGACCTCGCTCGCGCCGTGGCGGCCCTGCGCGGTGAACACGTGCACGTTCTTCGTGCGCCGGTCGTACACGCCGCGAAAGTCGGGGCCCGAGCCGATGGGCCAGTTCATCGGGTACGCACGAATGCCGAGCACCTTCTCGAGCTCGTCCATCAGCTCGAGCGGCGTGCGGCCGTAACGGTCGAGCTTGTTCGCGAAGGTGAAGATGGGAATTCCGCGCAGCCGGCAGACCTTGAAGAGCTTGATGGTCTGCGGCTCGACGCCCTTCGCGGCGTCGATGAGCATCACCGCGGCGTCGGCGGCAGCGAGCGTGCGGTAGGTGTCTTCCGAGAAGTCCTGGTGGCCGGGGGTGTCGAGCAGGTTCACCGCGTGGTCGCGATAGAAGAACTGCAGCACCGACGAGGTGACCGAGATGCCACGCTCCTTCTCGATCGCCATCCAGTCAGAGGTGGCGTACCGCTTGGCGCGGCGGGCCTTCACGCTGCCGGCGAGGTGAATCGCGCCGCCGTACAGCAGCAGCTTCTCGGTGAGCGTCGTCTTGCCCGCGTCGGGGTGCGAGATGATCGCGAAGGTGCGGCGACGGGCGATTTCTTTGTCCTGCTCGGAGCTCATGACGGGCCTGCCTGTACCACGAAGGGAGCACCCGTCGACGGGCACGAGCCCACGAGCTGACCGTCAATCGGCCGAAGACGGAGGCGCCGACGGCGGCTGCGGGCCGGGCGCTTCGCACGGCCGCGTGAAGCCACACGACTCGAAGGTCATCAGCTTCACGTTCGTGAGCGCCTGAGCGCCGACCTCGATCGTCGCGAGGCACTCGCCCCAGACGTGGTCGAGGCACGCGAAGTCGGGCGGAGTCGCCGTCATGGGCCGCGCGGTGCCGGGCGGGAGCGGACGTTTCGCGACTTCGCTCGGCGGCTCGTCACTGCGATCGGCCGGCACGACGCACCACGTTCCCGGCGTGAGCGAGATCGAGAACCGCCCCTTGTCGTCGGTGGTGATCGCCGGCGCCGTGGGAGCGACCGAGTTCTTCTTGCCCGGCTTCACCACGAAGCGCGCCTTTGCATGAGGCAGCACGCGCTGCGCCTCACCACGCGGCGGCATCGCGCCACCGCACCAGGGCTGGGTCACCTCGGCCACTCCCGAGACCCGTACGGGCTTCGGCTCCTTCGCGAACGAGACTCCCGCGATGACCACCACGACGAACGCGACTCGCATGTTCACTCCGGGGAAGGGCTGTCGGGCCAGACACCGACCCACTCGTTCGCGAGCGTGTCATCGAAGAAGCGAATCCACGAGCGCGTCGGCAGCTTGCCCTGTTGCAGCGCGTGACGAATGCGCTCGAGCGCGGCGTCGACGTCGCCCACCACGAGGTTCAGGTACGAAGAGCGCGCTCCCGTGCCTGCGCCGATCGTTCGACCGAGCGGCCCGAGCGCCGCATCGACCGCCTCCTCCATCGCGAGCGTCGAGGTGAAGCCCTCGTCCGAGAAGCCATCGGTCTGCACGTAGAGCACCGTCTCGCCGAAGCGCGAGAACCGGCACGACGAGAACGGCACGCCACCGATGCTCGCGCTGAGCAACTCGAGGTCGGCGGTGCGCGTCGTGTGGAGATCGAGCTGCCGCCCACCCTGACGCGTTCGCGGATCGATCGTCGCCACCGACCAGTTCGCATCGGCGGCCACACGCGACGACACGAGCAGCCGACCATCGGGCCGTGCGTCGTGCTGCCGGCGCTTCGCTTCGCCGAACGCGTCCACGAAGTCCGACACCCCGACGCGGCTCGAACGCCCAAACAGCTTCGACATCAGCGAGCGGCCGCCCGGCACCACCGCGCCCACCCAGTCGGCCATCGCGTGTTCACCCAACAGCCCCTTCGTCAGCCACACGGCCGCCTCATGATCGTCGTCGGTCGCGCCGTTCCACGTCACCCCGAGCAACCCGTGCCCCACGGGCTCGACCGCCGCGGTCCACTTCGTCGCGTCGACCTGGAAGCGGCTCTCGACCGTTCGCAACACGAAGGTGGTGAGCTCTGCGGGGCGCGCATTGAGCACGTCACAGAAGAGGCCTTTCGGCGCGAGCGAGACGACGCGATCGACCAGTGGCTGCAGCTCGCGTCGCTCTTCGCAGGTGACGATGAACGCCCAGCGGCCCGACGCGCGGCTGAACTCCCAGAAGAGCTGCTCGTGAATCGTTCGCAGCTTCGGCGACAGCCAGGCCTCGAGATCGAACTTCACGCGCTGCGCGAACAGCGCCTCGATCTCCTCTGCTTTGGCCTCGAACGCCTGCCACCACTCGGCGATGCGCGCGTCGACCTCGGCCCGCGCCGCTGCCTCCGACTCTGCTGGGAACCGCCATCGCAGCCGCATGTGCCCTCCGCGCACCACGCAGCCTACGTGGCCCTTTTTCCGCAGTCGCCGAAGACCGGAACACGCACGCCTACTTACGCGCTGGCACGACGCTCGCTTTGGAGTCCCTGCGGGAAGCACCTCCCTCCCAGAAGGAACGAAAGAGCCCGTCATGAAGAAGCAGATCGTCGCCGCCGTCGCCGCCGCCCTCGCGTTTGCCGCCTGCGAGGACTCCACCCCGAAGAAGGTCACCGTGTTCCCCGCGACGCCCACGCCGGTCGTCGTCGCGAAGGTGGCGCCCGTCATTCCCGACTCCGGCGTGCCGCTCACGAAGGTCGAAGAGCCGGTGATGCCCATCGACGCGCTCGCGCTCGTGCACGACACGAAGAACGTCGATCACCTCACGCGCGCCAAACAGCTCGTGCAGGACCAGGACCCCAAAGGGGCGCTCACCGAGGCCCGCCGCGCGCTGTTCTCTGCGCCAGGAGACGCCGAGACGCTCGAGCTGATCGCGAAGCTCGGTCGTCAGGCAGGGCAGCCGTCGATCTCCGCCGAAGCCTGGGGCCGGCTCGCACAGCAGCGCTCGGGTGACGCCATCGCGAGCATCAAGCAGGCGCGCGCGCTCCTTCACGCGAAAGACTTCGGGGCCGCCATCACCGCCGGCAGAGAAGCGGCCACGCGCGACCCGGGCAACCCCGAGGCGTTCCAGGTGACGGGCCTCGCGCAGCTCTCGAGCGGCGATCTGCAGGGCGCCATCACCAGCTTCAAGACCGTCATCGCGCTGCAGCCCGACCATGGGTACGCGATGAACAACCTCGGCCTCGCCTACCTGCGGGCCAACATGAACGAGCAGGCCGTCGAGGTGCTCGAAGACGCCATCGAGCAGCTGCCGAACGTCTCGTACGTGCAGAACAACCTCGGCGTCGCCTACGAGCGGGTCGGCCGCGCAGACGACGCGAAGCACGCCTACCAGCAGGCGATGGATCTCTCGCCGAAGTACGTGAAGGCCCGCGTCAACGCCGCGCGCGTTGCGAAGAGCCCGGTCGAGCTCGACGGCGACGACACGACGATGTCAGACGTGCCGCACCCCATCGAGCCGGAGCAGGGCCCGACGCCCTGAAGATCGCTCCACCGAGCCGAGCAGCCCTGCC
Source organism: Archangiaceae bacterium (assembly GCA_016879935.1). Taxonomy (GTDB): domain Bacteria; phylum Myxococcota; class Myxococcia; order Myxococcales; family Myxococcaceae; genus Xiheimicrobium. The sequence goes on along the minus strand of JAACJQ010000144.1, from coordinate 2,958 downwards.
CCACTTCGTGTGGCGCAGGGTTGTTCTCGTTCGGCGCTTGGCGCTATGGCGCCACCTCATGCGTCAGCTCTCCGTACCCGTCCTCGCGCTGGTTCTTCTCTCGTGTGGTGTCGAGCAATCGACCAAGGCGCCATACCCCTCGCGCGTACGGCAGGCGCTCTCGAACGATCTCGTCATCAGCGAGGTGTACGGCGGCGGTGGCAGCTCCTCGTCGGCGTACCGCTACGACTTCATCGAGCTCTTCAACCGTGGCAGCGCGCCAGTGAACTTGAGCGGCAAGTCGCTGCAGTACGGGAGCGCGACGGGCACCAACTGGGTCGTGACGACGCTGACGGGCATGGTGGAGCCGGGCCGGTACTTCCTCGTGCGAATGGGCTCGCCAGGCCCGAGCAGCACGCCAAACCTGTCGGTGTTCGATGGCGAAGGCACGACCTCGCTCGCGGCGACGGGAGGCAAGGTCGCCCTGGTGAGCAACACCACGCCGCTCTCGGGCGCGTGCCCAACCTCAGCCAACATCATCGATCTCGTCGGCTACGGCACGAGCACCAACTGCTCCGAGGGCATGAGCACCGGCAACACCTCGGCCTCGTCTTCGGTGCGCCGCGGCGGCAACGGCTGCTTCGAGACCGACAACAACCGCGCCGACTTCACGGTGGGCACGCCGACGCCGAAGACCGCGTCTGCCGCGATGGTGAACTGCGCGAACATGCCGAACGATGGCGGCGTGGTGATCATGCCCGGCGACGGCGGCTGTCTCGTCATCTCGTCGTGGCCGACGGTCGACTCCAGCGCGGGCTACCAACCGGCGAACGACATCGCGGGCGCGCAGCTCTACACGGCCGACACCGACGCAGGCTTCGACATTCTCTCGCTCGAGGCCTACTTCGGCTTCACCCCGCCGCTCTCGATTCCCGCGAACTACGCGTTCACTCCAGGAGAGACGTACGGCTCGTGCGAGGTGTGCGGCGTGTTGAGCCTGCAATGCGACGACACCGGCACCTGCGCGAAGGAGTACTTCGCCGTGGGCGGCACCGCGAACGTGACGACGGCCACCAAGGACGAAGGCGCCGGCCGCTTCGAAGGCACGATGTCGAACGTGCGCTTCATCGCCTGGGACTTCATGGCCGACGAAGCGCTGCCCAGCGGTGAGTGTGTGGTGCTCTCGAACGCCACCTTCAGCGTCGCGTGGGACACCGATGCAGGCATGGGCGGCGGCGCTGCAGGCGGTGGTTCTGCCGGGGGCGGTCGTGCAGGCGGAACAGCGAACACAGGCGGAGGCTCGTCCTCCACTGGCGGCGGCACGGCGTCGACCGGCGGCGGAGCGGCCTCGACGGGTGGCGGTGCAGCGGGTGGCTCGCGCGCTGGTGGCACCGCTGGCGGCGGAAACCTCACCACGAAGAAGGCGTGCGGCTGCAGCACCGGCTCCGAGGCGCTGCTGGCGCAGGCGATCGCGGGCTTGCTCGTGCTCCGCTTCACCCGCCGTCGTCGCAACCGCTGAATCAAGTCAGTTTGACTTGATTGGACCGTCTCGACCGCATGCTCCCACTCACGCTCGAGGCGCTGCGCGCGTCGTCTCAGTCGTTCACCTTTCGGCCCTTCTACGGTCACACCGCGCGCGCAGACGGCCGCGTGAGTGACGCGTGCTTCTCGCAGTGGTCGCCGTGCCGGTTCGTCGTCGACGGCGGCGAGTACGTGAACGCCGAGCAGTTCATGATGGCCAGCAAGGCGCGGCTGTTCGGCGATCGGGAGATGCTGACGAGAATCCTCGCTGAAGGGTCTCCCGCGAAGGTGAAGGCGCTCGGCCGTCAGGTTCGACACTTCGACGCCGCCGTCTGGGAGCGTCACCGCTTCGACGCCGTCGCGTTCGGCAGCCACGCGAAGTTCTCGCAGAACGAAGACCTGAAGGCGCACCTGCTCTCGACGGGTCAGTCGATTCTCGTCGAGGCCGCGCCGCGCGATCGCATCTGGGGCATCGGGCTCGGCCGTGAGAACCCGCTCGTGAACGAGCCGCATCGGTGGCGAGGCCAGAACCTGCTCGGCTTCGCGCTCGTGCACGCGCGAGCGGTGTTGCGCGAGGAGCTGCCTGCGATCGTCGGCGGCCCCTGGCGGCGTATGGTCGATGAATGACCCGACCCGACAACGTGCTGCACTGGAAGGACGTGACCGATCTCGATGACAGCGGCTACCCGGGCGACGACGAGCGCCTGGGCTTCACCGCGAAGCTGTCGTCGAAGCTCGGGCTCTTCCGGCTCGGCATCGGGCACGAGGTGCTGCCGCCCGGCCGGCGCACGAGCTACCCGCACGCCGAGCTCAGCGAAGAAGAGTTCGTGTTCGTACTCGAGGGCACGCCCGACCTCTGGCAGGACGGGCACCTGCATCGCCTCGCGCCTGGAGACTCGGTGGGCTGGCCGAGCGGCACCGGCGTCGCGCACACCATCATCAACAACACCGACACCGACGTTCGCCTGCTCATCGTGGGCGAGCCCTCGCGGCGGCGCTTCAAGGTGCACTACCCCCTGCACCCCGAGCGAAACGAGAAGCTCGGCGACTCGTGGTGGAGCGACGCACCGCGACGTTCCCTCGGCCCGCACGACGGCAAGCCTGACGCCGGCCGGAAGTGAGTGGCATGGTCCCGCCATGGCCACCCGGAAGAAGGCGAAGACCAAGCCGAAGACGAAACCGAAGGTGAAGAAGAAGGCGGTCGCGAAGAAGCCCGTCGCGAAGAAGAAGCCGAAGTCGAAGCCCGCACCGAAGCGCAAAGCGGCGCCGAAGAAGAAGCAGCCGGTGTTCGAAGAAGCCGCGACCCAGAAGGTGCCCATCGCGGAAGTGCTGGGCGACATCGAGGAGCAGCTCGCCCTCGACCTGCTCATCGAGCGCTGATCAGAGCAGCCCGAGGCGGGTCAGCATCTTCACCACCGCCATGCGCGTCACACCGGCTCGCCGCGCCGCCTCGCTCAG